>JAEZOA010000168.1 GCA_023441625.1 Bacillota bacterium
CTTGTAACTATAGAGCTCAAAGGAGATAAAATTTACAGTGCACTTGAAAGAGGTCTGCTGCAATATCCTAACTCGGGGTCAAATGGAGGCTTTCTTCAAGTATCAGGAATTAAGTTTACTTTTGATGCTTCAAAAGCTGCTGGTAAGAGGGTTGTAAGTATAACGACTGAGGATGGCCTGGAATTGGACAAAAATAAATATTATAAAGTGGCTACAAATGATTATTTATATAATGGTGGGGACGGCTATGAAGAATTCGTTGATGCAAAGTTAATAAGTAAGGGTGAGTTGCTTAAGGACGTTCTAGCTAAGTATATAAAGTCAAAAGGAACTGTAGCTCCTCAGGAGGAGGGGCGCATTACCGTTAAAAATGAAAGGTATAAGTAAAAGGTATTAATAAAAATTTATTTATGGATGTGAGGTATTGAAAAAGGATAGATTTTTTATAAATAGGCAAGAAGGAATTTTAGTAGTATTCGAAGGAATAAGCGGTTGTGGTAAAAGTGGAAGCGTGGAAAGTCTATACAGATATTTGATAGACAGGGGCTTTAAAACTAAAGCGATAGAATGGAATTCAAACAGATTAATTAGAAATATTGTACAGAAAATTCATTCTGTGAACTTACTTACTCCATTTATTTATAGCATTTTACAATGGATTAGCTTCCTTCTAGACTATTTTTTTAAAATCAGACCAGCTTTAAATAAGAATTATATTTTGATTGCCGACAGGTATTTATATACTGGATATACAAGGGATATTGCAAATGGGGCAAGTAAAATCATAGGTAATAGGCTTAAGGAATCTATCAGAAAACCTGATTTAATTTTCTTTTATGATGTGGATGTACAGGTTTGCTATGAACGAATTGAGAAAAGAGGTAAGACATTATTCCGTCCAAATAAGAAGCTTCAAGGCAATGAGGCCCTAAAAAATGAGAATATAGAGTACCTAATTAATTTAAAGCAGGAATACCTTAATTTATTTCAAAGTTCAGTGCTGGCAAAGGAAACAAATATAATTTATTTAAGGGTAAGTGATCAATTTTTAGATATGCAGATTAGAAATAATGTTGAAGCATATATAGGTCAAAAAGCAGAGAAAGGTCTCTTTGTAGATAAAACTGTTATTAGTAAACTAAGCTAAAATGCAATCAGGCTATAGCCTTGCAGAATAAATAAAAATTAAGAAGGGGAGAGCAATATTATGATTAAAAAAGAAATTGAAGAGAAGGTATGTGAGTTAGTTAGAGCGTTTTGTATATTTGAAGGTGATAATGTGCAACTAGATGGAGATTTGAGAGAGGATTATGGTATTGATTCTATAGGGTTGGTAGAACTTCTTGTGGATATTGAAAGCAAATTCGATATTGTTTTTGATAGCAGTTTTCTTACAAGTGAGTCCTTTTCAACGGCAGGTAACTTGGTAGATTATATTGATCAAAAATTAAACGCTACCTTAGTAGCAGCTGAGTAAGTGGTGATATCATGACAAAGTATTCTATTTCGAACGTTCCAATGTATTTTTCTCCATATACAAATGACTGTTTTCAAAATGCATTCGGTTCAATAGTATCATATATAAATCTAAATCCAGATTTAATACTTGCAGATTATCTTTCATTTATATACAGCCCTGAAACTGGATATCTAGGGTTGAATTATCTTCAAAAGGAGTCTGGCTCGGTTGAATTTACTGAGGAGGAATTAAATACTTCTTTAGGATATGTTTATTTTCCAGCAACAACTAATTTCAGTATGCGCGAGGCTCAAAAAACCAAGAATATTGAAAATGATCAAATTAAAATAACTTGGTATGTAGATGATGACAAGGATATCGCATATTCACGCATGAAAGAATTGATAGATAATGAGATACCTGTAGTAGTGGTAGTGGATTTATTTTACATGAGATATCATAAAGCATATCAAAAAGAACATGGGATGCATTCAGTAATTGTTACAGGGTATAACGAAGAGGAAAACTATGTAGAAATATTTGATAAATATAGGTTTTCAAATTGCGATTTTAATGGAAGATTTCCTATAGATGAATTAATGTTGGCAAGGGGCTCTGAATATCATTCAAATACATTTTGTAGGGCGATTAGAAACTTATGGATGGAATTTAGTAATTATAAGCAGTTCTATTACAGTGAAAAAAGGTGGAAAGAAATTATCGAGGAAAGCTGCAGACGAATGTATGGAGAAAAGGATATCCTCAGATGTAAGAGTGGCTTAGGCAGCATAGATGCTTTCAGAAAAGACTTAATTGCCAAAAAAGCTGAAAAAGCTGATCCATCACTGATGGGTTTTTTCAGACATTACTATAGTGGAGTATTCAGAAGCTTATCCAGAAGCAGAAATCGATTTAGTGCATTTTTGATTGCGGTTGGTTCTGAAATTCCGGAGGCTTTAGTGACAGAGGTAACTAGCATATTAAAGGAGGCTGCAAAAGAATGGGAGATTTGTGCAAATCTTAGTATTCGTCTGTCAATTGTTAAAGATATGAATATAATTGATAAACTAAATGAACAGTTGCTATCAATTAGAAATTACGAAAAAATGGCAGTAGATAAGCTGCACAAATATATAAATGCAAAGTGAAGGGAGGTTGACATATGTTAAAGAAGGAGTATTCGCCATGGAATCTTTTTAAAGAGAGCTGTGAAAAATATCATGACAACATAATGATATTTTATAACGAGAAAGAATACACATACGGACAAGTTTTAGAAATAGTCAACGACTTTGCGGAATGTATTGAAAAGTGGGATTTTAATATTGGAGGGGTATACCTACCTAATAGTGTAGAGTTTATTTCCAGTATGTTGGGATTAAATAAACAAAAGAAAGCATTTGTATCACTGTCCTATCAGTTTAAAGGGGATGCTCTCATTGAACTGATAAATTATACCGATATTGAGTTGCTCATTACTGATAAAAAGGGGTATGAGGCTGTTAGGGGACAACTTGATAAAATGAATATCAGAGTGGTTATGATTTTGAACGAGACAGGTAGCGTTGAAATACATGAGTTTTTGGACAAGGCTAAAAGAGAGTTACATGGGATAAATGCAGGAGTTTTTGGAATTTGCTTCACTTCTGGGTCAACATCCACACCCAAAGCAATTGTATTGTCTAATTATGCAATAGTGGGAAATGCACTATCCGTTGCAGAACATCTAGGGTTTACAAGTGAAGATAGAACGATTATTCCAAGGTCGCTCGCTCAGGTTAGCCCTATATCTGGGGATGTGCTGATGGCAATAAGTCGTGGCGGAGCAATAATAATTCTAAACAATGTATTTCATCCTGCAATTTTTTTAAAAGCTATTGAGGAGTACAAGGCAACCAATTTTTATATTGTAAGAACCATGTTGCTACAGGTGCTTGATTACCCTAAGTTGAAGGATTTTAATCTAAGTTCAATAAAGAGAATTCTAATAGGAGGGATGATTAACCCCCTTACTTTATACCAAAAAACTGCAGACAGTTTTCCATGGGTTAAGCTTTATAATGCCTATGGTACTTCTGAAGCTTCTGCAAGAGTTAGCTTCGGAGAGCATGAAGATGTTACCACTCTGTCCTGTGTTATTGGGAAACCAATGAATGGGTGTTCAATCAAAGTATACAAAGAGGATGGAACAGAAGCTAGAGCAGGGGAAATAGGTGAGGTATACATAGAGAGCGATTTTATGATGGAGGGGTATTACAAGGCTGAGCAGTTGACAAGAGCTTCATTGTCTTCCAAAGGCTTCAGAACAAGAGATATCGGATATGAAGATGATGCTGGGCGTTATTATGTTTTAAGTAGAAATGATGACATGATTATGCAAGGAGGAAGTCGAGCTTATCCAATAGACATTGAAGAAGTGCTGCTTAAGCACGAGGAAGTAAAGGAATGTGCTGTGCTTGGGGTAGAGGATGTAATGTTAGGGCAAAGAATTGTAGCGCTTGTGTGTTTAAATGAAGGCAGTGGGATAAAGACAAAGGATTTATTCAAATGGTGCATAAATGAGCTTGAGGATAGAAAAGTTCCCAAGGAAATTTATCTAGTAGACTCCATTCCGAGAAATGTTATAGGAAAGATAGCTAAAAATGATGTTAAAGCTTTATATGATTCATTAGTTTCGCAAAAGGGGGTATAAAAATTATGAAAAGTGAAGAATTAAATATTGAGAGGCAGTTGATTTTAATGACTGCTGTTGAGGTGAAAGAAGCACAAAAAGAAAGTCTAAAAAGGATTATTGAGAATCAGGACCTTGATTGGTCAGAGGTTATCTACCAAGCTGTGACCCACAGAACACTTAATATGCTTTACTACAATCTCAAAAAATTTAACTTATTTAACGGATTGCAGGATACTGAGTTTCAAAGATTATGTGAAAATCAGTGGGTTGTTAACGGAGAAAGAAACCGCTATTATTTGGACAGGTTATCTGAAATAATGGAGAAATTTGAGGAAGTAAATTTGGTGGTGCCTATTCTAAAGGGGAATCTATTAGCAAGTATGGTTTATCCAGAAATTGAGGCCAGAATTTTCAATGATCTAGATTTAATTATGAAGCTTGAAGATGTTGATGTGCTCACAAAGGAGATGGAGAAGCTTGGGTATATACAGGGGGAATTCAACAAGGAAAAGCAGGTTATTGTTGAATCATCAAGGTCTGCAAAAATACTGCAGCAGATGAATACTCATGAGATTCAAGAGTTTCTAAAAATTAGTGATAATAAATATGCAAAAGTAATTGAGGTGGATGTAAATCATGATATTTTATGGAAGGGAAATTGCCCCTATAAAGTAGATACCAGAGATTTAATTAAAAGAGCTATCCCTATTGAGTTTAATGGTATAAAAGGCTATATGCTCGATTATATCGATAATATCATTCAACTTTCATGTCACTTGTACAAGGAAGCAACTCTTATGATTTATATAGGAGGAAAAAATGATTTGAAAATATACAAATTTGCAGACCTTCATATGTATATTGGGAAATTCTATGACAAAATTCAATGGGATTTGTTTATTGAGAGAGTAAAGGAGTATAACTTAGAGAAAGTAGTTTATTATAATTTCTACTATATTGAATTAATGTTCGGACAGATTGTACCTGAGTTTGTGGTTGAAAGCTTACGTCCAGAAGATATCACCTATCTTGATGCCTATGCAGTAGAAAGCGAAACGCCTTCCCTTTGGCAGGTTGATTTTTTTACAAGACTATTTGATGTGAAAAGGGTATTAAGCGTAGATTCTCATCAATATGAAAAGATGAATAAGTTTTTAGAAGCAAAAACTAGAAAATTTGCAAATTCAGCATCTAACAAGTGAGGAAGTGCAAAAATGAGTAAGGGTGAAATCACAATTTTGTGTTCGGGTTTCGGGCTTGGATTATATGTTCCAGGTTTATTATTAGAAAATAGCCTTGAGCAATATGGTATTCCTGCTAAGGTGCATGTTTTTGAGGATTTAATCGATGATGAGAAAAAAGTGCAGGTTCTAAAAAGTAAAAAAGCATACCATAAAAATCATTCTGTGGCACTTATGTCGACACGAATACCTATGGATATGAGAAAAAGTATAGACATACATCTTGTAGACCAGCTGATTGGGCTATGGGAACGAGAGGAAAGACAAAATTTCATAGTTTTATCAGGACATTGGCTGCATGTATTGGAGGAATTCAAGGAAAGGAATTCCTCGAGAAAAATTAATATCCATATCCTTTATGTGGATGGAGAATTATCCCCTTCCTGGAAAAGCATTAAGTCCATGAAGGCAAATTATAACCAAGGAATGCAAGAAATTTGTCTTTATGACAGGGAAAAGCTGAGTATACAATTTCAGATTCCAATCACTGATAAACCACCAGTTCCCTATACCAAAAGAAATGGGAGGTTTCTTATACACGGTGGTGGATGGGGAGTTGGCAACTATCAAGAAAAAATCCCAGAATTAGAGGATGAGGGTATTCCCCTTGATATTGTGGTTTATGATATTTTTGAAGCAAAAGCAAATAGAAATAAAAATAGATATTTTATGATTGATTCTACCTGGGAAGCATGGGAAAAAAACAAGAATGACAGGTACGAGTTTCCACCTCTAACCCAAATAATAGAAGGGACGGAATCATATTTTGAGGGAGATGATAGGTATCATTCTTTGTTTGAAATTACAAGAGAGGCAAATGCTATTATAGGAAAACCGGGAGCTGGAACCTTGATGGATTCGTTGGGGGCAGCAACTCCGTTAATAATATTAGAGCCTTTCTGCGATCACGAATTAAAGAATGCACAAGTATGGGAAAGTGCTGGCTTTGGTATAAGGTATGAAAAATGGAAAGAGAGCGGATATTCAACTGATATGCTTAAAACTCTTCATGACAATCTTATAGAAAAGAGGGCGCAAATAGCTGACATTTCATTATATTTTGCCCAAAAGGTGATGGAAATGTCTGAAGCTGAACATTAATATATTATCAAATTAAGGGGGATTCAAATGAAAGCATCTGTAATTATACCTACTTATAACCGTAGTGAATTATTAAAGTATACACTGTTCTCACTTATAACACAGGACTTTCCAAGCAAGGAGTATGAAGTAATAGTAATAGATGATGGTTCAAGTGATAACACGAAAGAGGTTGTAGATTCTTTTAAAAGTCAATTAAGGCTTACATACTACTTTCAGGAGGATAAAGGGTTCCGTGTTGCTCTTGCAAGAAATGAAGGCATTAAGAGGGCAAAAGGGGATGTGATGATCTTTATTGACACTGGAGTTGTTGTTGGGGAAACTTTTGTCAGAGAACATTACAACGCACACTTTGGTAATAATACTGAGAATTCAACCGGTACAAGAGAAAAATATGCTGTAATTGGGTATGTGTATGGTTTTAGTTACGAATACGAAAATGGAGCTCAGCTGCCAGATTACATTGATTTTAATAGACCAAATCAAATGATAACAAAATTAAGAGAGACTAACTACTTCCATGATATGAGGGAGGAGATTTATTCGGAATTTAATGATGACTTGAGCAGAATTCCAGTAGCTTGGTTCCTATTCTATACAAATAATGTATCTGTTGAGAGAGAAGAGCTGCTTGCAGTGGGCTGCTTTGATGAAACCTTTATTAGATGGGGAGTTGAGGATGTTGAATGTGCGTATAGATTACAAAAAAATAATATAAAGTTTAAACTGTCTCGAGAGGCTTGTGGAGTCCATTATCCACATGAGAGACATGTGGGTGACAATTATGTTACTGGAAGAATGAACATGCGGAAGTTTTATAAAAAATTTCAGGAAGATGTGGTGGAACTTTATACCACTGCTCGTAATTTTGATTTTATCCATCAATATATGAGTTTCTCCTTATATACTGAGAGGTTAGGAGAAGTACCTCTTTTCTCAAGTATACTCTCAGAGGAAGCTGTAAAATATCTTTCTGAAGAAATAGCACCTCAAAAAAATATAGTTTTTGGGTGTCAGGATGGAGCCTTGCTGGACATATGTAAAAGTGCTGCCGCTACAGAAGCCGATATAAATTTATTCTTAAAGGCTCGGGATTCCCATTTAAACGTAGACCTTCACCGTGGCTTAGGAGTTAGGACATTCCATCACACCAGAAACTTTGATATAAGTCTTATTGCGGGGGCAGCGATAGTATTGGATAAAAACTTTATAAATAATCTAGTAGATGAAGCGTTGAGAGTTTCAAAAGCAGTCTACTGGCTAAAGGTTGAAAATAGTACTGATGTGACTGATTACCCATATTCAGAAGTAAGGAAATTTGAAAATGGAGTAAGTCTATGTAAAATAGAACCAAATCCCAATATAGTACATATGCCCTAAAGGTCTATATAGTAAGAATAAAAGAATTGAGGCTTATCTACTATGGAAGAAATAAAACTTTTTTGCTTACCCTATGCAGGGGGGTCTGCAATGGTCTATAAAAAGTGGGAGAACTATATAGACAAGTCAATAAAGGTATGGGTGCTGGAATTAGCTGGGAGAGGAAGGCGAGCTAAAGAACCATATTATAATAGTATGTTAGAAGCTGTGGAAGATATTTTTAGCATGGTGAAAACAGAAATAGAGAATTGTGAATTCGCCATTTTTGGACACAGCTTGGGAAGTATACTAGCATATGAGTTAGCTGTAAAAATTAGCGAGAGCAATTTGAGACAGCCTAAGCACATTTTCTATTCTGGAAGATATCCACCATGTATTTTGAAGCCTGAGAGAAATGCTCATTTATTACCCGAGCCAGAATTTACACAGAGGGCTATGAGTCTGGGGGGAATACCAAAAAATTTTATCAAATATGATGTGCTGCTAAAAAAGGCTATGCAAACTCTAAGGGCTGATTACAAAATTCTTGAAACAGAAGGCTATGAGCCAATTATTAATAAATCAAATTCCAATATCTCAGTGTTATATGGGGAAGAGGATGAGCTTGCTGAGCCGTCAGATATGATTGCTTGGAAGGAATACACCAAAAAGCAATGCAGTTTTCACGTGTTTGAGGGAGGACATTTTTTCCTGCACAATAATGTTGAAGGCATTACGCAAATAATAAACCATGCACTGATGGAGGAACAAAATGGATAATGAATTTAATTTGATTAAGTATTTGACTGCTCAGAGAAATGAGGGAACTATTATTTGGCTATGCAATATAGGTGCTGAAAAGTATTGGAATAAGCTCAATGCTGGTGTTGTTGATAGAGTTGAGGATGCTATAGTAAACCGCATAGAGGAGATGAATCTGCTTATCTGCAGAGAGCAAGATGTTGTTATCTTAAGACAGAGACCAGATACACAATACCTTGATAGCCTTAAGGAAATGGGCTTCTCAATACCGAGAATTCTGATTCCCAGAAATGTGGATACATTGACACCTATTTCTGAGCTTGTACTTCGAGACGAAGCCTTGCTTGAGGAGCTTAAAAATATTTCTTTACAAAATGGCGAGGTTTATTTTATGCCATATGCAGTTACATATATGGAAGAAAAAATAGCAGAAAAAGCAGAACTGAAAATAATGGGGGCACCTTCACATATTAGTGCAAGAATAAATGACAAAATCTTTAACAGAGAGATATCAAAGGAGTTGGGTTTTGAGGTTTGCAAGGGTAGAGTATGTAGCAGCATTGATGAGATTCGTGAAGAATATGATAAATTGACAAATACAGAGCCCTACTTTACTAAAGTTATCATTAAGGAACCAAACGGTGCTTCTGGTAAAGGTTTGTATGTAATAGCTGAAAAGGAGAAATTGGAAACATGCTTGCGAGTAATTGCTCGTTTTTCTAGAGGTAAAATTGATAGTAAGTGGCTTGTAGAAGGCTGGTACGAAAAAAAAGCCGATCTAAACTATCAAATTTACATTTCCCCAAAAGGAACAGTTGATGTATTTTCGATAAAACAACAATTGCTAAACGATACAGTTTATATAGGCTCAAAAACCCCTCCTGATTTAAGTGAGGAAGTGCTGGATTCATATAGACAGTATGGTAAGAAAATTGGAGAGTACCTGTTTAATATAGGCTATACAGGAGTAGCAGGGATAGATTCTATTATTACGCAGGAGGACATAATTATTCCTATTATTGAGATAAATGGGAGATTTACACTCTCTACTTATATTTCTTTTATTGATTCTCAGGTAAAAAACATTAAGATGCTATCGCGATATTATAGATTGATTTCTGACTCTGCCATAAGCTATGAGGATTTAATTAGAGAAATTGATAAAAGGGGCATTTTGCTAAAGCAGGATAAAAGAGAGGGCGTTTTTGTCTATACCTCAGGAACTCTTCCTACAGTATTACCGGATGGTATAGACACATTTGTAGGTAGGGTTTTCGCGTTTATCCTATCCGATAATTGGAATAGCATCGAAGAGTATAGTTCTAAACTCGATACTGTATTACAAGGTATATCAAAATAAAATAATTTTGTTGAGAAAGGGAGAAAGTTATGGGCGTAGATAAGGAGCATGTAATTAAAATTTTATCAGAGACTATTAGTGTAAAGGTTGATGCGTTTTCAGATATAAAAGAAACCGATGATCTGAGAGATTGGGGGCTAGATTCACTAAAAAGCATAGATGTTATTGTTGCATTAGAAGATGAATTTAATATAGCCATTGATGATGATGACCTACTAATAGAAAACTTTAACACTGTGGAAAAAATATTAAAATTGATAGATAAATATTTAGTTGACTTCCCAAAACTTCATGTATAGGATAAATATTATATGATGCTTTAGGGAGGAACTATGGGCAAGGGAGTAAATAAGCTGAAAAAGAGTATAATATTTGTTGTAGTATTAATTATTCTGCTTATACTGGGATATGGAGGAGTTCAACATGTGAACAACAGTATTCCTTCGGTGAAGATAAGTCAAAACAAGACCACAGGAAATAGTTCATTAGTAGGGTCCCACACAACTGGAAACTCACAAGCAGAAGATGGTGCATCATCTGATACTAATATTCCATCAGCAGGAAGCTCAAACTCGGTTGACAATAGTGAAAATATTGATCCCATTAAAGCACAGATTGAAAAAATGAGCCTGGAGGAAAAGATAGGGCAAATGGTTATTGTTGGGCTAGATGGTTATGAAAATGATGCCCACTCTAAAAAGTTCATTGAAAAATACAAAATAGGAGGCTTTATCCTATTTAAAAGAAACATTAAAGATACAAAGCAAATGATATCCCTATTGAATTCGTTGAAGGAATCCAATGGCCAAGATAATATTCCATTGTTTTTATCAATAGATGAAGAGGGTGGCAGAGTATCTCGTATGCCTGATGAATTTCTCAAAATCCCAACAAATAAAAAAATTGGAAAGCTAAATGACGATGATTTATCCTATCAAGTGGGAAGTATAATAGGTGAGGAGCTAAAGTCCTTTGGTTTTAATATGAATTTTGCCCCTGTGCTAGACATAAACAGCAATCCTAAAAATCCTGTTATTGGTGATAGATCTTTTGGGTCTGAAGCAAGTATTGTAGCTAAGCTAGGAATTCAAACTATGAAGGGCATGCAAACGCAAAATATTATTTCAGTAGTCAAGCATTTTCCTGGACATGGTGACACAGCAGTAGACTCCCATAAGGGGCTGCCTATAGTAAATCATGATTTAGAGAGACTTAAAAGCTATGAGCTAATACCTTTTTCGGCCGCCATAGAAAACAAGGTGGATGTCATTATGGTAGCGCACATCCTATTGCCTAAAATAGATGCTGATAATCCGGCATCCCTTTCTAAAAAAATAATTTCAGATGTTTTGAGAGATGATATGGGATTTGATGGTGTTGTAGTAACTGATGATTTTACAATGGGGGCTATCGTAACGAAATATGATATTGGTGAAGCAGCAGTGAAATCCATTCAAGCAGGAAGTGATATTGTACTTGTTTGCCACGATTTTGATAAGGAAGAGGCTGTAATAATGGCCCTTCAAAATGCGGCTAGAGCTGGTACTATTTCCATGGAAAGTATAGATCAGAGTGTGTATAGAATTCTTAAACTCAAGGAGAAATATTCTCTTTCAAATGAAAAAGCAAATTCAGTAAATCCACAAATTATAAATGACAAAATTAAGGCACTTTTCTGATACAAGACTTTGTTTAAATAGTACTTCCGTACAAACTAATATCAATGGATTGCTCTAATGTTTTTGTGTAAGAAATTATGTACCAACTTATTTGCTTTCTCAAATGACGACTCGCTGTAGTTTTGAGAAAAGGGATCAGCAAAGCCATGCTCACCATCTAGAAGATGTATAGCTACATCTGTCCTGACTTTTTTAAATGAGCTAACAAAGGTATTTACGTCAAAGGCTTTTTCATGTGAAGGGAAAATAAGCAAAACGGGACACTTAGGTATAACCGCCATATAGTCTCTTATCCGTGAGCCATAGTAACCAATTACACCGTCTATATTTTTTTCATCGCTGCATAGCCACGCAACTGTTGCACCTATGCTATAACCTAATAGAAATATATGCTTGTATTTGTTTCTAGCTTCCGCTACAAGTTTCTTAATCTGGCTAGCTGCTTTTTCAAAACCAACGTTTAGCATAAAATATTTATATGCTGCTTCTTGTTGGGGGTAATCGAAGGGTTCATTTAAGTCTAAGAAATTGGGACAAACAACATCATAGCAGCTATCAGAAAAACTTGATATTACTGTTTCTATATGCTTGTTTATCCCATACATTTCATTTAGTACAATTATTAAAGAATCAGAGTTAGGTATCCTTTTAGATAATCTATTCACAATGCACCTTCTACTTGGTAATTTTTATAAACTATGCATTTTAAGGATACCATAATATTGATAAAATTAAAAATAGTAACAAAGCTTGTAGAGTTATAGCTTTTTCACATTCAAGGCCCTAGCCGAGTTAAGTATTGCAATTACTGAAACACCAACATCTGCGAAAACTGCTTCCCACATATTACCTAGACCAAGGGCCACTATAATAAACACTATTGCCTTTACTCCAAGTGCAAATACTATGTTTTGCTTCACAATTCTCAGGGTCTTTTTTGAAATAGAAATTGCTGTGGGAATCTTTGAAAGCTCATCATTCATTATTACAACGTCAGCAGCTTCTATAGCAGCATCTGAGCCAAGACCACCCATTGCGATTCCGATGTCAGCGCGCGAAAGTACTGGCGCATCATTAATGCCATCACCAACAAATACAAGTCGTCCTTTAGCTGTTTTATTTGCAAGTAATTCTTCTACCTTAGTTACTTTGTCCCCTGGGAGTAGCTCTGTATACACTTCGTCTAGCCCCAGCGTAGCCGCAACTTTTTCACCAACTGCCTTTGAGTCACCTGTAAGCATAACAGTTTTATTTATTTTACTTGCCTTTAGTTTCTTAATAGCAATTGCTGAGTCCTCCTTAATTTCATCAGATATTACAATATACCCTGAATATTTATCGTCAATAGCGACATGTACCACCGTACCAACTATATCATTGAGGTCATAAGGAATATTTATCTTCTGCATTAGCTTGACATTACCGGCATAAATGGTTTTGCCATCAACGGTTGCTTTAACACCATGACCAGGGATTTCTTCAACAGCACGTATTCTGGAATTATCAATATCAAGCCCATAAGCCTTTTTTAGAGATAAGGAAATAGGATGATTTGAATAACTTTCAGCAAAGGCAGTAAACTCTAAAAGATCTCTATCTGTTATACCAATTGGATTTATTTGTGTAACCTGAAAAGTTCCTTTTGTCAATGTACCAGTTTTATCAAAAACTACTATCTCTGTAGCTGCAAGGGCTTCGAGATAGTTACTGCCTTTAACAAGTATTCCGGATTTTGAAGCACCACCTATTCCACCAAAAAAGCCAAGAGGAATAGATATAACTAATGCACAGGGACATGAAACAACAAGGAAAGCTAAAGCTCGATAAATACAGTCCTTAAAGGTGGCTCCATTAATTAAAAGCGGTGGTACGACAGCAAGAAGAATGGCGGCAAATACTACAGCCGGGGTATAATATCTTGCGAATCTTGTAATGAAATTTTCTGCTTTTGCCTTTTTGTTGCTTGCGTTTTCAACTAAATCTAAAATTTTTGCTACCGTAGATTCTCCAAACTCCTTAGTTACCTGAATTGAAAGAACGCCATTGAGGTTAATGCAGCCGCTTAAGGCTTCACTTCCAACATTCATTTCCCGTGGGACAGATTCACCTGTTAGAGCGGAAGTATCAATCATGGAGTAACCTTCAATTACTTTTCCATCAAGAGGAATTTTTTCTCCAGCCTTAACAATAATAATTTCATTAATTGAAACTTCTTCAGGGTCAACAGTGATAATAGCTCCATTTCGCTTAACATTTGCATAGTCAGGACGTATATCCATTAGCTCTGCAATGGACTCTCTTGAGCGACCAACTGCATAGTCTTGAAAAAGCTCACCAACTTGATAAAAGAGCATAACTGCAACGCCCTCAGGGTATTCCCCTATACAGAAAGCCCCCACAGTCGCAATACTCATCAAAAAGTTTTCGTCAAATACCTGACCATGCAAAATGTTTTTAAAAGCCCTAAGCAGTACATCTCCACCAATTATAAAGTAGGCTAAAAGGAATACTGCAAGATTAAGATAGCTTGTTAGTTGAGCGATAATAGCTGCCACAAAGACTAATGAGCCAATAATAATTCGAATAATTGTTTTTTTTGAGTTTGACAAAATGACCTCCATTTACTAGTCTACATTTTTATTGAACAATCTGGTTCAATCTTCTTTATTGCTTTTTGAATTGCTTTAATAATGTCGTCACCTAAGTTCTGGGTCTCTGAGTCGATAGTTAATTTTTGAGTAATAAAGTTAACTGTTGCATTATTAACACCATCAATTTTGCAAATTTCGCGTTCCATTTTAGCGGCACAATTTGCACAGCCTAAATCTTTTAATTTAAATACTTTCTTCATATGAATCCCCCCCAATTTAATTATATGAGTGTTAGATGTGAACGGTATCTATTTACATAAAACTTTATATTGTTATTTACTTATTCCTCAATATGCTCAATTCCTTGATCAATAATTGTCCGTACATGTGAGTCAGCTAATGAATAGAACATTGTTTTACCTTCTCGCCTGTACTTTACTAGCTTAGCTTGCTTGAGTACACGGAGCTGGTGAGAAATAGCTGATTGCCCCATGTTTAGCAGCTGTGCAATGTCACAAACACACATCTCTGATTGAAATAATACATATAGTATTTTAATCCTAGTTGAGTCTCCAAAAACCTTAAATAGCTCAGCTAGGTCATACAATTGTACTTCATCAGGCATATTGGTTAAGACTTGAGATACTATGTCCTTATGTATACAGAGATAGTCACATTTCTCAATCCCATTTTCAATATTCATACAAACCTCCATATTTTTTAATACAATTATTCATTTACAATGAAATATTATAACAATCTTCAAATATATGAATAACTGTTCATATATTCATTATATTCCCAAAAAATATTTTGTCAACATAAATATTTTTTATTTGATTACTAGTTTTTTTGTAACAGTAATTTGATATAATTACTGATGAACAAGTTTTTCAAAATAGTCTTCGGAGGTATGATATGAGTTCTGTTTTATTTTCGTCTGTAAAATATGATAAGTATGATAGCAGTGTTACTTTGCCTGCTAGGTTTGAAAGGCTCATTGACAATATGGAAATGGAGAGTGTTGTAAAGGGTAAATGGACAGCCATTAAAATGCACCTGGGAAGAGGAATCGGTTATACTACTATTCATCCGCTTTTTGTAAAAATATTAGTAAATAAATTAAAGGGCTATGGTGCAAAGGTTTATATAACAGACCAAGAGATATCAGGTGCTAGAGATAGAGGTTATACAGAGGAATTTTTAGGAGCTCCTATTATCCCAGTATGTGGAGTAATGGGGAAGTATATATATGAGAAGAGCGTTGACTTTAAGACATTTAAAAACGTTGATGTTGGTGGAAATATTTTTGATGCTGAGGTGATGATTGATCTTTCACATGTTAAAGGTCATGGAGCATGTGGCTACGGTGGAGCCTGCAAAAATATTGCAATGGGGTGTGTCACAGATAGAACAAGAAATCAAATTCACGGCTTAGAGGGCGGAATAGCATGGAATTCAGAGTTATGTACTCACTGCGGACTATGTATTAATAGCTGTAATCATAATGCAAATAAATTCAGTGATAATGGTGAATATAGTGTATTTTTTCATCATTGTACTTTCTGTCATCACTGCGTAAAGGTTTGTCCTACTAGTGCTATTACAAAAACTTCAGACCGATATGAGGATTTTCAGACAGGAATGGCTATTTGTACAGAGTCTGTACTAAAAACCTTTGAACCAGGAAATGTGTTTTATATAAACTTCTTAACAAACATAACAGCTTTATGTGATTGTTGGGGAATTACAACTCCATCGTTAGTTCCTGATATTGGGATAATGGCTTCAAAAGATATCGTTTCAATTGAAAGAGCATGTATTGATGCTATTAAATATGAAAACTTGATTATGGATGGAGTTCCTCAGGGTACGCAATTAGGGGAAGAGGGTCATCTGTTCCAAAGATTACATGGTAAAGATCCCTATATTCAGTTAAAGGAATTAGAAAAAAGGAATCTTGGAACGCAGAACTATACTATAAAAGAGATATTTTAAAAAACAATAACCAACGGCTATAAGAAAATTAATTTACATAATTATTATTTTAATTGGTCAAAAACAATTCCCAAATTACTTTTAGTTGCATATTATGCAATAAAAAGTAAGTATGGAGTGATTTTTTTGACTATATATAGGGTTGGAGATATTGTAATTAGAAAGTCTTATGGTGGAGATATTCTGTTTAGGGTAGTAGACATAAAGGCCAACTGTGATGGCTCTGATTGTTATGTTTTAAGAGGCTTATCTGCTAGAATTGAGGCTGATTCTCAAGCAGAGGATTTAGTTGTGCAAGATGCACAGGATGCTTATTCTAGAGCATCTAAAGAGCTTAAGCTTGCAACTGTAACAATTGAGAGCACAATGCCTGTATTTAAAAGCTTTTTAAGTAGACTAAAAAAGAGACCAGGAAAGATATTGCATTTAGATTCAGCTCAAGCATTTATGGACCAATGTTTAGACTTTTATAAACAAAGTAATATTAAATGCTTTGGGAAATTAGTAAGTGAGAATAAGCAGCCTTCAGTGATTAGGCAGTATTTAAAAACATATAACCCGGATATATTAGTTCTTACAGGGCATGATGGTTTAAAAAAAGGTACTCAAAACATACATTCAGTGGAGAATTATGCAAACTCAGCATACTACATTGATGCTGTTAAGATAGCTCGAAGATTTCAGCCTAACCCTGATAAGCTATGTATATTTGCGGGAGCATGTCAATCCTATTATGAGGCAATCATGCAAGCGGGAGCAAACTTTGCTAGTTCCCCTAAAAGGGTATTAATTAATGCACTAGACCCTGCAATTGTAGCTCAAAAAGTATCTATTACGGAAAGTTCAAAGGTACTCACACCGAAGTCTGTAATTTCACTAACCATAACAGGTAATAGTGGTATTGGTGGTAAAGATACAAGAGGGCAAATGAAATAGACATATAATAAATATAGGGCTCTTCTTCATACTTAATGAGGGGGAGCTCTTTTAGCTGACACACAATAAGGAAGTATGAAGGAACGCGTAAAAAATACTATTAGGTGCTAATCCTTTTTATATTGGAATCCCAATTCGCTGCCTTGTTCTCCATAACAACCCCAATTATCAAATGGTGGTTCATGCATAATTATGATAATGTCTGTGGCTTGAATTTCAAGTCGTTCACCTAATAAACGAGTGACTTCTTTTATAACATTTCTCTTTATTTCTTTACTTCTCCCGGGTAATAAGGTTAATTCAATTAGAGTAAATTTATCGGTTTTTGCTGCCCTTCTCTCGAAACAAGCTGCATCTAATTCATAAAGCCGTTGAAAACGGTCATCATCCTCAATTTGCAATACTAACATCAATGCTTCATGAATCGATTGCAATAACATTTTTTTATACTCAATATTTTTCCCTTTTACAATTTCCACTTTGACTAATGGCATTCTATTCAACTCCTAATATCTAAATTTGTTGTGCGATATAATAGCATAGTATCTAAAGTTCGGTGCAAAAAGTAACATAGTACATTATATACACTTGTGCTAAATATTTCAAGCAATTGGTCGAGGGCATTCGGAATAGCAATACAACATGAAATAATGGACTTTTTAAATTAAAAAATGCTCGGCATAAAGCACGAGCATTTTTAGGGGGTTAAAATGTATTTTGTGGGGTCAGTAATAGTTATTGACTAATTTGCCTTTTCTTATACATTTTTTAAAAAAGAATTTGATATTCACACATTATTAATATTTGTTATCTAATTTTAACATTATTCTTAGAAAATCGTGGTATAATAGTAATTGTAAAGCAATTAAAGCTTTTTCATTTTGTTCCTCCTTTAAAACATATTGATTTTTATTTTATTTTTTGTTGGGGCACCTAAATATCAGGAATTATTATAATTTATAAATACTGAGGTGCTTTTTTTCTGCGAATAAACGGTATAAATTACAAAATTACCAAAAGAATTGGTATTGATATAAAAAAGTATTTAGGTTATAATGTGTTAGGTAACTCAATTAAGTTACTTATCCGAAAAGTTGAGTTTATATTTTAAGCCAATTTTGGTCGTACTAGACGGGGAGGTAGCGGTGCCCTGTACCTGCAATCCGCTATAGCAGGGTTGAATTCCTGTTTTAGGTTTAAGTATGTGGTGCTTGCCCTTTATAAGTGGCAATGAAAATTGGGTCTTGCGCAATAGAAGTCTGTGAACCCCGTCAGGTCCGGAAGGAA
>JAEZOA010000008.1 GCA_023441625.1 Bacillota bacterium
GACTTAACCTCGACTATGCACAAGTATCATTATCCATCCATGTGGGTCGTCGCCAGAGCCTGCCACAGCTCATTTTGACATCAGTATTGATCGCTCCCGCGCTTGCGGTCATGGCGTACCTGTCATCCGGCTTTCCCTTCCCGGGTCACATGGAGAAAGTATTCATTTCTGCCTTTATTCATTTTTCAAGGTACAGAGAGCAGAAAACTGCTCTCATACCCTGAAAGGAAAAAAAGGGGCAAATGCGGGAAAAAATTTTTATAAAAATGCGTTTATACCCAAAACTTTTCTTAGTTTGGTCAGTATTTTATCCTTTCGATATCTGATAGTACTTTCGTCCACACCCAACTGCCGTGAGATCTCTCTATATGAGAACTCATAAAAAAAGAGCAACCTTATCAGCTTTTTATCAGCTGCATCCAGTTGCTCTATGGCATTTAGCATCAATTCAATCAATACATTCTTTTCCGCTTCTTCCTCTACTGATATTTGCGGATTTGCGGATAATAGATCAATCGGCGTTCCGTCATTAAGTGCTTCTTCATAAGATATCCTTTTCCCCCATTCCTGTCGGCGAACATATTTCTTTCGTTCAAGTTCTGCATAATACTGAGCATATTCGTCTCCGGTCACAATAAACATCACATCACCTATTCGAATTGTTCCTTTTTTACGATGTTTCTTATAACATCCATCTTTCATCTAATAAACCTCCATTCTGATTTGTGTTGGATTAATCAGAACGAGGGCGGTGGAGCTCGTATGTACACAGGGCTTCCTTTCCCCAAAATAAAAAGGCCGCAGATTAAAACTGCGACCTCCAGCAAATGGTTACATATTTGAGGAAAAGCATAAAAATAGCCTCGACTATTTATTTAGCCGAGGCATAGACAATACAGTTCCCCACTATAACCATTCTATTTATATTGACATACACTTACAATTCGATTTGGGTCCATATTTGGTTCTATATCCGTACATCTTATATCCGTTAACCGTTCGGTTATGGTTCACCGTATGAAGTTATTGTATCTGATTCAGACAAAAAGTCCCTAATTGGCGGAATGATATATCCCCACAGAATAACCCCAAAGAGGTTTATGGCTTCCTTCTTTCGTTTATAATATTGAGTCCTTTCAATGCTGAGAGTTTCAACTAATTCGGCATCCGTGTACTTAACTTTGTTGATATACTGCCTGGTCAATATATTAAAATATAGTTGCCCTAAATCCGGATAGGCATTTAATTTCAGAAGTGCCTTATCAACGAGATCTACGAGAAATTTGGTCTCTGTGATGCTTAACAATTTACTTTCTGCTTTTTCTTTGTCAATATCGCTATTAAAATCATATGAGAGATAATCGGCTAGCTCAGCAATTCTTCGTCCGCCAAAATCATAGGCCTCAGCATCAGCATCATACATAACCTCCTGGGTTCTCCATACAACATTACGATATATACGAAGCAGTAGTTTTGCTTTATGAAAAGCCTCAACATTAAGCTGTTTATCCCGGTCAACAATCAATGCAAGTTTTTTTAGAGGGCTGTCTTCTTCTTTCATCTGCGTGTCTCCTTGAAGCTATCTGAACTCTGACGTAGCCTTGTTCATATTTCTTTGGCTTTTTTTCTTCTCATATTCAAGCATGCTTTCAGCATCATCAAAAAAGGGTATAACTATTGTTTTACCAGTATCCGAATAATAAAACGCAGTATATAGCTGACCCTCCTCATCTGAATACAGTGGTACAGGGCAATCAAAAGCGTGGACTGGCTTTAGTAACTTGTTGTTTGAATAAACTCCTGATGAGGAATCATTATTTTGTTGTACGTGTTTTTTAAATTCTATTACGTTGCCCATATGTAGCTCTCCTCTAATTCCGTTTTATGGTTCTAATTATAGCAAACATATGTTCGTGTTTCAATATAATTTTTTCGTTATATGTACTATAAAACGGACATCTATTAAGGGCACGGCAGGTAGACATATTAGGAGAAAGTTGAAATCTAAATGTTCACTAAATATTTGAAGTATCTTATGAATATATAGTAACTAATCTCTAGTACTACTTTTTGTACAGCAAATAAAAATTCACCATTATTGCATGGCAAATAGTACAGTTATTCTACACCAAGAGCCTTAAATACCGCATCCTCTGGTGACTGATAAAAAATCAAATTAAATTTTCCCATTAGTTCCGGAGGAACCATAGCCATATCAACGGTTGAAGAGATTGGCATTAGCACCTTTTTCGCTCCACTATCCAAACAAACCTGCAAGGTGTTTGCAAGTTCATCCACTTTAATTATAGAGCCACCAATACTTATATTACCAAGTATTGCAAGGCTGCTTATCGTTGTTTTGTTCATTGCTGAAGAGCAAAGGGCGATCATGCTTGCTAAGGATAAAGCGTCCGTCATTCCAACGCCATTAAGATCTTGAACGTGCATCAAATAATCCTTCGTTAACAGGCTGATACTTCCACTTATATTCTTGCTGTTCACTTTCAAATACCGGTAAGCAGTATCAACAGCCTCTTTTGCTAATCGATCTGAACCAAGTCCAGTCTTATCAAACTTCCCTGTTCCAGCGGTAACTTCAGTTTCCAGCTTAAACACACCAATCATTCCACTTTTTCCGCGAGCTACTGTATAGATGTGTCCCGGTTTCTGTAGGCCCTCTGGTATAAGCTTACCACCACCCTGTTCAGGCACTGGCACATATTCCTCTGCCAAAGTTTCATTGTCAATGTACGAGAAGTTTACATCGTAGAATTCCATGCCACCAATTTTCTTAAGCTGCTCTTTTACACGTCTCCTACTTTCTAGTGCAAAACGCAAGATTTCTTCAATATCTTCTTTTTCGAGTATCCCGTTTGGATATATCAATTTTACAAATCCAGAGACCATTTTCCTTACGGCAATTACATCACGCTGATTCAGATTGTTTCCTAAGCGGAAGTACTTATCAAGAGTATCACTATATGATGTTTTTCTAAGTTCCCGCATAAAACCCGCAAAGTAATCTGTAATAAAAGCGTAGTCATCTGTAAAGAAATCCGGCCTATATTTCGGAATCTCCCAACCAGGATTATAACAATGCATTCTATCTAAGAAAGCACTGTCATTAGCC
>JAEZOA010000088.1 GCA_023441625.1 Bacillota bacterium
ATCAGCAGGTCGGGGGTTCAATTCCGTCCGCCAGCTCCATATGGGAGGGTTCCCGAGTGGCCAAAGGGGGCAGACTGTAAATCTGTTATCTACGATTTCGATGGTTCGAATCCATCTCCTCCCACCAAAAAAGAGCCTTGCGCATTCGCGATTACGCTGTGCGCAGGGTTTTTAACTTTGTACAGAATAAATTAACAGCTTATAACCTAAAATTTAAACTTATAGGTTATAAGCTGTTTGTAGTTAGTATCTTAATTTAGGTTAATATCTTAATTTAATACCTAAAGCTCCAGCCTGGAAAGAACTCAAGAAAGCTGGCATACCATCTTGGTACTATCATTCCCGATAGAATTGGGTAGAACATTACAAACAAAATTGCAGTTAGAAGAAGATAAATGTATACAACTTTTCTAGCATTTTTGCCACCATACTCTGAGAAAACTTTAAGTAGGTATACGATTATTATTATTAAAAAAGGAATTACAGAGAAATAGTGATATATAAACGCCATTCTTCGAACCACCATCCAGGGGATATACTGAAATAGCGCCCCGAATATTGGGACTAGCATATATTTGTCTTTTCTCTTAATGACTAATATGATTGCTATAATAAGCGCAGGTATACTTAACCACCAGATTAAGGGGTTACCCATACAAATAATGCTAGAGGTTAGCCCTTCTGCTGCTAAAGACTTTGAACCATAAAACCATATAGGTTTTGTCATTAATGACCAGGACCACCAAGGAGAGGAATAAGAGTGCTGTATGTTTAGTTCATTATGAAAGCTGTACATGTGAGTTTGATTATTAAAGAATTCCTGAACACCATTTCCTGGTACTTGCATTACTGAAGTATATGAGGCAAAGTAAATAACCGCAGGAATTATTAGAAAGAACAATATACAAGCTATTGCAGTCTTAACAAAGTACTTGCTCCAAAACTTTTTGAATATATCTGAAGAAAGCCCAGACTTTTTATAAGCAACGTAGTACGCTATATCATCAATCTTTGCAATAACAAATATAAGGAAAATGCCAACGGCAGCATACATAGCAATCCACTTAGTTGCAACACCAATACCAAGAGTAAGTCCGCATAGGAACAACGGTACAAGTGATTTTTTAAACCCCATTTTATAGGACCTCTTTATAAAATAATCATATATAAAATAATACATCAGGATAACAAAGAAGGTAACGTATACATCTATTGTGGATATTCTAGTTTGAACGAAATGCATAAAATCAAACATCATAAGAAATGCAGTACAAAAAGCATAATAACGATTTTTAAATACTTTCAATCCAAAAAGATACATAAGTGGGATCATTGCAACACCGAAAAGAGTCCCAATAATTCTCCAACCAAAAGGATTCACCCCAAATATAAGCATACCAATCATAACAAAGTATTTTCCAAGAGGAGGATGAGTTCTTTCGAAGGGATTAATTTTGTTTAAAAAATCAAGTGCAGTTCTGGGATAGAAAACCTCATCAAAATATGTGCTTGTGCTAGATAAGGTATAAAAGTCAACCTTTTCGGTTTCATCTATTAAATTTGATAAATTGTACGATTTACCATCAGGGCTTTTAATTGGAGTAACATTTGGATTCTCGTTCGAAGAAGTAATACTTATAATATTTATAGGGGTGGTTGAACCTTTTTCAAAAACAGCTATTTCATTTATTGCTGCCCCTGGACTATTTGGGACTATTTTAATTTTGCTGGTTTTAAATTCCTTAGTAGTGACTAACCAGGAATAGAAGCCAGTTTTATCAAGGATTTCTGAACTCAAATATGTATTATAAGAATTTAAATACTTTATATCAAGTTTAACACCATCATATTTTTCTTCATTATAGCCTTGATAGAGCATTACTTTTGCAACATCAACATCTCTTCCTAAATCGATTACAAAACCATCGTCCTTACCCGATGGTGCCCAACCAGTCTCTGGTACAGCAAAGCCACCCAGATTATAAATTGCAGGAATAGCATAAAAAATAGTCATTACTAACATTATAATAAAATCTTTTCTTGTTAATGTAAATAATGGCTTGGTTTCGCGCTTTGTATCTAATAAACCATATTCGGTAATTATAATATTGTCTTTGCGAATATTTCTTATTCTAATAAAGCCCCATATTCCTATTGAAATAAGGAATAAACAAGTTACACTTAACATCATTGTTGCAAAACCGGGCATTTTTATATTTGAAAAAAAGATCCATATATCGTTTAAAAAATTAACAAAAAAGTCCTTCAAAGGTATTTCCTCCCAAAATATAATCTATTAAAAGTTTTACCATAATTATAATATAGTATGTATAACAATACAAATAATAGTAAAAACAACAACTAACAATTATTATAACCTAATAAAAGATAAAAGACATTTGCTATAACCTAAAAGACATTTGCTAATTGAAAAATTGATAAGGTATGCTATAATATTTACAAGTGACTACTGGGTTGCTCACAAAGGCGTGATGTATCCAATTCCAAAACAGAAGATTTAAGGTCTTCTGTATCATAGTAGACTACAAAATTCAATTCAAATATAATTTTATAAAATTATTTATCAATGGTGTTAAATTTAATATTAATGAAGTAATTTGAAAGGGTAAATGTATGAAATTTACAAAAATGCAAGGTTTAGGTAATGATTATATATACTTAGATTGTACCCAAAAAGTTATTGATAATATATCAGAAATAGCCAAAAAGGTTAGTGACAGACATTTTGGTATAGGTTCAGATGGGTTGGTTTTAATTTTATCTTCTGACATAGCTGATTTCCGAATGAGAATGTTTAATTCAGATGGTTCTGAGTCTGAAATGTGTGGAAATGCTATAAGGTGCGTTGGAAAATATGTATTTGATAATATGCTTACAGACAAAAATAAAATAACAATAGAAACGTTAGCTGGTATAAAGGTTTTAGAATTAAAGATAGAAAATCAGAAGGTAGTTCTTGTAAAGGTAGATATGGGTGAACCTATTCTGACGCCTAAAGAAATTCCAGTTGAAGGGAGAAAGGATCGATTTATTTCTGAACCAATAGTGATTGATGGTCAGACTTATAGTGTAACAGCTGTTTCAATGGGTAATCCTCATGCAATCACTTATGTAGATGATGTTGATAATTTTCCACTTTATAATGTGGGACCAAAGATGGAGGTAAACAAGCTCTTTCCAAGAAAGGTAAACGCAGAGTTTGTTCAAGTGATTGATAAAAATACTCTAAAAATGAGAGTTTGGGAAAGAGGTGCTGGGGAAACTCTTGCATGCGGAACAGGTGCTAGTGCTGTACTTGTTGCATCTGTTCTCAATGGAGTATCAGAAAGAGCAGCAACTATCAAGTTACTTGGTGGAGATTTATTTATAGAATGGTTAGAAAAAGATAATCATGTATATATGACAGGGCCTGCAGTTAAGGTGTTTGATGGAGAGATAGAGATATAGTAGTGGACTAATTAAATATACGAGAGGAATTGATAATATGGCATTTGTGAATGAAAATCATTTAAAATTACCTGGGAACTATTTATTTGCTGAAATTGGTAAAAGGGTAGCTACATTTAAAACTCAGAACCCGGCTGCTGATATTATAAGACTTGGAATAGGAGATGTAACTCGTCCGCTTCCAATAGCGTGTACTGAGGCTATGCATAAAGCAGTAGATGATATGTCCAGGGTAGAAACCTTCAAGGGCTATCCTGAATATGAGGGATATGATTTCTTAATTAATAAGATTACAGATTTTGATTATAAGCAAAGAGGTATTAATATTGGACATGACGAAGTATTTGTAAGTGATGGAGCAAAAAGTGATACAGCTAACATACAGGAGCTGTTTGGAGAAAATAGTAGAATTGCTGTTACTGACCCTGTTTATCCGGTTTATGTAGACAGTAATGTTATGGCAGGTAGAACGGGTGAATATAAAGAAGGTAAATGGAGCAATGTTACATATCTGCCCTGTATGGCTGAAAATGGTTTTATTCCTGAGCTTCCTAACGATAAGGTTGACTTAATATATTTATGCTTGCCAAATAATCCAACAGGTACTACACTTACTAAAGAGCAATTAAAGATATGGGTAGATTATGCAATTAAAAATAAATCAGTAATTTTGTTTGACTCTGCATATGAAGCTTTTATTACTCAGGAGGATGTTCCTCATAGCATTTATGAAATAGAGGGTGCGAAAGAAGTAGCAATAGAATTTAGAAGCTTTTCGAAAACAGCAGGCTTCACAGGCACAAGATGTGCTTATATAGTAATTCCAAAGGAACTAAAGGCTTATACTACAGATGGAGTGGAAATTGGGCTCAATAGACTTTGGTATAGACGACAAGCAACTAAGTTTAATGGAGTATCATATATAGTTCAACGTGGTGCTGAGGCAGTATATTCTCAAGAAGGACAGAAACAAGTTAAAGAAACTATAGCTTATTACTTAGCTAATGCAGCAATTATAAAGAGTGGTCTTGAAAGTATAGGAATACAGGTTTTTGGTGGAGTGAATGCGCCTTATATATGGATGAAAACTCCAAATGGTATGGATTCATGGGCATTTTTTGATAAATTATTGAACGAAGCAAATATTGTTGGCACACCAGGAGTTGGATTCGGACCTAGTGGTCAAGGGTATTTTAGACTTACTGCATTTGGAAGTTTAGAAAATACCAAAGCAGCTGTAGAGAGATTTAAAACAAGACTCAAAGTATAGAAGGAATGATGTTATGTTAGACTGGGAGCAGCTTGATTTAGCTTGTAAAGGCTGTAAATCATGTGAACTTGGAAAATATAGAACGAATATAGTTATTGGAAGGGGAAATATAAAAGCCCCGATAATGTTCATTGGTGAGGGACCAGGTGAACAGGAGGATATGCAGGGAATACCTTTTGTTGGACAAGCAGGTAAACTGCTGGATATTCTTTTGGAAGCATTAATGTTTAAACCGGACGATTATTACATTGCTAATATAGTTAAATGCAGGCCTCCAAACAATAGAGTACCAAATGACCAAGAGGCTGAAAGTTGTTTGCCTTATTTAAGAAATCAAGTGGCTCTCATTAGACCGCGTATAATAGTATGCCTTGGAGGCACTGCAGCAAGATATGTAATATCAAAGGATATAAAAATAACTCAAATTAGGGGACAGTGGTTAGAACAAAAGCGTTGCTTAATAATGCCCACTTTCCATCCAGCTGCATTATTAAGAGATCCAAGCAAAAAGGCATTACTTTTCAAGGATATTAAAGAAGTTAAGAAGAAATTAAATTTTATTTCGGAACAGACTAGTTCATAACAATTTATAATGTTGCTTGTGGAGGCTAATTTGACGATGGAGCAAACAAGAGATAAGCTTAATGAGTTATATAATGAATACGTGAAAGTATTTGAAAAAGAGGAGATAGTACTTGGAGAGGGCTGTAAAACCAGTCCTCTTGTTGTAGTTGGCGAGGCCCCTGGTAAGGATGAGGTAAAACTAGGGAAACCATTTGTTGGTGCAGCAGGTAAAAATCTAAATGAATTTTTAGGTGTATTAGGTATAGAAAGAGAGAGTATATTTATAACTAATGTTATAAAATATAGGCTAGGAAGGTTGAATCCAAAAACACAAAGAATTGTAAATAGACCTGCAACGGTATCAGATATAAGAGAAAATCAAAAATGGCTTCATAGTGAAATTAAATTACTTAAGCCTCAAATAATTGTAACATTAGGCAATGTTCCACTGAAAGCAATTTCAGATGATTTCAAAGTAACAATAGGCGATATGCATGGTAGAACTCATATTTGTACAATAGCTGATATTGAGTTTAAACTTTTTCCTTTATATCATCCAGCAAGTATTATTTATAATAGGGCATTGATGGAAACATATAATAAGGATATACTAAATTTGAAGGAAGAGATAAGTAACATCTGTATTTAATAGTATAGAGTATAAAATAATATGGAGCTAACATATATGGGGAAAATTGAAGAAATAAATAACTACTATTATAAAAATATTAAGCCCAATTACCCTGATTACTATTTACTCGGTTGGGAAAGTGAAGAAGCGCAGCAAATGCGTTTTGAAGCACTAGTAAATTCGTTAGATCTAAACGGAAAAAGAATTCTTGACATTGGCTGTGGCACAGGTAGTTTTCTGGAATATTTAGCTGCAAGATTTAGAGATTTTAATTATACTGGAGTTGATATACTTGAGTATATGATATCTAATGCAAAAAGTAAGAATTTAAAAGGAACATTTCTTTGTGTTGATATATTTAAAGAAAATCCTTTTGATAAAGATGCATTTAATGCTATTTTTGCATCAGGAACATTTAATATTAACCTAGGAAATAACAAAGAATTCCTTATAAATGCTCTAAAGCTGTTTGAGTATCTTGTATGTGAAACAATTTCTTTTAATCTTTTAAATGCAAATTCACCAAATAAAGAAGAAGGATATTTCTATTCTTCACCGAGCGAAATATGTGAATTAATAAATGCTAATTTTACGAATCGGTTTAAAGTCAAAGTGATTGAGGGTTATCTACTAAATGATTTTACCATTGTTTGTTGTAAACATGTATAATAGCATCCTATGAAAAGTGGAATTTACTTTTTCATTCAAGGAAAAAATAAAAATAAACTAATGTATTGACAACGAATATTAGCCTGTGCTATTATAACTAAGCTGTCGCTGAACAAACAAAACAACACCTATTGTAGTAAATTGTGACAAACAAAAACCTACAAAAAGTATTGACATAGAAGTGACAAGTATGGTAAGATATAAAAGTCGCTCGGCGATGCTGAGTGCCAAAATGTAATATATGAGCAATACCGAAAATAGAGCAAATATACGACATTTTGATGGACTTTGAAAAGTAAACAGTGACAAGTCTTTTATAAATAAAAGACCATGTAAAGGAACTCGAAAAATTCCGAAATGCGAAAGCATTTCAAAATTGAGTAACTTGCGAACTTTACAACCTGGTTT
>JAEZOA010000181.1 GCA_023441625.1 Bacillota bacterium
GTGGTTAGAGCCTTTTTTAAACCATCAAGTGGTAGGGGGGACTAACTAATCCACAGTATCTTAAAACAGCATAGCTTAACCTCTAGAAAAGGTAAAGAAAAGCTATGACTATATAATACGAGGGGGACCGATCCATGCAAGTGCATTATTGGAGTTTTGTGCCAAGTGTGAAGCATGGACATAATAATGATAACGCAAGTAATTAAAATTGCTATTGATAATATCGATAAGGAAAAATTGCGGGTGGCAGCAGAGGCTTTGAAAGAAGGAAAAATAGTTGCATTTCCAACAGAAACAGTATACGGTTTAGGTGCAAATGCTTTGAATAGTGATGCAGTAGAACAGATATTTAAAGCAAAGGGGCGTCCGTCTGATAACCCACTCATAGTACATATTGCTGACAAGGAAAGGGTATATGAGCTTGTAGAGCATATACCTGAGAAAGCTGCTGTCTTAATGGACAAGCTATGGCCTGGACCAATAACTTTAGTGTTTAACAAAAGCCCGATTATTCCTCAAGTAATAACAGCCGGGCTTGATACAGTTGCTGTACGTATGCCAGAACATCCAGTGGCAAGGGAACTCATAAGGATGTCGAAAATTCCTGTTGCTGCTCCAAGTGCCAATGTTTCAGGAAGACCGAGCACTACGACAGCGCAGCATGTTTTGAATGATTTAGATGGAAAAATTGATATTATAATCGATGCTGGCAGCTCACAGGTTGGTCTGGAGTCAACAGTACTAGATGTCACAGTTAATCCTCCCATGCTTCTTAGGCCAGGTGGGATTACCCCCAAACAAATTGAAGATATTATTGGTCCTATAGAAATTGATAAAACAATATTGGGCAGGGTAAATACTGAGAATATTCCTAAATCTCCTGGAATGAAATATAAGCATTATGCACCTAAAGCTCATGTAATAATTGTAAAGAGTACAAATACAAATAATCAGGTTCTAAAAATATGTGATTTAGCACAGACTAATGCAATTGGAGGCAAAAAAGTTGGTATATGTGCAACCGACCAAACAATTGATAATTACCAAGGCTATGAGGCTATTTCTATGGGCGATAGGAATAAACCAGAAACCATTGCAGCGAGATTATTTTCATTGTTAAGGGAATTTGATGCCAAAGATATAGATGTTATCCTAGCTGAGTCAGTGGATGAAAATGGTGTTGGATTGGCAATAATGAATAGAATGATAAAAGCAGCTGGCTATGACGTTATTAATATAGATTAGGTGAGAGAATATGTCGCATAATATTAGAGATTCAAGCAAAAAAGAGACAAAAGTAGTGTTTATTTGTACAGGGAATACCTGCAGAAGCTGCATGGCGGAAGGGATTTTTAGAGCTATTAATAGTCAGAGAGAAGAAAAAGTTAGCACTCTAGCTATATCAAGAGGTATACATGCCTATGAGGGCGACCCTGCCTCAGAGCACTCTATAAAGGCACTCCAGACACTGTGGGATATTGATATATCTCTTCATAAAGCAAAAATGTTAAATGAAAATGATGTTAAGCAGGCTGACCTTTTGCTGACAATGACAAGACAGCACAGAAATGTCCTAAGAGCTAGATATTCTGACAGGGCTGATGGTATTTTTACATTGAAGGAATTCGCATACCCAGAGCTTGATGTTAATAGTAGCTTGCTTGATATAAGTGATCCCTTTGGCATGCCATACAGAATTTATGAAAGTTGCGCTCAAGAAATATATGAATGCATTAAAATTGTGCTAGATAAATTAAAATAAAAGGTTTACTTTTTTTTGACATGTTGATATATATGCTATAAAATAATTAGAGATGATATTCTCTTATCTATGGAGGGGAATTATGATTGCAATAGGAAGTGACCATGCAGGATATTTGCTCAAAGCAGATATAATTAAGTTTTTAAAAGAAAAGGGACTAGAAGTTAAGGATTTTGGTACAAATTCTGCTGATTCAGTTGATTATCCAGACTTTGGACAAGCTGTAGCAGAAGCTGTAAGCAGGAAAGAATGTGAAAAAGGTATTGTAATATGTGGTACTGGCATTGGAATATCAATTGCATGCAATAAAGTGCCAGGTATACGGGCTGCCCTTTGTACAGACAGCTATATGGCCAAGATGAGCAGAATGCATAATAATGCAAACATCCTGGCAATAGGTGAGAGGGTAATAGGTCCTGGAATAGCTTTAGATATCATTGAGACATGGCTGAACACTGAATTTTTAGGTGAAAGGCATCAGAACAGAGTTAGCAAAATTTCAAATATCGAAAAAAATTATACAAAGTGAGGAATAAAAAAATGGAAAATGTATTTATTTTTGATCACCCGCTGATTCAACACAAAATATCACTATTAAGAGACAAAAATACAAATACAAAGGAATTTAGAGAACTGGTTTCTGAAATAGCAATGCTTATGGGTTACGAAGTTACTAGAAACATGCCTTTAAAAGAAGTTGAAATAGAAACTCCAGTGGGTATCGCAAAGACAAATGTAATTTCAGGTAAAAAATTAGGGATAGTACCAATCCTCAGAGCTGGGTTAGGTATGGTTGATGGAATGCTTAGTCTTCTTCCTATGGCGAAGGTTGGACATATAGGATTATATAGAGATCCAGAGACATTAGAACCTGTTGAATATTACTGCAAGCTTCCAGTAGATGTTGAGGAGAGAGAAATAGTTGTTCTTGATCCTATGCTTGCAACAGGTGGGTCAGCTTCAGCTGCTATCCAGTTTATAAAGAACAGAGGAGTAATAAATATAAAATTAATGTGTTTAATTGCAGCAAAATCAGGTATTGAGAGAATACGCAAGGATCACCCTGATGTTGAGATATACTGTGCAGCAGTGGATGAAACGCTAAATGACCACGCTTATATTGTACCTGGTCTAGGAGATGCTGGAGACAGATTGTTTGGAACAAAGTAAGGAATTTGGAGATTGTAATTAACGAGTAGTATGTATATGGGGGAACGTGATGAGGCCATCTTGGGATGAGTATTTCATGCAAATTGTTGAATTAATAAAGACTAGATCTACTTGCCTAAGGAGGCAGGTTGGTGCAATTATAGTTAAGGACAAGAGAATTCTTGCTACTGGTTATAATGGCTCTCCTGTGGGCTGTAAGCATTGCTCAGAAGTGGGCTGTTTAAGAGAAAAGCTAAATGTTCCGTCTGGACAGAGGCATGAGCTTTGCAGAGCAATTCATGCAGAGCAAAATGCAATTGTGCAGGCAGCATATAGTGGAACAAGTGTAAATGGTGCTACCCTTTATGTAACGACTCAGCCTTGTGTACTTTGCGCCAAATTAGCTATTAATGCAGGTATAACCAGAATTGTTTTTAATGGGGAATATCCTGATGAATTATCAATGACTCTGCTTCAAGAAGCAGATATAGAAGTTATAAAATTTTAGAACAATAGAATTAAATCAGAGGGAGATAACACCTCCCTCTATTTTGATGTTCGGGCAGTTTGTAAGATATAAAAAATAAAGTGTAATACTTTTCAAGAATGAGTAGGTGTGAAAAAATGGCTAGTGTATATGAATATTTTATTTCTTTTATACTCGCGTTTATTGTTGCATTTTCTGCAACTCCTATAGTTAAAAGCCTTGCATTTAGGGTAGGGGCTGTAGATATTCCAAAGGATAACCGTAGAATGCATAAACAACCAATTGCGAGATTGGGTGGATTAGCAATAATTGTTGGATTTTTCATATCAATGATGTTCAGTGTTATCAGCTCGAATCTATTCCATATGGGAACTTCAATTAATTTTGATAATAGATTTATTGGAATGGTGGTTGGAGGCTTAATAATTGTCGTAGTAGGTGTGATTGATGACATAAAAGCACTAAGTGCAAAACTTAAGTTTCCAATTCAAATAATTGCAGCACTAATTGTCGCTATGAGTGGTACTAGGATTGAATTTATTACAAATCCGTTTTCGGTTGTTGGACGGTCTGATTTGCAATCTTGGAGTTCGTATTTATTAACTATACTTTGGATAGTAGGTATAACAAATGCAATAAATTTTATTGACGGATTAGACGGTCTTGCAGCAGGTGTATCTTCAATAGCATTAATGTCGCTTTTCTTTGTTTCTATAATGAGGCCTGATTTGGATATAGCAACAGCTGTGTTGGCTGCGATGCTGGCTGGTGCAACCTTGGGGTTTCTCCCATATAACTTCAATCCAGCAAAGATATTTATGGGAGATACAGGCTCGACATTTTTAGGCTTTATGCTAGCAACCATTTCAATACAGGGAACCTACAAGCAATATACTGCAATAGCAGTAGCGGTACCACTGCTGGTACTAGCATTACCATTGTTTGATACGATTTTTGCTATACTACGCAGAATCACTAGTGGCAAGTCACCTATGGAAGCTGACAGGGGACATATACACCATAGGCTTATTGATATGGGACTTACCCAGAAGCAGTCTGTTGCAGTTATATATATAGCCAGCGCGGCTTTAGGATTATGTGCAGTTGTGCTGGATTACAAGGGTCCGATTAGTGCGATAATATTAGTTGTTGCAGTTGCTATCTTTGTTATTGGCGGCTCAATGTATATGAGTGAAATGAATAGTGCTAATAAAAGAAGGGAGAGTCATGGCTTGCAAAATCCGTGCAGAATGGCTTTAATTGGAGGAAGAAAATTGGATAAATTGAAGGTAATGACAATATTCGGCACTAGACCAGATGCTGTAAAAATGGCTCCACTGGTTAAAGAGCTGGAAAAGTGTGAGGTTATTGATTCTGTGGTTTGCGTAACAGGTCAGCATAGAGAGATGCTTGATCAGGTGCTTAAGATATTTGAGATTACACCAGAACACGACTTAAACATAATGAAAAGCAGGCAGACCTTAACAGGAATTACTACAAGAGCACTTGAGGGCTTAGATGAAGTACTAGAGACAGAAAAGCCGGATATAGTACTGGTTCATGGAGATACAACTACATGTTTTGTTGGAAGCCTTGCGGCATTTTACAAGCAGATTGCAGTTGGACATGTGGAAGCAGGACTTAGAACCTTTGATAAGTATTCACCATATCCTGAGGAGATGAATAGAAAGCTGACTGGTTCTATGGCTGATATACATTTGTCCCCTACCGAGACAAATAAGTTAAATCTTAAAAAAGAAGGAATTGACGAAGATGCTATATACGTAACAGGTAATACTGTCAACGATGCATTAAAGACGACAGTAAAGGATAATTATGTCTTTGATTGTGAGATTCTTAGAGGCATTGATTATGAAAATAAAAGGATTATAGCAGTTACAGCCCATAGAAGAGAAAACTTAGGAGAGCCCCTTCGTAATATATGCCGTGCTTTGAAAACATTAGTTAATAATTATGAAGATGTTGAGATAGTATATGCGGTACACCTTAATCCGGTGGTTCAAGAAACTGCACGTGAAATTTTAGGAGAGCAAGATAGAGTTCACTTGATACCGCCATTAGATGTTCAGGATATGCACAATTTAATGGCGAGGTCGTATATGATAATGACTGACTCTGGTGGAATTCAGGAGGAGGCTCCAACACTTGGGAAGCCTGTACTAGTACTTAGAAAGGAAACTGAAAGACCAGAGGCTGTTAAGGCTGGAACAGTAAGACTTGCAGGAACCGAAGAACAAGAAATTGTTGAGCATGCTACAAAGCTATTAGAGGATAAAGAGGATTATGAAATAATGGCAAGGGCAGTAAATCCGTATGGTGATGGCCACGCTTCAGAAAGAATAGTTCATGCGCTGTTGTTCCACTTTGGATTGACAGATGAGAAGCCGGAAGAATTTACGGTGTAATTCATCAATGCTATGTGAAAAGGGGGTTGTAACGAAAGTTACAATCCCCTTAATATTAACTATTTATCAGTTTGTCTTTATTTTGCTTGGTCAGCGACATCTGCACTTGCTTCACCCTTACTGGAAGCTTCTCTTAAAATAACAATATCAACTCTTCTATTTTTGGCTCTATTTTCATCTGAGTCATTTTTTACTAATGGCATAGTATCACCATAAGCAATAGCCGATATTAATGTAGGGTCTACCCCAGATTTTTCTACTAACAGCCTTAATACATTTACTGCTCTGCTAAATGATAATTCCCAGTTTGATGGGAACTTAGGACTATTTATTGGTATATTGTCAGTGTGTCCTTCGACACGGATATGCTTATCTGGGATTTTACTCAATATGTCTTTTCCAATTTTAAGTACTTTATCTATTGATTCTTTTTCCAGCTCAGCAGATCCAGGCTTAAAGATAAGGCTGGCATCAATAGACATAACAATACCTCGCTCAGTCATTTTTACACTTACATCTCCACCAAGGCCCTCAGATTTCACCATATCAGAAATTTCATTTCCTAAGCCTACAATTTGTTGTTCTTCAATCGTTGAAGGTATTACAGGCGATGGCATAGTTGCAGGAAAGTTTATAAGGGAGTTTCCTGACGCGCCTCCTTGAACTATGGAAGGTGTAGAGCCATTACCAAAGGCGGCACCTAAGGACTGAGAAAGCTGTTGAAACTTTTGCGTATCTACCTGACTATATGCGAATAGAATAATAAAAAGGATAAGTAATAAATTCATCAAGTCAGCATATGTCAAAAGGTAACGTTCTAGGGTATCTTTTACTACCTTTTCTTTTGCCATCCCTATGCCTCAACCCCTTCTTCAGTAGTAGCTGCTTTATTCTTTCCGCCATTTAATTTTTCCATTAGATTAAGATTTAATTTTTCCTTAATAATTCTTGGGTTCTCACCAGCTTGTATAGATAGTAGACCTTCTATTATTATCTCATTAATCATAGTATCACGTGAGGCTTTTACTTTTATCTTATTTCCAAATGGAATCCATAAAAGGTTCGCAAAGGAAATACCATACAGGGTTGCGAGGAATGCACCTGCGATTTTAGGTCCAAGGGCTAATGGATCACTAAGGTCCTTTAGAATATTTAACATACCCATAACGGTACCACAAACACCCATTGCAGGGAAGGTACCACCCATTGATTCAAATATCTTTGCTGAAGACTCGTATATCTCTTCTTGCAGTTCGGTTTCTCTTGCGAGGATATCTTTGATAACCTCAGTTTCAATACCATCAACCACCAACGCCAAACCTTTTTTAATCAATTCGTTTTTATTTGTCTGGGCATCTTGTTCTAGACTGAGTAAGCCATCCTTTCTAGCTTTTTCTGATAGATCTGCTAACTCATTAATTATATCTATTTCATTATACTTCTTTTGAGTAAATAGCATACCCATTGTAGAAAATAGCTTCTTAAACTCGGAAAGGGGAAAAGCAACAAGAGTTGCTCCAAAACCACCTCCAAATACAATGAGAAACGCTGCTAACTGTAATAGTCCTCCTAGTGAGGCAAAATTCCAGTGCCCTTCTTCTAAAAAGCCTGCTATAACTCCACCAAAACCCACAATTAAACCAATTATGGTTGTAATATCCATAAAATAACCACTCCTGAATGAAATTCTTTTGTACATTACTTCCAAAAATTGAAACTAAATAAATAGTATTTTTGTAACTAATCATCAAAAGGTGTAATAATAATCTAGCATTTTTCTAATTATACCATTGATTTAAAAAATCTTATATGTTATCATGTTACTAATTTCATAGCTATACCATGTATAGGGACGGTATAGCATATAAATTAACCTAAATAGATATCGTATGATTAAGCTAAAAACTTAACAACTTTTTACGGAGAAAAGTGCAATAATATTGATTATGAGTAATATTTTAAAATTTGTTGTCAAAAGAGTAATTATTTTGTATATTGTGTTGCTCATCATATGTTTCTTGAGTAATAATCAGAGAATTCCCATGATGGTAACCTTTACCGTTGGTGTACTTATGGCAGTTTTAAGATTTGGTTTACTTGAAATGATATTGGGATTTTTAGGTACTAAGCAAAGTAAGAGGCTATCTATAATAGTTGTATTAATGAGTTATGCATTTAGCTTAGCTATTGTAGGTATAACAATCGTATTGGCAATTCGAATAGGCGTGTATACATTTATAGCAGCACTAATTGGGTCACTTTCAATTATCATAATTATTATGATAAATGCAATTACAGAGGCTTTGGGAATCACAAAAAATCAATTTGGACAGAAGGTGAAGTAATGGGAGATAAGCTTATTCAGGCTATGGAGCCGCATGATTTGTTTACAATCAATTTATTTGGTCTTAAGATTCCTATATCTGATGTTGTAGTAACAATGTGGATTGTAATGGCGGTTATGATAATTCTTTCTATTGTACTCACAAGAAAACTCACTACAGTTCCGAATAAGAAACAAAATGTTGTTGAATGGATAGTTGAGTTTATAAATAATATGGTTAAGGATGCAATAGGTGCACATCATTGGAAAGCATTTGCACCATATTTGGGAACTGTTTTGTTGTTCCTCGTTTTTGCAAATACCATTTCACTATTTAATATCATTCCTGGATTTCATCTAAGACCTCCAACAAGAAATATAAATGTAACTGCATGTATGGCAGTAATGTCTATTGGTGTAGCTATTTTTGCAGGCATACGATACAAGAAATTTGGTGGTTGGTTAAAAAGTTTTGCTAAACCGACACCTGTAATGCTTCCTTTCAATATACTTGACTATTTTATAAAGCCAACATCATTAGCATTACGTCTTTTTGGTAATATTTTAGGTGCATTTATTGTTATGGAGCTTATATACATGGCGTTACCACCAATTGCACCGGCATTTTTAAGTATTTATTTTGATTTATTTGATGGAATTCTTCAAGCGTATGTGTTTGTATTTTTAACTTCTATTTATATCGCAGAAGCATTAGAATAAGGGGGTGAATTTTATGACAGGAACAGGAATTATAGCAATAGCAGCTGCAATAGCTGTATTTACAGGTATTGGTGCAGGTATTGGTATTAGTTTAGCAACAGGAAAAGCAGTTGAGGGAATAGCTAGACAGCCAGAAGCTGCAAATGATATTAGAACTGTTACCCTTCTTGGAGCAGCTCTTGCAGAAGCAACGGCTATCTATGGTCTGGTAGTAGCGTTAGTACTGGTTTTCTTAAAAATGGGATAATAATAATTCAGTGTTTAAGAGATTTCAGTATATTTCTTAGTATTTGGGCATATCTGTGAGAGATATTACAATATCTTTCACAGATATGTGGTATTAAAATAACATCTATAATAGGGCTTGTATTTTATTTTAGACCAGACTATTATATTCAACGGTTAATTAAACAGTTTAATACAGGTAATAAGGAGATGGGGAAATATGTTAATACCTGATAAATATACATTTATTTTTGTTGCTTTAAACTTAATAATCTTATATTTTTTCATGAGGAAGTTCTTATTTAAGCCAGTTACAAATTTTATGGAAAACAGGAAAAATTCCATTGAACAGGGTTTAAAGGATGCTGCTGATGCAAAGCTAGAGGCTGCAGAAATTCGCAAAAATTATGAAAAGCAAGTAAAGGATATTAAAATAGAAGGCGACAAGCTGTTAAATGAAGCAAGAACTAGGGCGTCACGGGAGTATGATGAAATAGTTGCAACTGCCAAAAAGGATGCTATGGCAATAGTGCAAAAGGGACGTGAAGATGTTGAGCGTGAAAGGGTAGAGATGCTTAATCAGACAAGACAGCAGATCGCAGTACTTGCTATTGCAGCAGCAACAAAACTAGTTCAGGCTAACATGGACACTGATGTTAATAGAGTTATGATAGATAAATTTATAGACGAGGCAGGTGCTATATAATGCCGCTCGTAGAAAAAAGATATGCACAGGCCCTTATGGAATTATCCAGTAACAACCCACAGAGCATTAGTGCTGAGCTGGAGTATTTTGTAGCTATTTACAAATCTGATAAGGAGCTTAGCAATTTTTTGCTTGACCCAAGGATAAAGGCAGATAATAAGATTATCGCTATTAGGAATATATTTACTGATAGCCTTAGTGAAAATGTGCTGAATTTTATTTTGCTACTTATTACTAAACAGCGTATTAGTTATGTGCCTGAAATTTATGAACAGCTTGTCCACTTAATATCTAAAAAATTGAATTTCTTAGATATGAGGATTATTACTGCTCAGCCGTTAGAGGAGCAGCATCTTAACAGTATAAAAGAAAAGTTTAGAAATAAATATAATGCAAGTGGAGTTAAGGCTACTGAAATTGTAGATCCTTCAATAATAGGTGGTATTAAGGTGATTATTGGGGATAAAGTATATGATGGAAGTATTAAAGGCAGAATAGAATCATTAACTGAGCTGGTTAGCATATAATAGTCAGCATAAGAACGTAGGGGTGAGAAACATGAGTCTTAGACCAGATGAAATAAGCTCAATTATTAAGCAGCAGATAGAAAACTACGGGGCTACTGTGAAAACTGATGACGTAGGCTATGTGCTTCAATCGGGTGATGGTATCGCTAGAATATATGGACTTGAATCATGTATGTCTGGCGAGCTTTTACAATTTGAAAACAATGTATTTGGTATGGCTCAAAACCTTGAGGAGGATAATGTTGGATGTGTTATCCTTGGAGACGATAGAGCTATAAAAGAAGGTACAGCGGTAAAAAGAACAGGAAGGACTGTTCAGGTACCGGTTGGAAATAACCTCATTGGTAGGGTTGTAAATCCATTAGGTAAAGCGCTAGACGGAAAAGGTGACATAGTTACAGATGCTTTTAGACCAATGGAATTTATAGCACCGGGTGTTGTTGATAGAAAAAGTGTAAATACACCATTACAGACAGGTATAATGGCAATCGACGCACTAATACCAATAGGAAGAGGACAAAGAGAGCTTATAATAGGGGATAGGCAGACAGGGAAAACTGCAATTGCAATTGATACTATTATAAATCAAAAAGGTAAGGATGTTATTTGTGTATATGTTGCTATAGGGCAAAAAGCTTCTGTTGTTTCAGATATTGTTAATAAACTTGAAAAATATGGTGCAATGGAATACTCAATCGTAGTTTCATCAACAGCAAGTGATATGGCTTCTGTACAGTACATTGCTCCTTATGCAGGCTGCGCTATTGCAGAGGATTTTATGTATAGATATCATAAAGATGTTTTAATTATTTATGATGATTTATCCAAACATGCAGTTGCGTATAGAGAAATGTCGCTACTTCTTAGGAGACCACCGGGAAGAGAAGCATATCCGGGAGATGTTTTCTATTTACATTCCAGATTATTAGAGAGGTCAGCTAAAATTAGTGATGAACTAGGTGGAGGCTCAATTACTGCACTGCCAATAATAGAGACCTTAGCAGGCGATGTATCAGCATATATTCCTACAAATGTTATTTCTATTACTGATGGTCAGATTTACTTGGAGTCTGAGTTGTTTTTCGCAGGACAAAGACCAGCTGTTAATGTTGGATTATCAGTATCAAGAGTTGGTGGGGCTGCACAGGTAAAAGCAATGAAGAAAATTGCTGGACCACTTAGAATAAACTTGGCACAATATAGAGAATTAGAAGCATTTGCTCAGTTTGGATCTGATTTAGATAAACAGACTAGAGACAAGCTTGTTCAAGGGGAGAGATTGTTTGAAACCTTAAAACAACCACAGTATTCAACTCTACCAGTAGAAGAACAGGTGCTGATACTATATGGTGCTACAGATAAGTACCTAATGGATTTACCTGTTAAAAAAGTTAGTAAATTCAATCAGGAATTAGTAAGATATGTAAAGGAAAAATATCCTCAAATACTTACTAGAATAGCTAAGACTGGTGATATTGATGAAGAGAACTTGAAGCTTATGAAGTCGGCTTTGGATGAATTTAAAGAGCAATTTATTTAAATAATTAAAACGCTTATCGTTATATCGTACAGCAGATAGGCGTTTCATTATAAATTATTGTCGTGGCTGTGCGACGGAAATGGCGGGTTATCATATGGCAAATAATATGCGTGAGATAAAATCGCATATAAAAAGTATAAATCAAATGAGACAAATCACTAAGGCCATGAAGTTGATATCAGCGTCAAAACTAAAAAAGGCAAGAGTGCAACTAGAGGAAACCCTTCCGTATTTTAATAAGGTTAGAGAAACTATTTCAGATATTCTTGCACATAGTGGAGATGTTGAAAGTAGATACTTTAATTTAAAAGAGCAAAAAGAGGGGAAAAAGAAAGCATATATTGTTTTAACTGGTGATAAAGGACTTGCAGGTGGATATAATAGTAATATTATTAAGCTTACAGAGAGGATTATAGGTCAAAACAAAGAGGATGCTATTCTTTTGGTTGCCGGAATGTCGGGTAGATCATTTTTTGTTAGAAAAAAATATAATGTATCTACTGAGTTTGACTACGCAGTTCAAAATCCTACAGTATTTAGGGCTAGGGAGATAGCAGAAATTATACTTGACCTGTACAATAAGCAAGTAGTGGATGAGGTTCATATAGTATTTACTCAAATGATATCAGCTATATCCTTACAGCCAAAGTCATTAAAACTGCTGCCTATTGAAATATGCTCTCTACGTGAGGACTGTAGTGTTCATCAGATAGTAATTGATGAAAAGATTAAGTATGAGCCATCAGCATCCACTGTTTTGGATGTTTTGATTCCGAAATACATTAAAGGCATCATGTATGGGGTTTTTGTAGAAGCCTTTACAAGTGAGCAGAATGCACGTATGACAGCAATGGATAATGCGACAACAAATGCTGATGATATGCTTCAAAAGCTTAATTTGTATTATAATAGAGCAAGACAGGCGGCAATTACACAGGAGATATCTGAAATTGTAGGAGGCGCCACAGCGTTGAAATAAATGGAACTAATCTCAGAAACATATCTGAGTTACTAGGAAGGAGTATATAGCGTGAAAAATCACTGTATTTGAAACATCTAGAATTTCACGCTACTATTTTGATTGCGTGCGTAGGCGCGTAGATGGGAGGTATATATATGGCTGGAAGTACTGGAGCTATTGTATCGGTTATAGGACCGGTATTGGACATAAGATTTGAAGATGGCGTTTTACCAAATATATATAATGCTATCAAAATACCAGTAGAGACAGGCGCTATTACTGCTGAGGTTATTCAGCATTTAGGTAATAATACTGTAAGATGTGTTGCAATGTCGTCTACAGATGGTCTAATAAGAGGCATGGAGGCTATAGATACAGGAGATTCTATAAAAGTACCTGTTGGTAAAGAAGTTTTAGGAAGAGTTTTTAATGTTTTAGGGGAGCCTGTTGATAAAGGAGCGCCTGTTGAAGCATCTGATTATTTGCCGATACATAGGCCTGCACCCTCCTTCGAAGAGCAAAGGCCTTCAACAGAAATTCTTGAAACAGGAATAAAAGTAGTTGACTTACTTGCTCCTTATGCAAAGGGTGGTAAAATAGGCTTATTTGGTGGAGCTGGTGTTGGTAAGACCGTATTAATAATGGAGTTAATCAGAAATATTGCTACTGAGCATGGTGGCTATTCTGTATTTACTGGTGTTGGTGAAAGAACAAGAGAAGGTAATGACTTATGGAATGAAATGAGTGAATCAGGCGTTATCAACAAGACTGCTATGGTATTTGGACAGATGAATGAGCCACCAGGAGCAAGAATGAGAGTTGGTTTAACTGGTCTTACTATGGCAGAACATTTTAGAGATGAAATGGGACAGGACGTTCTATTATTTATTGATAATATATTTAGATTTATACAGGCTGGGTCAGAGGTTTCAGCTCTTTTAGGTAGAGTACCCTCTGCAGTTGGTTATCAGCCTACTCTTGCAACGGATGTTGGAGCACTTCAAGAGAGAATTGCATCTACTAATAAGGGTTCTATTACATCGGTGCAGGCTGTTTATGTACCTGCGGATGACTTGACAGACCCTGCACCTGCTACTACCTTTGCCCATTTGGATGCTACTACAGTATTGAGCAGAGATATTGTTGCGATGGGTATTTATCCAGCAGTTGATCCACTTGAATCCACTTCAAGATTACTTGATCCAAAAGTAATCGGAGATGACCATTATACTGTTGCAAGAAGAGTTCAAGAAGTTTTGCAGAGGAATAAAGAACTTCAGGATATCATTGCAATTCTTGGTATGGATGAATTGCCAGAGGAGGATAAACTGACTGTATTTAGAGCAAGAAAGATACAAAGATATCTATCACAACCCTTCTTTGTTGCAGAACAGTTTACAGGTTATAAGGGTAAATATGTACCAATCAAAGAAACAATACGTGGTTTCAAAGAAATAATAGATGGTAAAATGGACAATATACCTGAGTCTGCCTTTTATATGAAGGGTACTATTGACGAAGTATATGAAGCAGCAAAAGAGTTAGAAGAATAAGCTCAGATGAAGTATTTTGCGGCTCATGGAGGTTAATTAAGCTTATGCCTACGTTTTATTTAGAGGTTCTGACACCTGAAAGGAAGTTTTTTACCGGTGAAGTAGATGGCATTACATTTAAATCAGTTGATGGTGAGATGGGAGTTCTTGCAAGACACGCCCCTACTGTTGTGGCGGTAAATGTTGGTACACTCAAAATCAACACACAGGGCAAATGGATTGAAGCAGTGGTTACAGAAGGCTTTGCTAAGATTATGCCTGATAGAGTTGTTATATTAACTGATACTGCTGAATATCCGGAGGAAATAGACATAAATAGAGCCCGGGAAGCAAGAATGCGTGCCGAGGAGAAGCTACAAAGGAAACTCAGTCAGATGGAGTATATGAGATCTAAGGCGGCACTTGCCAGAGCTATGGCTCGATTAAAGATTACAAATAAATAATAAATTCATACTATAAAAAGCATTGCTATTAATTGGCAGTGTTTTTTCTTTTTCCATTATTCCCTAAGAAGTGATGAGAACATGTTATACACCCTCACATTACAATTTTATTACTGGCTAAAATTTACGGCAAAATTTGCCGATATAACGTTATAAAGAGTAATATTTTGGAGGGATTATTTTGATTATTAAAAAAAATGAAGCATATAAAAATAAATTTATTTCAAGGTTTTCAATTATGCTGGCAATTACTATTATACTTCAATGCTTTACTATGACTGGAAGTGTAAAGGCATTGGCAACCTCTGAATTGTCAGTTGTTATTTATAGCGATACTTCAATATCGCTCAATTGGAACGACAATTTGACAAATGAAAAGTATTATATCGTTGAAAAGAAAGTAGATTCACAAGCATTTCAAACCTTCTCCACTCCACCAATGAATACAGTATCTGCACATGATGGCACTGTATCAGCAGGACATACCTATACCTATAGGATAAGAGTTACTGATGCGGATAATAATACATATTTATACACTCAAGACTTGACATTTAGAACTGATGAAGTTGTTAAGCCTGATTCGTTAACAGTGACACCAGTGACTGATAATCAAATAGATTTAAAATGGGGATATCCTGATAACAAGGCCTATAATACAATAATTGAAAGAAGGGCAGAGAATAACACTACCTGGTCTGAAATAGCCAACGTAGGTGTTGGGTACAATACATACAGTGATAAGTCAATCGCTTCAGGTATTAAGTACTATTATAGAGTTAGAGCCTGTTCAAATAAAAATGTAAAAAGTGCTGCCTATCCAGAAGAGGGGAGCTCAGCATATTCACTTCTGCTCAAACCAACTGAACTATATGGTTTTGTATCCTCATACAAAGTAATTCAACTAAGTTGGAAGGACAACTCGGTTGAAACAGCTTTTATTCTTGAAAGAAAAGGCCCTAATGATGGTGGATTTAAAGAAATTGCAATTATTCCTCAAAATAATAATTACTATATTGATACATTTGAGCTTGAAGTAGATGCTACGTATAGATATAGGATTAAGGCAGTCTCAGGTGCCACATATTCAGATTATTCAGATGTTTTTACAATAACTAATACTTATCTTAAAAAACCAGGAACTCTTTCCTCATCATGTATGGATGGAAAAAGTATACAATTGGTATGGCAAGACTTAACTGATACTGAAACTGGTTTTGAGATATGGCGTAAGGTAGGAACAAGCGCTGATTGGGAGCTCTATGAAACTATGGGCAGGAATGCAACAACTTTTACTGATTTATCTATTTCAAATCAGGACACATATTCATACAAAGTAAGAGCAAAAATCAATGATAACAGCGTATATTCAGATTTTTCAAATGTAACAACAATTTGGTCAACTACAATTGCAGCACCCTCAAACTTGACCTATGAGCCTGTTGGAACTACTGAAATTAAGCTGACATGGCTCGATACCTGTATGGGAGAAGCAGGTCTTGAGGTAGAGAGAAAGATTGGACTTTCTGGTGAGTGGTATGTTATTGGCTACCTTAACCCAGATACAACTTCATATAATGATAAATGGATAAACAATACTGATATATATTTCTACAGGATTAAGGTATTTGACCGTTCAAATTCAATTAACTATAGCGATGAAATAACAGTGTCGTTAAAGAAACCTGATGCACCTACAGATTTACAGGCCGAAGCCATTTCATCAGGTGAAGTACTGCTCAAATGGAAGGATAACTCCTACAATGAGACTGAGTTTATAATTGAATCCATGCAGTTTTATTCATTTAGGGAGATAGGAAGAGTGGGTAAAGATGCAACAGCTTTTGTTCATAAAAATATAGTTCCAGGAAAGACATTGTCCTATAGAGTTAGGGCTGTCAGCGGTTCAAGCCAAAGCAATTATTCAAATGAGGTAGTGGCTACTACGAGGAAAAGTGTAACATATTCAGATATTGCAAGTGTTAAATGGGCGGTTGATGCAATTAATAATTTGGCAAGCAGAAATGCATTTGATGCAAAAGATAATTCAAAGTTTTATCCAAATCAAAGCATTACTAAAGGTGAATTTTGTTCAATATTAATACGAAGCTTAGACCAAAAGAATGTTTCTGCAGGAAGATTTGCAGATGTTACATCAAAGCATAAGTATTATAAAGAAATAATGACTGCTGAAAGGTTGGGAATCATAGCTACTGACTCAAATAACAAGATATATCCTGATAAACTAATCACTAGAGAACAGGCAGGAATTATGGTTGCTTTGGCAGCTAAAGCAATGGGCAGCCCTCTTCCAGAGGAAGATGGTAGTTCTCTTAAGCAGTTTGCAGATTATAAATCAATTTCATCTGATGCAGCTGATAAAATAGCTGCCGTTTGTGGAGCTGGTATTCTATCAGGGAGAGTAATTAAAGGGAAAACATATTTACAGCTTGGTGGTAATGTTACAAGAGCAGAGGCTGCAGTTATAATTTACAAAACTATTAATCTTAAGTGATTTATATATAGACTTTATTATCCGTCAATAGGGGAGCGATTATTAATGAGAAAACTAGTTAAGCCTATATCAATAGTACTGACAATAGCATATTTAATATTGATTCCATTTAATTCATTTGCTTCAACTGGAAACAGTAACGACAGTACTTTGTTAAATAAGTGGAAGAATTTGGGTTTGATTGATAAAAGCGTTACTGCCAGTGAATTAAATCAGCCTATAGAAAAAATTGATTTGATTAAGTTTATTAACACAATACTTAATGTATCAAAGCAGGCAGATATAGATTTTGTTGATGTGCCAAAAGATTCCTGGTACGGAAAAGAGATAGCTAAAGCAGTCGCTTCTGGCTATGTTGATAATAAAGAAAAAACAAAGTTTTATCCTTTTTCAAGTATTACCAGATTAGACGCAGCCATAATGGTGACAAAGGTATTTGGTTTAGAGCTTGACGATAAGAAGCTTCTCGATAGGATAACTGATGCAGAGAAGCTAGATGCTCAACAATTGACAGCTTTTGGCGCTGTAATTGAAAAGGGGTATTTATCTGAAATATCAAAGGGCAGATATGCTCCTTTAGGTGTATTAAAGCTAGTTGATGCAATGAAATTACTGGATAAATGCATCGGTCTTGTAATTACTAAATCATCTACAATAACAAGTGACAAAACTGGAAATATACTTATTAACGCAAGTCCTGTTGTATTGAAGAATATGGAGCTTTCAGGAGATCTTATTATCGGAGATATTGTTGCTGAGGGGACAGTAACGCTAGAAAATGTTACAGTAAAAGGAAAGGTGATAGTAAGAGGTGGAGGGCCAAATGGTATTATAATAAAGAATTCACGAATAACAGGTGATTTGATTGTAGAAAAATTTGCTGGGAATGTAAACATTATTGCACAGGGAACAACAACAATAGAACAAACCTATTTAAAATCAGGGGGAAAGCTTTCTGAATCAAATTTATCCAGCGGAAAGGGTTTCGTAAATGTTATAGCTTCTAAGGCTGTAAATAATAATCAGATTGCTTCTCTAAATGGTGAATATAATTCCATAAAATTAGAAAATAGTAATATTAATGTTGTATTAAATGGAAAGTCTGAAAATGTAGAGGTTTTGAAAGAAACTACTTCCAGCTTTTCCCTAGAAAGCGGAGCTGTAAATAACATTACTATTAAGGCAGCTAAAAGCAAAGTTAAACTTTTAAACGGAAAGGTCACTACCTTAAATGTTGAAGAGGGTGCAAAAGGTAATAATATAGAATTAAATGGAGTTGTTACAGTTAGTAAGTTAAATGTTTATGATACAACTGCAATTAATTTTGATAAGGGTACTATAGAGACTCTTATTATTAATTCGTCATCAGCAGGCACTTATTTAGGCATGAAAAGCGATGCTTATGTTAAGAACTTAGTTGCCAGTTCTGCAGCAACAATCTCTGGTTTAGGTAAAATAGACAACGTACATATATATGCAAATGACGTAAATATTGAAATACGACCTAGCAGCTTCTATGTTGCTAGTGGAATAGTTGCATATATTAATGGTACTATAATAGACCCTACCAAACAAGAGGTTCTCTTCGATATACGTAATGGCAATATCACCAGTTTAAAAGTTAATGAAACTGAGCAGCTAATTATTGATAGCTTATGGCCATCTAACAGTACCGTATCATATGTTTCATCAGATAATACTATTGCAACTGTCAGTGAAAAAGGTGTTATAACAGGAGTAAGTCTTGGAACAACAAAAATACATGTAAGTGTTCAATGTGCAAATTATAATCCTAAAGTTCAGGCTATAGAGGTTACAGTAGTCTCAAATAATACAACTGATATAGGAACACTTGAAGTTTCACCGAATTCTGGAGAAGCAGGTACATATGAGGACTTTACCATTACCTATACAGCAGGGGATAACATGTCAAACGGAACAGTATATATTAGGTTACCTGCTGGCTTTATGGCACTTGAGAGTGATACAGTATCAATTGGAAATTCTGCCCAAAGAGCTTTAGGAACCTCATGGCAAAAACCTGATACACTTATATTTACAAATCTTAACCTGACAAAAGGCGAAAAAATCATAGTTACCTTGAAGAATAAGGAGGTACCTGCTGGTGGTCAATACGAATTCAGTTCTACATCAGATGCGGACAGTGAGGGGCCAAAGCAGCCAACCACTGATAGTAAAGCTGTATTTACATCAGATAACCTTAAGTCACTAAAAGAAAAGATAAACTATACCATACCGGAATATGGATCGAAAGCAGGAACTACAAAAATTTCCACTCTATCCTTCGAGGGATTGGGAGCTTATATTAATGAAGGCTTTAAGTGGCTGATAAAGGTACAAAATGGGGAATTTACGTCAGTTCCGAAATTTAATGATGAATTGTCAGTAACAAAGTATTCCGAATACAAACAAGGTGATAATATACCTGTTGTAAACGGTCAGTACTTAATGCTGATAGCAGCAGATAGAAATAACAAGTTAAAAGCATACAAAATTATTAGGATAACTGATGGTACTAATGATACACCTAAGATGATCAGACCAGATGATGCAGTAGAGTTGAAGCTTGGAACAAATTATGACGCTCCTGCTTCAGGTGTTCAGGCTGGTACAGTCAGAATAGCTGGCCTAAATTATGCGGGTTCTGATCACTTCATGGTAAAAGTCCAGGATGCACAAGTAGCATCAGTATTTGTTGACACTGAATTTGTAGGAGCAGCAGAATATACAAGTGGAAATGACATCAAGGTAAAGGCAAATCAGCATGTGTTACTTGCTGCGGTTGATAAAAACAACAGGATAAAGGCATTTAAAGATATACAAGTAGATGTAGCTATGATTGGTAAAGAGGCAGGGAAACTGGAGGCAGGTATCAATTTCGCCAATCCAGAAAAAGGCTCTATGGAGGGGACAACCAAGATAGAGTGGTTGAGTAAAGGCGATGTCAATGGTGGGTTCCCAAGTATTGTGAACTGGATGACAGTAGTCATAGATAAGGCTGCTATTATACCAGCTAAAAATGCTTTAGCTACTGATTATGAGAAATATTATCTGGGAGGTAACACCTTTAGTTCATATGCCGAAAAAGCAGATATTCCAGTGGCCCCAGGTAAACATATACTCCTTGTCGGTGTAAATGCTGACAAGCAGATTCAAGCATATGTAGATATGGTGATTGGTCCTGAGGCTGTAGCTCAGGCAGATGCTCCAGAAATACCAGATAGCAACTATGAAACTCCTGTGATGGGTTCAATGGCTGGAGCGACAATGTTCCCTAGATTGGACTTTAGCACAGCTATTTCAGGTGCAACTAAGTATATGGTATGGGTTCAGAATGATGTATTTGATACTCCACAAATAAATAGTACACTTACTGGCTCAGTAAACTGTGTTCAAAAACAGAATATTAATATAACTTCTGGACAGCACTTAATATTAGTTGCAACGGATGATGCTGGAAGGATTAAGGCATACACGGATATTACTGTTGATAATACTGATAACACCCAAATCAGACCGGAGGATGTGCTAAAGCTGACAATTGCAGAAAATGATTATTTATCACCTGCACCAGGTACAGAAGATGGGTCTACAATGATTGTGCTTTACTCCAATGGAATACCACGGGATAAAGTGAAGGATACTCGTACATTTGCAAAGTGGATGTATAAGACTCAAGATGCACAATTTGCAGTGCCTTATGATGGAAGCGATATACCTGGGGGTATGAAGGATTATACATCAGGCGATAACATTAAAGATATTTCGGCTGGTCAACATTTAGTGATAATTGCAGTAGATACTAATAATAAAATATTGGCATATATAGATGAAGTAATTACAGCAAATCAGATTAAACAGGCAAAGGCTACGGTGATTCCTAACTGCTCTGATCCAGTACAGGGCTTGGCGAAGGGCACAACAAGAATAATGACGCTGAATTTCCAGAGTATTAATGGGGCGAATAATTGGTTGTACAAGATTAGTTCTACACCTATAGATGCTCCGGACTATAATAGTGTTTTACCTAAAACAGGTTTGGAGGTATATGTAGAGGGTGCTAACATACCAATAACAAAAGATAAATACATTATTATGTATGCAGTAGATAATTTAACAGATAGAAGAGTAAAGGCATATAAGAATATATTAGTTACAGAAAACCAAATAAAGGTAGAGGTTCCCATACTGAATCTTGATACAGGATTTACAAACTATATAGCTCCTATAAAGGGAACGAATGAGGGTACTACTGTTTTATCTTCCTTGTCATTTGAGGGTGTTGCAGGTGCAGCTCCTTTGAGATGGGAATATGCAGTAGGTGATACTACGTTTATTGCACCCGTTAAAAACGCTACCTTAACAGATAGTGGATTTGTTACTAAAGAATATATCCCTGGCACAAATATAGAAATTAAAGCAGGACAATTTATATTGCTATTAGCTGTAGACAATAACAATGTAATACAGGGCTTTGCAAGTATACCAGTTGCGCAGGGACAAATCAAACCATCAAATGCAAATGAGATTATGCCAAGTAATTATACCCTTCTACAAGGAACAACTGAGGGCACAACAAGGTTTGCAAATCTCAATACAGGTGGCTTGAGCACTGAGGTTACTAAATGGATGATAAAAACTCAAAAGACTAGCTTTGATATTGTTACTAATCCTATTGGCAGAGATACCAAGGTATCAGGAGCAATTGATTATAACAGCACAACTAATCCTGATATAAAAATATCGGAAGGTGAATATATACTTCTGTTGGCGACAGATAAATCGGGCTTTGTAAAGGCATATACAGAGATAAAGGTTGCAAAAGCTCAAATTAAGAATCCATTTGCAATGGACTTATTAGAATTTGTAAATACCAATTATGTTGGACCTCAACCGGGAACATCTCCGGGAGCAACAAGTATAACTCTTGTGAGTACTGGTATTCCTACAGAGGATGAAATAGTATGGAAATATAAGATAGGAACTACAGCCTTTAGCAAACCACATTTGGATGATGATGCCTCAGCAGCAGAGTATAAATCATATTCAAGTAATGAGGATATAATGATTTCTCCAAATAATTTTCTACTGGTGGTTGCTGTTAATAAGAGCAATAGCGCAATAAAGGCGTACCTACAGTTCAAGATAACTGATACCATGATTATGCCGGCTGATGCAGGTGGGCTTGTTATGAAGGATGCTGCGAATGTTAATGGTAACTATACAGCCCCTGTGCCTGGTAGTGAGCCTGGAACAACAAAAATTTCTTATCTTAATCCGATTGGGCTGACAAATGTATTTGACCATTGGGTTATAAAGGTGTTTAATGAGGCACAGACAATAGCTCTAAACAGCATTATTTCTTATCCTACTAGCTCTAACTATAGTGGTGGAAACATTTCTGTGCAAAAAGGACAGTATGTTGTACTTGCAGCAGTAGATGCAAATAACAGAGTAAAGGCATATAAAAATATAGTTATTGAAGAAGAACATATAAATCCACCTTTAGCTCCTGATATTCTAGCAACGAACTATTCAAGTCCTAAGAGTGGTACTGATAAGGGGACAACCTCAATTAAGGTATCTCCTGATGGGGTTACATATGTTCTTAAGGTAGCAGATGCAGGTGAGTATATTAAGGCTGGGCAATTAATAGAGGTTTCTACCACTTCGACAGGTAGTGACTATAGCTCCTTCCGCAAATATACTTCAAATACTGATATTTCTGCAAAGGTTGGTCAGGTTATTATACTCGTTGAGATAGATGCAGATAACAAGGCAGTGGCATATAAAAATATTCCGATAAATAATGCAGTAAATCCTGGAATGGCTACAGAACTTATACTAAACAAGAACTTCCTTAAATTACAGCCGGGTACAGGAGCTGGTACTACAGTGCTCGCCGGTTTGGATGCTTTTAATATTAGTGGCTTCACAAAGTGGGCTATAAAGGTAAGCGATAGTGCACCAGCTATTCCGATGATGAATTCGTCAGTTCTGAATGGAAAGGAATATATAGGTAGTACCGATACTATAGAAGTAAAGGTAAATCAAGGACAGGTGGTTGAGCTATATGCACTGGCTTCAGATGGAAGCGTAAAAGGCTATGCCTTCATAGCAGTAGGGACTGATGATGTAAAGGGAGTTGCAACAAGGATTTATCCTGTTCCAGTACCAGGAACAAGTGTAAATACCGTAAAGTTTGAGTCAGCAGTGCTAGACCCATTGTTGGTATCAATCACAGGGGCTACGAAATGGAAGTATGCTGTTTTAAATAGTGCTCCAGAAGATATTTTGAAGGATAGTAAATTAAATTGGGTAACTGATTATACCAAAGATACCGACATACTGGCTGCTGAAGGTAAGCATCTAATATTAGTAGCAACAGATGCTGATGGTTTATCTAAGGCATATGCAGATATAGCCATTACATCAAATATGCTCAAGGGTATAAATGTTTCAGTTACAGGAACAATCACCGATTCAACAGGCGAGTCGGATATTGTAGCTGGTGGAAAGACAATTATTATTACCCTTGATAGTGGTGAATGGGTGGATGATATTTTTACAAATTCAGATAAATTGAAGTTGTTGTTTAATGGGTTTACACCTACTGTTACAGATACACAATGGAAGAATGTTGTAGCTGGATTTAATATAGTTCCTATGAATCCAGTTAATAAAAAGGTTATTACTATTAGATTGAGTGAGTGTAACTATGATATAACTACAAATAGACAAATTAGTCTGAAAATTGATAAGTCCCTAATTAAAAATGCTGATAAGGATATAACTTTAGTAAATGCATTTACAATAGGTGCTGATGTTGTAATTAAAACCTTGACAGGTACTGCAATAACACCTGGGCTTACAAAAGATGATATCGTAGCAGGTGGGAAGACAATATTTGTCGAGCTGACAGTTGGTGAATTTGCGGCGGATATAGATACTGATTCAGATAAAAGAGAGGCAATTTTCAATGGCTTAACTACATCAAACACAAATAAGGCTGTCAGAGATAAAATAGTCCAGGCATTAAAGCTTTCAGGGGAAAAAGCTATAAAGTGGAATTCAAAAACAAAGCTAACTATAACCCTACCTGCAATATCAGATTTTACTCTGGACTCAAACGAGGTGCTTAGCCTGACAATACCATGTAAGGCAGCAGGAAAGGAAATATTGCTAGGTGCTGTGAAGGATGCAACAGCTTCAACACAGATAATTATTTCTGCAAACACCTCAGTAAGTATGTCTGGAACATTGGTTTCAACGCCAGTTTCAGAGGCTGACATTGTTAAGGGTGGAAAAACTCTTGTTATTACACTAACAAGCGGGCAGTGGGCAGCTGATATTGCAACAAATGAAGACATGCGCAATAATCTGTTCACAGGACTTAAGCTCAGCGGAACTACTGATTCCACTCAATGGGGCTATGTTATAGCTGCATTAAAGGATGCAGCATTGGTAGCTAATCAAAAGGTAATTACAAGGAATAATGATAGTACAGTGACAATTAATATGCCAGCAGTATTATCAGGTTATAAAATTACAAAAAATCAGAATATTAAATTGACTATTCCGGCCTCATGTATAGTCGGGGCTAAGGCAGCTCTTACTGCTGGAGAAACAATAACAGTTGAGAAATTAGCTACAGCGACTTTATCAGGTACTGCAGTTGGAACAGCTGTAACAGAAACTAATATTAAAGCTGGAGGGGCAACTATAATTGTTACATTAAGTAATGATGCAATCTGGGTAGATGATGTCGCTACTGATGAAACAATAAGAAATGCATTACTTGATGGATTTAAAGCTGATGTTGAAACTGAGCAATGGCTAAGTATAATCGATAAATTAAAACTTGGTGAGGGAATAATTGAGATTAGTTCCACCAATCCAAGGGTACTTACTATAACACTCCCTTCATCAGACTATGATATATCTAAAACCCAGACGATATCGGTTACTGTACCAGCCAGTGCTGTTATCGGGACATCCTTTGATGTAACCTTAACAAATAAGCTGACTATTAATAGTACACCACCTGCAGCAACTCAAATTAAGGAAGTCACTGCTGCTACAGGAACCTATAAAGCTGGTGATGTCATACCAATAAAAGTTGTTTTCCAGGATGCTGTTGATGTAACGGGTACTCCTGTGTTGAAACTTAAAACAGGTACTGCAAGCACTAATATTACAGAGGTTAAATATACTTCAGGGACTGGGTCAAATGAGCTAATATTTAATTATGAGGTAAAGGCTGGGGATAATAGCGATAAGCTTTCATATATTGGGACAACAGCACTAGTTATTCCAACGGGTAGTACAATTAAGAACAAAGGAATAAATATTCCAGCTTTATTGGAGTTACCAGCACTTACAGCACCTAATTCATTAAGTGCCGCAAATATCTGTGTCGATGGAATTGCACCGCAGTTCATAACTAATTATCCTCAGTCCGGAAACAAAACGGAAACTACTGCTGAGATTATTCTTAAGCTGAATGAAAGAGGAACTGTATACTATGCAGTGGTGCTTGATGACGGAAGTACTACAGTTCCAACTGTACAGCAGGTCATGGAGTGGACTATAGCACCAGTACTTGATGGTGGAGTATACAATGTTGACACAGATTCCGAAACTTTGAGTATATCAAATTTATCAGCCTATACAAAATATAAAGTTTATTTTGTAAATGTGGATGATAATGGAAACAGAAGTTCAGTAACAACATATAGTATTCAAACACTAGATTTGACAGCACCTGTAGTAAGAGCTGATCAGGTGGCGCCAATCTATGATAACAAGATTGATATAACTGTTACTGTCAGTGAGACCGGGAAGGTATATTTAATTGCATTACCTTCTGGCTCGGTAGCTCCAGCAAGCGCAGAGGAAGTGAAGAAGCTTGCTACCAGCGGTACTACAGTTGCTACAAATCTTAGAGCAACAAAGGCTGTTACTAAGGATACAAATGTAACAATTACATTAACTGGACTTTCAGTATCATCCCACTATGATATTTATCTAATAAGTGAGGATAATTCGCTCAATCTGTCATACCCTATATTGATTAATGCTGAGACTTCTAAACTTGATTTGAGTAAGGTAGATGTGGAGCTTGCAAAAGGAATACTCACAAATACAAATGAGCTGATGCAATATAGCTTTGATGGACTGATATGGAAGGCATGTACTTTAACGAATACAAATATTACATACAATGATAATGCCGAAATTCTGACTATTTTTATTCGCGAAGAAAAAAATATATCAAACATGAAATCATTCATTTTGACAAGAGCCGAAAATAATATTGATACAGCATTAATAGACTATGATATTGCAGAGGGTAAGATAATAAATAACTCTTCAACTAATTTGCAGTATAGATTTAATGATGGGAATTGGAAGGCATTTAATTCTTCACCTACTGGTTTAAATGTAATATTTGAGCCGGGGTCATTTAGCGTAAGAACTGCTGCTACTTCACCTGATGGTGTTAATAAATCTCAGCTGCCATCAGCTGCAAAAGTTGTTGTATATATACCAGAACCAATGACAGCTCCAGATATTACTTTTGATGATACTACTAATACTATAAATGGTTTGCTAAGTACTCATGAATATAGTATTGATGGCGGTTCATGGGTGAACGGTCTTGTTGAAGGTGATTTTGCTGGAACTAAAAATGTAAGGGTAAGAGAGAAGGCTACAAAATTTAAACTTCCAAGTGCTGTTAAGGAAATCCAGTTTACAGCATGTGCATTAGCTGTGGTTGCTCATCCTGCTGCCGATGATACAACTCTGAATAAAAATTTTGTTACAATAACCTTTGAGGAAAATACAAACAAAGCGAACAAAACATTAACTGCTCAGGACATTGAAAAAATGTTCTTAGTAGGTAAAACAATTAATGGCGTATTTGAACAGCATAATTGGGGAACTGATGTAAAAGGAACGTTTAATTCAACTGGAAAAGTGCTAACTATAACCTTCAATTCAATGGAAGGTTCTACTGTAGAAATAGGTGATGAAGTTAATGTTTTACCTGCTGCAGAAATACAAAATACAGCGGGTACTTCTGGAAACTATAGCTCCAAGGGAAAGCTGACAGGTAGCTTCCATACAGTGCCAAAAATATTAAGCATTAAAGCAGTCAATACAAATAATGACACAGTATTCTCAGATGGAGAACAATTAGTTATAACCTTTGACCAGGCAACCAGCAAGAATGCAATCACTGCAAATAACATTGCTAATTACTTGATACTGACAGATGCGGAAGGTAAAAGCACAAAGAAGTGGGATACAAAAGCTGCAAGTGACCCTGCAAATCTGACAGTAGCTTGGACTAGCAACAGAGAATTAACAATAACCTTTAAAGATGTAACCAAGACAGAATTATTAGTTGGCGATAAAATCAGAGTGAGTTCAACATGGGGATTGACAGATGAAGACGCTACTACTGGAGTTTGTAGTTCCAGTGCAATAGTCGGGGGAAGCTTTACATCAACGCCTAAGATAATACCAAATGGTGTAATTATGGAAAATGGCGGTGTTTCGGGAAAATTGGATGCTGGAGACAAAATTAAAATCACATTTGACCAGGCAACAAATGCACCTGTAATGACTGCTAATACTCTTATTAATTATTTTAAGCTTGTTTCATCTGATGGCAAGACTGTTCACTACTTGGGTGTACAAAATAATATTACCTGGAGCGCTGATTTTAAGACATTAACTATAAAATTGGAAAACATGACAGGTGTTACACTACAAGCCGGAGATAAGCTTTCCATTTTATCAGGTGCAGGAATAAAGTCAAAGGATGGTAGTACAGCTGCCTGTGTAGTAAGTGACATAAGTATTGGGGGAAGTTATTAAGTATAAAGGCATAAGCGTACGATTTAAATGTATGTAAAACAAGGTGTTTTTAATTTGAAAAGAAGGGTCTGTTGCAAAAAAATACAATATACGATAAAGACTTTCTGTTTTAATAATACGTGAGTACAACTTATATCAATGGGACGCTCAGTTAAAAGTAATTGATAGAAATTGTAGGTGAGACACAAGTTTTTTAGCCGTCAAAGCGGCAGGACGTCGCTTTGAGCAGCAACCCCGAGACACGATGTCGAGTGTTCTGCGACGGCAAAAATGCTTGTGGTGAACCAAACTATTTCATCAATTACTTTGGCACTTTTCAAGTATAAGTGCAACTAAACTTCTGCCTTCGCTAGGGCTCGGCACAAGCTAAGTTTTCTTTAGAGCAATCCATTGATATAAGTTTGTACGGAAGTATTATTAAACACTTTATCAAGTATAAGTGAAACTTGGCTTCTACCTTCGCTGTCGCTCGGTACAAGCTAAGTTTTCTTTACGTTTTCTTTACAACTGCCATTAAACCATAAGTAAATAGTGCCAGAATGCCGATATTATGTTAGAAAACTAGAAATATACTCTGGGGGTATTATTAATGAAGAAGAGACTAAGGCTAATATCGGCTATTATTATATTAAGTATGATTTTTCCAAACTTCTTGGGGATAATTCAGCCTGTTTTTGCAGCAGAAAACCCAATTAATGTTTATATAGATGAAAGTAGCTATAACAAGAGTGCAGGAACCATCAAAATAAATTGGGAGGCAGTACCAAACATAGATAGCTGTTCTATTATATATCATGTGCCAAATGGTACAAGCTATTCAGAAATTGAGGTTACTGGCAGTGTGGGCAGTCCTAATAGCCAGATAGATTTGGCAAAAAATACTGCAACAATATCAAATATAAAAAACGATATTATATATGATTTTGAGGTAATAATAACTGATGGTAATGGAGAAACTTACAGCGGAAAACAGTATTTCTTAGCACAGATTTCCGTCTTTGCAGAGCAGGTAAATCAACAATCTGTTGATGTAATCGGTGGTGGCGTTGAATCTGGCGTTTATCCAGCAATAAAGCTTAGCTGGAATATGCCAAAGATTTACGTTTATAATAATGTTACTCTAACTGGAAGTATGAAATATGCAAATGATAGTCAAGCGCTAACTATGCTGGATCAAAGTATTGAAAAAATGAACTTTGCCTTCAATATTAATGAATCTTCAAAGAAATCTCTTGCAAGTGTTAAAGTTGACTGGGATACTACTGACAGCAAATATAAGGCTACAGTATCTAATGATGAGGATTCTGATAGGTTTGCTAACGTTAAATGGGACGAAGCTAATGGACAATATTCTTTTTATCTATTAGGTGTTAAAGATTATGATACATTAATTCCTTCAATGGATGATATTCGGTCAAATACTGTTGATCCCGTAACTAAATTGGCTACCTTACCAAAGGGAATAGGTAGTGGCGAGTATCAAAATGTACTTCCACACCAAGAAATATTACCAGGAACCATCTACAAAATAAATATGAATTCAACATTCTATGATGGTTCAAAGGAGTATGTAGATGTATATTCACTTACATACGGAACTATCTACAATCCACTGATGGGTACAACGGATTATACATATACACCTGTAAGATTTCAACTGACAAAGGATTCCTCTAACGTTGTATATGTAGGGATACATCGTGTAAATTCAGGTGACCTTAATATGCCTGATTTGTACTATGATATTCTCACTAGCAATGTAGCCTCTAGTCAAGATTCCAGTTGGACAAGCAGGAAGACTCTTCGTGATGTAAATTTTCAAGGAAAATATGCTATAACGGGTATAACTGGTATTAACCCAAAAAACACCTTTTATTATAAGGTTGTAGTAAAATCAGATGGAGCGGCTGATAGAATACAGTCACTTATGATGCCTTATACAATGCAGGATGACACTGCAAGACCCCCTGTTCCAAATAGAATATTAGTTACAGGAGTGAGTTTGGTACTTCCACCAGCAGGAGTAGATGACGCGTCCTCGGATGTTACTATTTCGTGGGATAAGCCCAGTAACTGGGATCAGATTAAGTCCAAGGATTTAGCTAATGATGTTTATTATCATTTTTTACTGAGTATAAGCGAAAAAGACCTAAATATAAGTCCAAATCCAACACTTGAAGCGAACGGAAAAAAATATGGAACATATGCTTCAAAATATAGGCTGGTAAAATATGTGAGTGCAAATTCTGATAATATAAAGGTTAGTGCTGACGGAACAAAGCTATATTATACCCTAAAGGGTTATGAGCTTTTTACTTGGGAGAATCCTAACGGGGATACCCAGCCTATATCAAATCCCGATAACTATCCAGATTACTTACTTCCCAACAAAACCTATTACCTGCAAATGTACACTACCCTTTCCGCTGATAAAGGAGAACTTAGTGATGGCTCAAAGATGTCTGAAAAGTCGCTTGCTGTAAGCTTTACCACACTTGCACCAGAAGGAAGAGATGTACCTACTCCAAATTATCTGGAATGGGTAAAAACCACAATTAATCCTAGCACTGAAACTAAGCCTGCAATTGATGCGACTATAGACATTAGATTTGATGCGCCAAACATAGATTGGAAACATTATACCTCTAATACTGATACAACTAATAATAAGGTTATTTATGATTTATATATGAGTACCAACAGTGATCCATACGATTTTCACATGATTGGATCAACAGGGTCTGCTGGAGATGTTCAATTTTCCAAGCAGGTACTAAAAGATATTACATGGTTTAATGCTACGATAAACAAGTTTACTGGCGACAATAATACTAGATTTGGAAATACTTTATCGCCTAATACAACCTACTATTTTATGGTGAAGGTACGATTAATAATAGTAGATAAAGATCTCAAAGAGACTGAGAAGAAGTCAATAGGAACTGTGTTACTGCCAGTAACTACTCCAAGAGGTGAAGCTACTATTCCGGATACATCAGCGTTAAAGCCGGTTGCTCCTACAGATTTCGCTATTGCATTAGACGAAAATGGAAATCCTATGGTTGATGGCCAAAGTGTTACCTTTGAGTGGACAGCAAATGAAAGTGCTGCTTATTACAACCTTATTGCAACTTCAAAAAAAGTAAAGGCAGATACACCTGTAACTGACAGCAGCATTGCAGAAGATGCCATCTATAAGAGCTTTATAAGTAATTTAGGCGATAAAGACAGGGATGGTGATTCTAATAAACTAACGCTAAATCCAAATAATAGTACACTACCCAAAAACTTTTCATATGACAGTGCTACAAAGAAATGCAGATATAAAATAGATACATGGCTTTATCCTAATAAGATTTACTATTTTTCCTTGAGGTCAGAGCTTGTAGATACAGCTAAAGCTGAAACAAAGTCCAGCGTATGGGTATCTATTCCTGTGACGACCTCTTTAATTGAGAGCCCTACTAAACTACAGGTGGTAAACGCTTGTGAACTAGCTTTCTATTGGATTGACTCCATGCCCCAAATGACAGCTGAGAACTATAGCATATCTATAAAAGCATCTGGAGATAGTAATTATACTCTCCTATCAAAGTCACAATATACAATAGTAAAGCATGACAGTGTTTATTATGGAAGAACTACACCCGCTGCTAAGTTAAAGCCAAATACACAGTATAGTATAAAGATTGTCAGAACTACTGATAATGCAGTTTTAAGTACAATTAACAAATCTACAAGAGATGATTATTATCAGATAGATGTTAAGTGGCAAGGCCATGCAAAAGATGCATACTCTGACTTTGAGATAGCAATTAGAACAGAAGATGATAGTGATTATACTGTTCTTAATAATAAAAGAGATCTAGAACAGTATGTTGATATTTCAACACATACATATTCATATTATATTGAAAAGGATAACAGCAACCTAGGTAATAATTACTATATATTTAATGCAAGGATTAAGTCTGCAGATGTAACCTTGCCAGATGGAACTAAAGTAAATAGACCATTAAATCCAAATACAAAGTATTACATAAAGGTGAGGGCTGTTAAGACTGATTCATCTAATCTGACTTTAGTTACTCCTTCAAAGTATGTTGGCCCTGTAGATACTAGAACTGAGTTTAATCAAGATGATTATGATGACACTGACAAGAATACTAACATTTCAGCTAAATTTTTGGATATGATTGGGAAATTAGAACAAGATATTGTTTGGGATATCAGTAAGCAAAACGGTGTGGCAAATAAGGTTCTTGTAAAGGATGATAAGCTCATTGATTTGTTGGAGGGGTTCGGATACTACTCCTGTACAATAGATATGTCTCAAAGCGCAGCTTATATAAATAATGATGAGGTTTATCTTTCAAAGGATATATTGAAGGCAATGAAGGCCAATGATAGGAGCATTATAATAAAAACTAAAAATGCAGAATACACTATCAGGCCAGATACCTTTGATATTGATGCTATGGAGGAGTTTAAGAGCGCAAAGGCAGTTAAAGGTTCACAGGATGTTTACCTGAAAATCGGCAATGTTCAGAGTACGAACATAGTGCCTAATGCTCCTGCCAATACTACCTCATCGTCTAAGATGAGTGCATTATCTGCTCAGGCTATAACAAGCAAACAAACTAGTACTTCAATTAATTCACTTATTAAGGATAAGCTTTATAACGATAAGACTGGAATTGTGCAGAAAAAGCTGGCAATAATAAAAAATCCCAATAATCCTTATTTAGAGAAGGATGCCCAGGAGGTAAATAAGTATTTAAACCAGCTTTATGAAGAGGTAAAAAGTGAAATCTCCTTCTACATAGAAGATACTCTTAATGGAGCAGGGTATACAGCAGGGCTACTAGCTGACAAATTCAATATTTCAAAATTTAGTTCGCCAATGGGTGTAAAAATGCCATATAAAGCTAACTCAATATCAAATCCATATGTTTTATATGAGAATGTTGGGAACTGGAAAAAGCTCACCCAAAATCTGAAATATGAGAATGGATATTTAAACTTTTATGTAACTGGGACAGGAAAATTTGCAATCTTTTCATCTAAAGACATCACAGCTTCAATAGCAGATGATAATTCTGCAAAACCATATATTGCAAAGCTTGCAGCAAACTATGATTTGACAACTGTTTTCCCTAAGGCAGATACATCCTTCAATGCTAATCTGAATGTGACAGTCAAAGAAGCAATATTGCTATATGAATTGCTTACAGAGTCTCGTAATGATGAGCAGATTGAGGTTAAGGCAAAGGCTAAGACATATGGAATTGATAAAATTATGAATACTACAAATTTAAATAGAAACTTAACAAGACAGGAAGCGGCAGCTATTACAATTAAGCTATATTGCCAGAAGACAGGGGCTGATTACGGAAATCTTAAGGCTACATATAGTAAGGTTATCAAAGATGATAGTAAAATAGATAGTAAATATGCAGTACCAGTGTATCTATGCCTTCAAATGGATTTGATGACTTTAGATTCAAGTGCGAATTTTAACCCGAAGGCAACAATTAATAGAGCAGAAATTGCTATGGTGCTTCAAAAAATGCTTGAGGTATAGGCATATTACAATACATTAGTGCTATTTAACAGGAGTTTATATACACAGAGAGAAGGAGCTAATATGAAAATAAAGAGATTGGTTGCAGCAATATTGGCTATAATATTTTTAATAACATCATATAGTGGAAATGGAGTGCTTGCTGCTGAGATTCCCACGCAGCCGGCGCCAAGTAATCTATCTATTGCAGCATTAAATGCTTCTGAGCCACCTATTGGATATAGTGCTTCAGATGGAGGACAATCAGGATATTATGCAGATATTGCATGGAAGGTAAATAATCCTGCTCTTTCGGGTATTAGTTTAGTGGGGAAATATGTAAATATTTTTTTGGAGGAGTCTGCAAAGGGATATAAACCTGCAAAGAATTTATCATTTAAAGATTTGCCGGGAGATGTGAATCCTATCCGAATGAGAGACCTTAAATCTGGAACTGTTTATAAAGCAAATGCAACGGCATATTATAAATATACGGATGGTATAGCTACTAATGAACTTAAATCACCCGAATCGGCAAGCTCAAATACAGTTAAATTTCTCACGGATATTAATCTGCAATGCTTAACTACGGGTACTGATAAAATCAAAATAATATGGGATGATGTTTGGAACGATGGAAAGAGAATTAGTTATAAGCTTTACATTTCAGAGAATAAGGATTTTTCAAATACTTTTCCCATCTATATAAATGAGACTCAAATCAGCGAAAATGGTCCAGTTATTCTTAATAAAGCAGATGGGACTCTCGAATATAATCATAGTGTCAGCAGTGCTGGAAGAGTTTACTATGTTAAAATCGTACCTGAAATAACTGATACAGAAATAATAAAAAGCGCTGAAACTCAAACTGTTTTAGTAAGCACATTTATTTTGGCAAAAACCACAAGAGTATCAACAACAATTGATGGAAGTACAATATGGAGACTTGATTGGAGTCCTGTGGTTACAGGAATCTCAAATTCCAATATAAAGGTAAAATACTATATTAACAAATATAATACCAATAACGTACCAGAAACACTGTTTGTTGAAGACAGTACTACTACCTTTATAACAGTACCTGCGAGTGAACCAGAAAGTAGCTATATGATAAGGGCAGATGTAACAAAGGACGGAATGCCTTACTATCCTGCTAATGTTTCAATTATTTCTGACAGGATTACTCTTAAGGAGGATGGGGTTTCATCAACACCAACTATGCCTGAACTTGTATCAGAATTCAAGGATATGGGGGGCTCCGGAACAGTAATTATTTCATATGAGGATATTCTTAATGTAGATGGAAGTATTGCAATAAAGGGTGAACTTGGTAAGGACACAGCAACAATACTTTGGCGAGCACCAAAAAAAGCTGATGGTACAATTGATGAGGATGTCTTTTATGATATGTGGCTTATTGAGAATCCAAATACAATAGATAACCCTGCAGCGGGTGCTAAAATTAAGACCTCTTTTAAACCTGATAACTCAAATCATGTAATAGACACAAAGGATAATAACAATATAATTGGATATAAATATAAGCTTGAGGGCTTGCTTCCAAACCATACATATTATTTCAAGATAACAGCAAAGAAAACCTTTACTGAGGAGGTAGATGGTGTTATTCAGAGTGTAGAACATGCATCAACTCCTGCATTAAAGGTGGTAGTAACTCTTCCGGGTGGAGCTATTGATACACCTTTATTGCCGTCAAATCCTCCTCTGGAAATAAAAGAGCAACCAGCAGGAAAGGCAATGATTACTGAAAATAGTGTTACTATTCAAACTAAAAACAGATGGTATGAAATGTTTAACAAGGTTCCTAACACTGGGAAGTGGTATTATGTTAAAGCAGATAAAACAAAACCAAGTGATAATATTATTGATGGAACCTTGCAATATGATCCAACTGACCCAACGACTCCAGTTGATAATCTTAATTACAGAAAGGTGCAGTATGATGCGGGGGTTTCGCTTTATGTGGGCTGTGAGGAATACTACGAAGGCATTGATGTTTCAACAATAAATAATTATAAGTTGGAAAAGGTATCTACGAGTCCTAATGATGATACTGAGGATCCTAAATTAAATGCACCAGAAAATACACCTACTGCTTCGGTTGAAGCAATATATGCAAAACATAATATAGTTATTCCCGTTAAGGACTTGAAGCCTAATACCACATATATTTTGTGGGTACGGGCTGTCAGGGACGGGGAACCTGCATTATATTCAGATATATCTACACCAATTATATTTACAACACTGCCATCAGCATCACAGACTGTTGAAAAACCAGTAGTACCAACAATAAAATATACATATGTAGCCGATACCTTTGTGGATTTGGGTTGGGACTATAAGGATGGAAACCAGTATCATATTAAATATGGAACAGTTGACGATCCAGCAAAAGCTGGAAATACATTAACATTTACAACTAGTCAGATTAAGGAGTCTGGTGTGGATTATGTTCGGATTCCTGGATTAATGCCTAATACCCAATACTACTTCTGGATTCAGGCAGAGGCGTTTAGTGAAGATAATACAACCAGTCAATTGTCAGATTGGAGTGATTCCACTCCTCTGAGGACCTTAAAGGACATACCACCCACTACACCAAGAGGGTTCGGTGTGAAAAATACATCTGATGCAGTGACAAAAAACAGTGTTACCTTTGAATGGATAAAAGAAGGAAATCTTGAATATGTGCTTGAAGTTGCAGGTGGGGTAGATTATAAGGATGTAAAACAATATAAGGTGGGCGCAGTATCTGAGTTTAAGGTTGATGGGTTAACCTCTAATTTTAGATATTTCGCAAGATTATATGCTTACGATCCCACAAAAGATCTTACATCGCTCCCTACTCAGAGTATCAGTGTAAGAACCCTCAGAAGTAGTGATGACTATGACTCCGATAAGGATGTGGACAATGTTATTGGCGGCGAGTTTATTGATAAGGGAGCAACAGTGGTTGGTGGAACCTGGACTGTCAAAATAGTAGGGGTAAATGCCGACAGGTTAATAGAGGTTATGAGTACGGATAATAAATTAGATTATACTGTTGATGTATCAAAGCCACCCTCTACAGCAAGTTATATTTCTATACATGTATCAAAAAAGGTATTTGACAAGCTTGGGCAGTTAAAAGAAAACCTTACATTTAAGACAGCGACTGTTTCCTATGAATTAAGGGCTGGGATTCTTTCAAATTATGCTAATACAGCTGACACTCAAAAAGAGCAGATATATGTGTTTAATATTACTTTATTACCTCAAAAGCCAACAGCGAATGCAAATGAACTACTGCTCAGGCAGCCATTATCTGAAATTGGGGTAATGCTCGACACAGGAGCTAGCAATATTACTATTACAGAGTTTGCAATACCTTTGGTTGTGAATTACCCATACACAGATTCCAAGGATTATGTAGATGGAAAAACCTTTGGATATATTTATAATACTAGTGTAAACAATTGGGATAAGCAGACCTCTTCTGGAGTATATGATGCTGATAATGATTCAGGAGTTATCAGCTTTCAGGTCCGGACCCCAGGACTATATGCAGTGGCAGATAGGACCACTAGCATGTTTGATGATATTTATGGACATGCCTACGAGGATTCTATAATAAATGTGGCATTTATACATAAGCTTAAGAGTATAACAGGTAGATTGTTTAAGCCAGATGCAAATTTAACTATAGGCGAGGCTATAAAACTGGTTTATGATACGCTTGATTATGACTATGGCAGTGAGTATATGGAATCAGCTGTAAAGGCTGGATTTATTAAAGCAAATAAATACTCAGGGAATATATGTACAAGGCAAGAGGCCGCATGTATGGCAACAGTACTGTATGAAGTAAAGACAAGAACAAAGGTTCAAGTAAGTGCTGATACTATTTCCAGCTATAGTGACTATACTAAAATTGATAAGGATATACTGAATAAGGTTACTTTTGCAGTAGAAAATGGCTTTGTCCCAAATGCTGCAGCAAGCCAGTTAAATCCAACTCAATCAGTAACAAGAGGAGAACTCATGTACATGCTTGAGAAGGCTTTAGTACTTGCGGGGGAAATTGAATAGGGATGGAGGAAAACATGAAACATACAACAAGATTAATTACAATTTTAATAATTTCGTTGCTTTTTTCAGCTTTTTCAGTGCAAGTTGTTCAGGCTAATGGTGTTAAGGTGACCACTCAATATAGCAATGAAAAATACAAAATCACTCTCACCAGTCAAGAAACTGGCAAGGGTATTAAAGTAATGGGTTTTAGTATTGCAAATGGAAAAGCTGTTAATGTTACATATGCCTTTACAAAAGAAGCAGCCAATACAGCTACTGTTGAAATTGACAAAGCGATGGTGCTGGCTCCTTTTAGGGTTATTACAACAAACACTGACAATTTAAGCTATCGACCCTTTAGTGACATTTTAAATACTGAAGCTGATGAATATATACGCCATATTCATGATGTTGGTATAACAAATGGTTTTTTAGATGGAACCTTCAAACCAGATAATACTCTGACTAGAGCAGAGGCAGCTGTAATGCTTTCAACTGCATTAAATTTAAAATTAGAAAATACTTTAGAATATAGCAATAAATTTAAGGATATAAATAAACATTGGGCCGAAAAATATATAAATACTATTTTGAAGGAAGGCATAATGACTGGTTTTTCTGACAAAACCTTTAGACCAAACAATAAAATAACTGTAGCTGAGGTATGTGCGATAATAAATAAAGCCTTTGATTTCCAAACAAAAAATCAAGGAATATTTACCAAGCTAAAAAAGGATCAGTGGTATTCGTCATTTGTTCAAAATATATTTAATTTAAAGATTTTAACACCTGAGGATAGTATATACAAATCCTTTAACGAAACCAGCAATATTTCCCGCGGAAACTTTGCAATGATGCTTAGTAGAGCACTTTCTACTTATTAGGAACAACATCCTTCTTTTGAAAACTTATCATGTATACGACCTTTTTAAACAGGCAATAATCTTTAATAGCTTATATAATTTGTGTTTTTGATTATGCAAAATTATGTAAGAAATTTATTATTGTTAGGGTGGTATATATGAGAAAGTTTTCTTTTATTTTTATAGTGGTATTACTTGTCGCAGCTATAATTGGAACTACGTACTACATAAGAATACAGAATAAATCAAATCAACAGGAAATTTCAATTACCGATGCTTTTAATTCCTCAGGTGCTAAAATGATTATAAATGAGCTGTATTTTTTTGTAAGAGCAAATGATGATTTTAAAGACCTTGATAGTTTGACAAATGTTTGTAATGAGGTATATAAAGTCTTGGAAATAGATGACTATTCAAAGAATTCTAATAGTACAGACTATTTGATAAAATCAGATTTTTCAGGTACTACAAAAGATGGTGTGAAAGTTACAGCTATGGCAAGTATTGTAGGGAATAAATCTGGCGCAGGAGATAAATATATTACTATAGATGCAGTAGGAGCTGAGGACGCAACAGCAATTTTGCTAAGAGATAAAATAGAAAAGGTATTTGATTCCCATAATCTTAAGCCTGTTGTAAATTCCTGCATTACAGGAACGTATGATGGAAATGTAGGAGACGCACAGCTAGAAAATATTTGTAGACAAGTATTAGATGAAAGTGATGCATATAAGATAGATAGCCTGAGACATGAAAATATAATCAGCGTTTCAGCCTTTTCTCCTATGATTAAAGATAAGTTAAATGTCAATGGTAAGAATGTAAACTTAAGTATTGCAATCAGATATAACAAACAAGAGGATAAAACTTATTTTTGGGTGGCTACACCTATTGTGAATGCTGAATTTTAGCAAAAATATAAGTATAGGAGGAAGAGCTCATTGGCTAAATATATTATTAGCGAAGGTGTTCCTTTAAAGGGCAGAATTAAAATAGATGGTGCAAAAAATTCGGTTCTTCCAATAATAGCGGCATCCCTTTTAGGTGATTCAAAAAGTATTATTGACGAAGTTCCAGATTTAGATGATGTAAAAATGATGTTAGATTTAATTAAGTCACTTGGAGCGGAGGTTGAACCACAGAGTAATCCTTCCTCCTTTGGCTTACATGCTAGAAATATAACAAACTCCACAGCCCCATATGAGTTGGTAAGCAAGCTTAGAGCATCCTTTCTCATAATGGGTCCAATGCTTGCGAAAACTGGCTTTGTTCGAGTTGCTCTACCAGGTGGATGTGCAATTGGCTCAAGACCAGTTGATTTGCATCTTAAAGGCTTTACTGCATTAGGCGCAGAGATTACCCAAGGACATGGATATATTGAGGCCAGGCGGAAAAAGCTTACTGGAAATAAAGTATATTTAGACTTCCCAAGTGTAGGGGCAACTGAAAATATAATGATGGCAGCTGTACTTGCAGAGGGTCAGACCAGTATTGAAAATGCTGCTATAGAGCCAGAAATAGTTGATTTAGCTAGTTATTTGAATGAAATGGGGGCATGTGTTAAAGGGGCAGGTACAGATACAATAAGAATTGTTGGAGTGGAGAAGCTCAATGGCTGTAATCATGTAGTTATACCTGATAGAATTGAAGCTGGAACCTTTATGGTTGCAGCCGCCATTACACATGGGAATGTAATAATTGAAAATGTTGTACCAGACCATTTGAAACCAATTATAGCAAAGTTAAAGGAAACTGGGATGGAGATTTCTGAGGAATTATCTACTATTACCGTTAAGAGTAAGGGTTATTTGAACCCAATAGATGTAAAGACACTTCCATACCCAGGGTTTCCAACTGATATGCAGGCACAAATGACTGCCCTGCTTAGTCGTACAAATGGAACTAGTATTGTGACAGAAACAATATTTGAAAATCGATTTATGCATGTTAGTGAGCTTAAAAGAATGGGCGCTAACATTAAAATTGATGGTAGAACTGCCGTGATTGAAGGAAAAAGTGTATTGACAGGAGCAGGTGTAAAAGCCACTGATCTACGTGCGGGTGCAGCTCTTGTACTTGCTGGGCTATCTGCTGAAGGAGCCACAGAGATTGGAGATATACACCACATAGATAGAGGCTATAGCAGGCTTGATAAGAAATTAAATGCATTAGGAGCAAAGATAGAGAGAGTAGAAGAATAAATAAGTCATAAGTAATAAGAACCGCATACTTCATTACAAATGCGGTTTTTATATTAGCTTTTTCGTAGAAAATCATAAAACAGCCCCAAGTGAATATATATTAACATGTACATTTACTGGGGGAATTTTAACCTCTAGTTTCAAAAAGAGAGGTAAAAATGAAAAAACTGTGTGGCTATATTATTCTGATGCTTATAATTGTTGTTTTACTGCCGCTAATAGTAATACGGAATTTCAGTGTGGTAGAAGAACCCATAGCTACCGAAAATAAAGAAAGAATTGCTATTAATGTATACATATCAGATCAAAATAAAGTAGTGAAAATGAAATTGGAGGATTATTTAATAGGAGTGGTTGCAGCAGAAATGCCGGCATCATATGAAATAGAAGCGCTTAAGGCACAGGCAATTGCAGCAAGAACCTATGCTTTAGGTAGAGCAACTAAGCTTTATGGCTCAAAAGATATGCACGATGGAGCAGATGTTTGTACTAATCCAGCTCACTGCCAAGCATGGATTAGTAAAAATACAGCAATAAAGCGATGGGGGTTTTTATCTTCACTCAAATATTGGAATAAGATAAATAAAGCAGTTAAGGATACCTCAGGTCAAGTCCTGGAATACGATAACGTTATGATAAATCCACTGTTTCACTCTAATAGTGGAGGGCATACTGAGAATTCAGAGGATGTTTGGGCTGGAGTTGCGCAGCCTTATTTAAGAGGTGTGGAAAGCTTAGGTGAAGATACTTTTTCTGAATATAAAAGTGAGGTACTACTAGATACTGAGGATATGATTAAGACACTTAAAGAATTTGATCCCAATATAGAACTAAAAGGTAAAGATGTTCTATCAAATATCGAAATAAAAAATTATTCTGCGGGTGATAGAGTAATAGATATGAAGGTAGGTAATATAAGTATGAAGGGTACAGAATTCAGAAAACTATTTCAACTCAAATCAACCAATTTCAAAATAACAAAGCTACCTAATGGAAAAATATCAATAACGACCTTTGGATACGGGCATGGGGTCGGCATGAGTCAATGTGGAGCAAATTATTTAGCTAAAAAGGGAACTGGTTTTATGGATATTTTAAAGTATTATTATAAAGGTGTAGAAATAAAAGAGGTAGTTTAAAAACCAAAGCGAAATTAATATACTTTCATGTATATTGTTTCCAATAAAGGAAACAATATTTAATGGAGGTGGAATATATATTATGAAAAAACTTATTCCAGATGAAAAAAATTGGAAAAACAAGTTGTCAAAATTCTTCAATAATAAAGGATTCTATGTAATCCTGGCAGCTTGTATAATAATTGTGGCAGCCACAGCAATATTCGTAACAACGCAGAAAATGAATTCTCCTGATGCCAACATTAATGATACCAGTGTTAGTGATAAGATTATTCCTGGGGAGGCAAATGTAGATCAAGGAGAGCAAGCAAAAGCTGTTACAGGAAATATCGGTAAGACAGCTCAAGCAGAGAACTCATCAACTGCAGTAAAAACACCTGCAAAAGACGCGGTAACTAAACCTAAGGATACAACGGCTGCTATAAAGTTCACTCGCCCCGTCGATGGTGCAATAATGAAAGACTATACCAGAGACGTAACTACTTTCTATGAATCAAAGACTTTAGGTGACATTAGAGCTCATAATGGACTTGATTTTAAGGTAGACAAGCTTACAAAGGTAAGGGCAGTTGCAGATGGTACAGTTTCTCTAGTAGAGAACAATGAAACTGGTATTACTGTTGAGATATCTCATGGAAGTACTGGCTTAAAAACCAAATATGCAGGCCTTTCATTGCAAGGGCTCGAGGATATAAGTTGTGGACTGAAGGTTAAAGCAAATGATATTATCGGGCATGTAGGAGATCCTATTCAAAGTGAATGTGAAGATGGCGCTCATCTCCATTTTGAAGTTTTAAAAAATGGAAAATCAGTTGACCCAACACAGTACCTAAAAGATTCTTCAACCAATAAACAAACTGCAAAATAATTAAACGCTAATAAGGACTTGATTAATAATAAAGAACAACATTAAATATGTACTAACAAAGAAGTGTCGCAAACTAATTATAGTGGGCGACTCTTTTTTGGTGAGAGGAGGAATTAAAAATAACAAAAATTGACTAAATTATATATATACTGGTAAAATATGTTTAAATAGGTTGCAGACAAAGGTTGAACCCTTTACAAAGGAAGGTACCGTTAAAAATACTTCCTATACCTATGTCAAAAGGGGCAATCTGGCTTCTGAAACAGTAAATCTTTCTGGAGTTGCGAGCACAAACCAATATTTATATAACGGTATTGGTAAAGTTGCCACAAAAATAGACCCAATGGGCTATGTAACTAAATACCACTATGATGAAATTGGAAATGTTACAAAGGAAATTGATCCAAGATATTCATCACAGGACTTAATTGCAGCTCCTGGTACTGAATATGAATATGACGCACTAAACAGACCTATAAAGGTATCTGTTAATAATGGCACGTCAAAAAAAGTTATAAGCTATAAAGAATATGATGGACGTGGTAATATAACAAAGGAGTCAGATGGAGAAGGATATAACAAGGATAATCCATCAGCCTCTGTCGGAAGTACCTATGAGTATGACGCTTTCAATAATCTACTAAAGTATAGCTCTGCTCAGACAACTCAGGACAACATGGAAAATGGAACTGATAATTATACTAAAAAGTATACCTATGATGGCTCGGGCAAAGTCCTTACAGAAACTGATTCCTATGGTAATATAACCAGAAATGAATACTTCTTAAATGGTCTGCTAAGGCAAAGGAACTATGCAGATAATTCCTCTGAAAGCTATGAATATGATTTAACAGGAAAAACCCTGTTAATACAAGCAGATAAAGCAAAAAATAAAACCACAACCTACTCTAATCTATTTGGAAAGCCTTATAGAGTAGAAAATCCTGACAACACTACTGAAACCTTTGAATATTCGGCAAAGGGAGAGCTGACTAAAGGTGTTGACAGGGCTGGAAATGCCAAGTACTTTGAATACGACCTATTAGGAAACCTTACAGCAAAAAAAGAATACATTAACTCTGACACCACCTTTGACTATTATAAGCTCACAAAGAGTAAATATGATGAGGTTGGCAGGGTGCTTAATACAGAGATTTTTGATTATGGGGTGGACAAAGGCTCTCTTATAGGAAAAGAAAACTCCTTAGGTGATAGAGTAGAATATTCCTATGATAAAAACGGAAGGACAATAAAAATAACAGGGCCTGCTGGACATGAAACCCTTAATGAATACGATAAACAGGGCAATCTAAAACAAAAAAACAAAAGACTGCTCAGAAGGATTATCAGGTTAGCAGATATGAATATGATGTTGAATCAAGGCTTGTGGCAGGCTTTACTTGTTGAAACCTCTGATGTGGAAAGTAATTATCTTAGAAATGTAGAGTTCGATAATGAGTATACTACAAAAGTAAAGGCAAAAACCACCTTTACCTACTATAACGACGGTCAACTAAAAACAAAAACCGATGCAAACAGCAATACCACAGCTTATGAATATGACCTTGACAAAAATCCAATCAAAAAGACAGACGCGCTAAACAAAGCTACTTCCTACAGCTATGATTTGAATGGTAATATGCTTGAAGAAAAGAATGCAAAAGGAATATCCTCATATTATGAATATGACAGTATGAATAGACTTATAAGAAAAAAATCACCTTCAGCTAATGGAGAACAGGCAGTAACTAGATACATCTATGATGTAATGGGTAACCTTAAAAAGCAGATTCAGCCCAACAGCTATGTAGCAGAAAAGGATACACCTGAACTGGCTGAGACAATGGAGGGTACTTCTTATACCTATGACAGTATGAACAGACGCCTTACAACAGTACTTCCCGAAGGAAGCATACTGGAGTATCTCAAATATGATGCAAATGGAAATGTGGTTAAAAGGATTGATGGACTTAGATATAATGGTAACGTTGAAACCTCATTAGGTTCAAGCTATAGATATGATGGATTGGGCAGGGCTGTACAGACAACCAATGCGCTAGGATACAGCAAGACCTATGAATATAATGTACTGGGAAATATAACAAGGAGCACCGATGAACGTGGTAATTCCACGCTCTATGAATATAATGCAGATGGAGCGCTTTCTAAAGTGCGCTTTGCTGACGGAGGGCAGATAGAATATACCTATGACAGCCTTAGAAGGAAAATAAGTCAAAAGGATCAGCTTGGGAACAGCACTATTTACAGCTACAACAGCTTCGGCAGCGTTAAGGCAGAGAGTGATGCTTATGGCAATACGTTGGAATATAGGACAGACTTACTAGGAAACATAGTAGCAGCAAAGGACAAAAAAGGCAGCTATACATATGTTACCTATGATGCTGCCAATAGGATTGAAAAAAGAAAAATGCCCTTGGAGATATATGGGAGTGGCAATGTACTCTATTCCATCGAGAACTATACCTATGACGACGTTGGAAGCATAACATCAAAGGAGGTCACAGGAACAAAGGACAAGCTGTCTTCAAGAACAACAAGCTATACCTACTATGACAATGGACTTGTAAATACGGTAACCGACAGCAGCGGAGCTTTCGCAAGAAGCTATTATGACAAAAACGGAAATACTGTAAAGATAGAGCGTTTGAGGTCAGAAGGCGTTTACGACGTCCAAAAGCTTGAATATGACTGCATGAACAGACTGCTAAAAGAAATAAAGCTTGTAGACGAGGAAGACATATACAATGGATCAAACCTTCCAGAGATAGAAACCCTCAGAGATGCAGAGTACCCAGGCAAGCTTAAGATGATAACAGCCTATGAATATGATATCCTTGGAAACAAGACCAAAGTAACAAGCCCTCTAGCCTTCGCCTACAAAGAGGACGATATTCAAAACAGAGATAAATACACTGCTGCATATTCTTATGACCTGTTAAATAGAGTAGAAAAAGTCACAGTAAAATATAACGGAAGAGATGTATCTACTGAGTATACCTATGATAATGCAGGTAATAGGATCACCGAAAAAAATGGAAGGGGCTATACAAATACCTACACTTATGACAGCTTAAACAGAGTTGAAAGTATAACAGATGCAAAAAACAACACTCTGAAATACAAGTACGACTTAGCAGGCAATAAGCTCTCAGAAACCAATGCAAAAGGCGACAACATGACCTATGCCTATGATAACCTAAACAGACTTGTTACAGTTTCAGATAGCTACAATAAAGTCATAAGCAGAAGGGTCTACGATGCCAACGGAAACATTACAAAGGAAATAGATGCTCAGGGCTATCTTTCAGCTGATAACGACCAAGCACGCTATGGAACAATATATACCTACAATCTTGCAAACCTACTGACAACAAAGTCAACACCAGAGGCAGTTGAAAGGAACACATACACAACAAAATAAGACTACAACCAGTATGGCGAAGTAGTCAAGCAGACAGACGGTGAAGGGAACGCAACTTCCTATGAATACGATGGAGCAGGAAGACTGACAAAAGTAACCGATGCACTTGGAATAGTCACAAAATATAGCTACGACAAGCAGGGCAGCAAGCTATCCATGACAGATGGAAGGGGTAAGCTAACACGCTACAGCTATACAGCCTTTGGAAATCTTAAAGCTGTAATCAATTCCGACAACAAAACAGAAACCTACAAGTATGATTTGACAGGAAACACAGCCTGTGTCACCGACAAAAACGGTAACAATATCGTATTCACCTATGATAACCTTGGCCTTTTAGTGGAACGTAAAGTAACCCAAACAGGTGACAGTATTAAATATGCCTATGACGAAGCTGGAAATAGAATATCAATGCAAGACGAAAGCGGCACAAGTAATTACAGCTATGATGAAAATAACAGGCTCCTTGAAATCAGTAAAAACAACACTGTACAGATAATCTATGCCTATGATCAGGTAGGGAATGTAACAAAAGTTACCGACCTCAAAGGCAATACAGTAGCCTACACCTATGATAAGTCCAGCAGAATGGAAACAGTCTCAAACGGAGGAAAAACCACCACCTACACCTATGATGAAAATGGCAGAAGGAAAGCAATAGATTACGATGGCGGTGTAAGTGAGCAATACACCTACGATAAAGATAATCAATTAATTCAATTAACAAACAAAAAACCAAATGGTGCTATCATATCAGAATATAACTACACCTATGACCTTGCAGGAAGACAGCTATCAAAAACAGATAGCTATGGCACAACAAACTATGAATATGACAAAGCAGGCAGAATAACCAAGGTGACAACACCTGGCAAGACCACAGTATATTCCTACGACAAAGCAGGTAACAGGCTGTCACTTAATGAGACCTACACCTCACCACAGCCAAGCGAATATATTGACGAAGCAACTGGAAAAGACATACAATATATATTAAAGAAGAGCGATTACACCTACTCAAATTCAAACACACTCTTAAAGCTAGTAGAGAGAATGTTTAACGAGAGCAACAAGGAAATTGCAAGGAAAACAACAAAGTATGTCTATGACGACAACGGAAACCAGTTAAAGCAAAGCGTAAGCCATACCTTGCCAGATAGCACAAAGCTACGCCCTGCAACAACAGGCACAGCCTACGGCGATAATGTAGCAAATAGTATAGACAAGCTAGTAGAAAAAACCAGCTACACCTATGACGGTTTCAACAGACTCAAAAAAACAGAGACCATAAAAGACAGTATAAGAACAACAGCAGAGTATACCTATAACGGTGACGACCTGAGAGTAAGCAAAACCCTCAAGAAATCAAGCAACAACTATACAGCCGAGGTAACAAACTACCAGTACGACAGACAGAACGTAATCCTAGAAACAGATGCAAACAACAATATACAAGCAAGATACATAAAGGGAATAAACTACATAGCAAAGCTAGACAACAAAAACACCACAACCTACTTCCTGTACAATGGACATGGCGATGTAGTACAAACAGTAGACGAAGCAGGAACACTGCAAAACCAGTATGACTACGACATCTGGGGCAATCCAACACTTACTATAGAAACCACCAGCAATGCGATAAGGTATGCAGGAGAGTTCCTTGACAATGAAACAGGACTTTATTACCTCAGAGCAAGATACTATGACCCATATATAGGGCGATTTATCAGTGAGGATAGTTATTGGGGTGAGGATAGCAATCCATTGTCACTTAACCTTTATACCTATTGTGAGAATGACCCGATAAGGCATGTTGATCCCAGTGGGCATGCAATAAGAAGTTTATTTGGAGGACTTGGTGGAGCAATAGAAAGTACGATTGGAAGAGGTACTAATTCAATAGGTAACTCAACAAGAAATGCTATCCAAGAGAATAATAATAGTCCGAAATCAGCCAATACTACTAATAATTCCAATAAGAATCAATCTAATATTGGGGCTCTATTTGGAATGATTGGACTAGCAGGAATAGTAGATAACAAGAACTCTAACAAATCTGGAGAAAAAAATAGCAGTAAAAAATCTGCTATCGATGAACAGGTCTATAGAGAAAGAAAAGAAATTATAGAATATAATGAATTTAACACTCCATCTAATTTATATGACAGTTATCAAGAATATGAATGGAGAGATAAGTTAGATAGAACATTAGGAGATACAAGAAAAAATAATGGAGAATCCAATAATCATTTTGAAGATATTATAAATAAGAAGTATGACAAGAAAGATATTGACCCTGGCATTGAGTATAAACCTAATAATGGCTGGGGGATTGACAAGGGGTTTTATATTCCTAATAATGATATCTTGGAGCCAAGGGATCTAGATAACCATTCCCAATATCAATCTTTAGCTGGAGATGTAGAGATAGAAAAAGGTAAGAAAACTAGATTTATTGATCCTAATGATCTCAAACAATGGTTGAAAGATGGATGGAAGATTGTCATTTCGGATGAGGGGACGGAGAAGAGTTCTGATGGGACTTTTTCTTTAGATACGTTAATGAACTATATTGAGGCCTTAGAACGTTATGCAAAAGATTATTTGGCTGGAAATGATAGTTGTTTTGATACTAACCAACTGGTAATGATGTTTATCAGAGATGGTATATATAGTGGAGGAATGTGGGAGTATGTTGCAGGAAGCAATAAAAATGTTTCTTATAAGGATTTTAAAAAATATGTTCTAGATAAAGCACCATATTTAGGAAATGCTTTTGGTGGTAACTTACCGATTATTCTAAAGGATCCTAAAACAGGAAATAGAATTGATTTTACACACCTTATTGCTACTATGAACGGCATTACATATAATACTATTTTTCATGAGTCTGGATTTGAATTTATTGATAAAAATACCAAAGATGCAGAAAATATTGTAAATGCACTTTGCGGATGGGCCGGAGACTTACAAACAGTGATTGGAGACTTAAGAAAAGACTCTAATTATGATGAGAATGATCCTGACAAACTATATGAAATAGCTTACGGATATATCGGAGCAAAGGATAAGGGGAGTTTTAGCCTTGAGGATATGATAGCTGATATAGATGCACTTAATATGTCAAAAGCTGTTGGAAACGGTGCATACCTTTCTTATTACTTAAGAGAGTACTATTCAAATGGTGTTAATAACAGGTATAGTTCCTTTATTTCAAATAGTGGTGGAGAAAGTGGCCTATATAACATGGTAGAGATCGTTACCCAAAAAGATTTTCATGGTATTACTTGGCCACTATATAAGGGTGAACGTGCAAATCCGACCCCAAATGAATTATTAGCGATTAGACGTGCATTTAATAACTATATTTATACACATCGATTTGAATAAATTTTCTATTGAAAATTATACAATAAATTGATTTGGAGATGTAATAAAATGGATAATGAATTTTCAAGCAAAAAATCTTATAGAAAAAGTTTTATAATAATTACTTTTGTTATAATATTTTCTACTTTAGCTATTGGCTTTTTTATATTTTTAAGTTCTATTTATAATTCAGCAGGATCACAAAATACGGATAAATATAAAATTAAAGGCATTAAAAATGATAGCTTTTATGTTGAAGTATATAAAAATAATTATCCGAAGCTTAGCTACAGCTATGTAGTATTTGATGACAACAAAAGACGAATTTTCGGCGATGAATTAGAGTATGAAGTTAAAATTAAGGTTGATTGTATATTTGAAGATAAAAGTCTAAGAGTATATGAGTTGCCAACCAACGCAATTATATTTTATAATAAGGAACAAAACGATTTTAAATCAATCTTGTTAGATCAGGTTCAGAATGCTGAGGTTCAAAGATATAAAGAATTAAATGAATTTGCATTAAAAAAGTTAAAAGAGGGTGAGTGGAAATGGATTAAGACCTTTGCTGAGTATCTAATTAAATCAAATGATAAAGATATTGTAAAGGTGTTAAAAAGATATTCCAACGGAGAATTTTCAGATGAGGAAGTCCAAAAAAATAGTGAATATTCAAAAGAGTACATAAAGACATTTTGCAGTCAACTACTAAGTAAGTACAATTTAAAATGATATGAAATAAAAGACAGCATAAGAACAACAGCAGAGTATACCTATAACGGTGACGACCTGAGAGTAAGAAAAACCGTTAAGATACAACGACAGCAGATAATAAGAAAAATAACATTAAAGCTTCAACTTATACCTGCACAACTACGATTGGAAAGTCTGATATTGGTGTTAGCATTAAAACAGCTCAATCAACAAAAAACACTAATATAGTATCTACAGGTCCTGCTAATATCGATATTACGACACACTACTCTGCATACGTATTCTATTCACCAGAGTGGGTAAATGTAGCCAACGATAATAAAGAAAAGATAGCAGCTTACTATGGATTAAATTCTGATGATATAGGTACAGCAGAGGTAACTAATGGTGCTGAGTTGAAACAGGGTTAGAATGAAATGTCAAATGGGAAAATAAGTGCTGTTTCAATTAATACACATGCAGCATGGGATTACTTATTTCCTCAAGATGCAAAGGGTCAAAGTGATAGTGTAGGTTACAGTGCGATTACATCTTTTGAAAATAAAAGTGTTAATGTTCTATATCTTCTGGGCTGTAATGCTGGTCACCTTGACTATGTGGGGAGTAATGTTGCCTCAGCATTTGCAAAAATAGTGAATGGAGGACGAGTAACGATGATGATAGAGAACATGCATTTATAAATCAATGTAAAAATGGTACAAGAGATAATGAAGGGTGGTTAGTGTATCAATACTATAACAACAAACTGAGGGTGTCAAAAAGCATGGGTAAGAGTTTATCTTTGAGTCAGATGCTAGATAAAGTAGAAGAAGTTAAGTGGAGAAAATAAACAAAAATTGATATTTGAGGTGATATGAAATGTTAACTAACAATAAAAGTAAAAAGCTCATTATTGGAATAATAATCATTTTTATAACTTGTTTATTAATTTTTATATTTTTACTAGTGACAAAAAAGTTTTCAAGTGAGGACTCACTTATTTCAAAAGATGAGCAAATTGAATTAATTAACAAAAATATCGGGATAACTATATCTGATAGCTCTAATATTGATAACTTTACTTATAGTAAAAAGGACGGGTATTTTTACGCAAAAATCGCTATTAAGAAAGAAGATATTGATAAAGTTAATTTAGAGTTGAGTAACTTTTTTGGGGAAGAAGTTACTGACGAATATCATATGTGGAATTTCAAGAATACTTGTCCTTGGTGGGATTTAAAGAAAGAAAATGTTAAAGTTGCTTATATGAAAATCATTGGGGAAGGAGATGGGTCAGTAGCTGACTCATCATATACTCATATTGTTTGGTCATTTATTGCACAGATAGACGGTAAATATTATTTATATATAGCTTATTAAGTAAGTTTTACTGCTACAGGCAACTTTTGCTAAGACATAAGAATTGATAAAACTACAGTTGAGAAAGAAGCCGAAGCATATATGTACAAAAATACAGGGACATTGTGAGAGACATATAACAATAGTAGTAGGTATAGATAATAATAAAATTGGTGAAAGACATTAAAAATCAAAGAAAAGTCGTTCCTGGGGAATGATGCCGGAAGGAATAATAATAACTGAGAGGCCTATGGTAAGGAGAGTAGCAAGACGCTATATATGATACAGAAAATCAGCCTTACCAATACATATTATCAATTTCTCAACAAGATCCATTTTAGCAACTTTGGCTTTATGAATTAATAATTACAGTGTTATACACCCTAAACAGCAGTAAAATAAGCTGATTTAGGGTGTTTGTATGTAAATACTATACAGGGGTATAAAAGACTTACTGTAGGTATAAAACTATGAGCCCTTCATAACAGAAGCCTTTTGGTTACAGACAGAATGCTCATTACAGTATGGTTTTTACAAGTTTTTTGAAAAATTATGCCCATATATCAAGCTTTTTGCCACATTTGGTCATACCCTCAAAGTATGGAAAACCACTGTTGCAAATTTTTAAAAATTCGTGTAATTACAACCAAATCACAGCAAAAGATATTTTAAAATCAGTAAGCAGTAAGAAATACCTATATTCCAAGGCATTCCCAACTTTCACCATGAAGCTTCATCTAAAAACCAAATGCGTATTTGTGATAATATATCAAAATATTATACTGGATTAGAGTTTTTACAATATGCTGCAAAAAATGAAGATAAACTCTCAGAGGATGAAAGAGGAAGAATAGCAACAGAATTAACATTAATAGAAATGAATCGGAACAGAATAAAAAACAATGAAGTATAAGTATCATTGTTGTTAACGCTATAAAACAATTATAATTTTTGACTGTAGGAAGTTACGTAAAACATAGTAGCGACCTACAGTTCTAATTTGTAATGTGCGCTTGGAACAGCTACAAAATATAGCTACGACAAACAGGGCAGCAAGCTATCCATGACAGATGGAAGGGGTAAGCTAACACGTTACAGCTATACAGCCTTTGGAAATCTTAAGGCTGTAATCAATTCCGACAACAAAGTAGAAACCTACAAGTACGACTTATCCACAAAATAAAAAAATAAATTTCGTCACTTTGCATAATGAATTAATGTGGGGAGTGAACAGTAACGCACTTTGTTCTAGGAGGAGAATAGAAAATAACAAAAATTGACTCAAATATATAATTAATGGTAAAATAATAAAAATAATGCCAATAACATTATCATTAAGATCTCCCCGTGTAAGCGGACAGGGAACAACACTCATACACTGCTTGACGTGCTACATCCCCACTCGATATTATAGAAGACTGCAAGCAGCGGAGAGTTGTACCCAAAGAGATTAAGGAGCATATGTCATGAAAAAGATGTTAGTTTATCTTGCTATACTGGCAATATTTTCGTTTAGTGGTTGTGGTAAAACTGAAAGGACGTTAAAAGAGGAAGCGAAAGTTGATTATACGACATTTTTAAGTGATTTATATGATAATAAATCTTCTAATGACGATCTTGATTTTTCTATAAAAGACTTGGATAATAACGGCATTCCCGAACTAGTCATTGCAAAAAATGGTATGAATAACATAACCGTGTATACATATAACGATATAGTAGTTGAGGTCGGAAATCATAATTTTGCATCAGGAACAACGAGACTGTTTTCTACAGATAATTCATCATATCCCGGCATGTTCTTTTATTTTGCAAGCGGTGGCTTAGACCATTATGGGTATATAACCATCAAGGACAATAAGTTAATGTATGAGGACTTATGGAATGAAGATTATTCGGGAATATCAAAAGAATTAGGAATAAGTCGCAAAAGAATCGAAGAATTTTCTGCTGACAAACAGCTTATTAATGAATCGAGAAAAGTTTATAAAGAGAATAATGATTTGCCATTTCAAAAACTCCAGCCGAGCAATTTTTTACCTGTCGCCCGCAATAAATAAGGAATTTGATTTTTTGATTGAGGATATGGAACGAAGATAATATAATGGTCATGGTCTGGAGATATTAACGATGGTAAAAAGTTGAAAAGATAATGGAGAAAGAGGAGAATTAAGATGATTAAGAGAAAATTATGCTTAGTTTATAGCTTAATGTTTGTATTGTTACTTAGTGCTTGTTCGATAAATAAAACTGAGGATAAAAGAATAATTACAAAAAATTCAAATTCTACCGTAATTGATACCTCAGTAAATAGTAGTATAAATGTTTCTGAAGTTACACAGAATACAGATAACAACAATTTTGATTTTTCTAAGGGTTATTTTAATGAAAAGGAAATTGCTGAGTTATTTAGTTTGACAAAAAAGCAAATCGAATTACTTATAGGGACAGAGTATGAAGTAATTGATATAGGGGCTGAAGAAAGTTTTACATCATATAAGTATAGTAAACATGATATATCTATTTATTACATTGCTAACGATACTGTAGAAGATACATCCGATGATAATGTTGACTTTATACAATGTGGTGAAAAAATAGATTTCAATAAAGTACATATTGGAATGACATACAAGCAAATTAAAGAAATATTCCCAACTGCGGTTATAAAAAGTTGGAGTCCAGAAGAAGATAGTGAGATTGTTTATTATCACATTGAATTTAATACAAATAATTTCAATGTGAGATTAGTAATCAAGGATGAGAATAGTCCAACAACTAGTATGACAATTTATAGGAGGCAAGACAATAACATTATTTTGAAAGGAATAGAATACGAGGAATTTAATACTTTTTTTGGCATTTGGGAAGCAACTGAGTATCTGGGCGAAGGTATTGAATATCATGGAGCTGAGGCAACCACGGAAGCTGAAAAGAGTGAAAATGATAAAATAGTAAAGGAAATAAAGGAAAAGTACTTGAATAAAGAGCTTTATATAGATTCAAAAAGTATAACCACTTTTTCACCTCCAATCGAGTCAGGCTATCATGTATTGGACTGGAATGACTTGTTCTCGATATATAGGCAGCCGTCTGATATATGGGATGGCATATCACCGCCATTCTTATGTAGTTCATTTAGCCTAAAAGATTTCGATGATTCTTTTGGCTTAATCATAGATACGAATGGTATTGCAACACTAGTAGTTAAAGGACAATTCTTTCGCTTGGAGAAGAAAACTGTTACAGACTAAAGTAAGATTGATTTTGGTGTAAAGAGGGTGAGTAGAAGGAAAAGTAAGAATCAAATAAAATCATAAGTAACCTCAAAATCTAAGAATACAGAACAGGCACATCAAATATATTACATTTGACGTGCCTGCTTTTTCACATTAACATAAGCAATGTTGGCTTGCCAACTTGCGTTGTTTCTGTTAAGCCTTCTGGTTTTTATCAATAATATTAGTTAGCACATTGTGAGGGCCCTTCTTAACAAAGCCGAGATATACGCATACTCCGGATATAACCCAGAAGTAGGTAGTAACTGAAGGGGCATCAAAGTTATTAAGTAAAATATTTGTAAACAGGATACCTATCAAAGCTCCAAAACCACTTTGAATTATTCCCTTAGAAACCTTGTCCTCAACTTTTTTTATTGCTCTGAGCGGCCAAACTATTGCATTGTACAAAGCTATTAGAAAGGTGGTTACACCAAATATACCCATTTCGACAGCAGCCTTTAAGTAAAAATTATCTACATAAGAAGCACCTCTGACCATTTTCGTAGCAACTGCACCACCAAATTGTCCAAAACCAACTCCAAAGAGGATGTTAGCAAAAAACATATCCAATGCTTTTCCCCATTTTACAAATCTTCCGCCCCTAAAGCTGCTGGCGATATATTCAGGATTTAATAAGTAATTAATTCTAAGCTGTACTGTTTCAACAAAGCTATAAGCCAAAACTGCTACAACACCTAACCCAATAATTAGCTTGTATTTTTTGCTTAGAATAGCATAAATAATCATTGCAATACTAACAGCTATCCAAGATGAACGAGAACCTGTGAGCAGCAAACAAATTCCCATTACTCCAGCAGCAAAGGTGTAAAGAAGCTTTTGCAAAATCCTTTTCTCTGAAAAAATCAAAGATATTGCAAGAGGTATTAGCATAACTAACAAGCATCCCAGAACATTAGGATTTCCTACAATTGAAAAGGCTCTAGGTCCAGCAGTAACCTCCGCTTTATCAGTCCAGTAGGATGGAGTAGGTACATTAGCAATAACTTGATATATACCAACAATTGACATAAAAATGCCCGTATAAATCATAATTTTAATTAAATTCTTTGCTCCGTCCTCACTTCTGAGAAGCTTAACAACAATAAAGAAAAATATTAAATATTCAATATTTGCTCTTATACCAGCAAAGCCAACCGAGTCGAAGGAGGTTAAAACAAATAAAACTATAGCTACAAAGAAGAATAGTATCAATGAGAAATCAACAGGAGTCCATGCAAAGGAAAAATCTCTCCTATCAACTAGCCATCGATAAAACCAAACTCCTACGCAGAAAATAATTAAAAGCTCATCCCATATAGAAGCCAGAGAACCAATATTAGTTGAAACAGCAATATAATATAAAATTGGGTAGATACCCACAAGATAAGCTGCTCTTTCAAAATCCCGCAGAATAAATATAGCTGCTAGCAAACCTATAATACCAACCACAGCAATTTTTGGAAGGAAAAGAGTGAGCAAGCACAGTATAATAGCAAGAATAATAAAGAAAGCTACCTTGTACCGTTTACCAAAACATTTTTCGCCTAAGCCTATAATGCGTTTGTATATTTTACAAAGGAGGCTGTTTTTGTATGCTTTTGTATAGGCTGAATTGATACTGCTTGCAAGCATATCCAACTTATTTCCTAAAAAAGCCAAGAATCTATATGTTACCGAAAAAGCGTATTTAGGACCTCGGCTGATGTAGTTTTGTATAACCTTATAGGTTGAGCTACCTTTATTCCATGTTGATATTGTTTTAATACATTTATTTATGAAGCTATTATTATATGCATTACAAAATAAATTATAAACAAATATCAGGAATCTACAAAGTAGACTATTTGATACATATTTCCACACTATATGATTCCTCCTAGTTTAACTCAATAGCTTCAACAGTTCCTAATGATTCAAAGGTACGAGTTTTTAATGTGAAATTTTTACCTACAGCAACTTCTTGAGTTCCTAGCCTGATTATCCCATTTCCACCCGCAGTTTTCATTGAAAATTTTACTACAAGCTCTTTTCTCAATGGGTCAGGAGAATATACCTGTTTACCATCAGCAGTGCTTATTGGTACTTGTAAATCAGAAAAAGTAATGGATTTTATGCGTGCATCTTCAGGATTTAATATAGATATAAGCTGGTCGCCTTCCTTTAAGGCTTTTATTTGTTCGCCCACTCTTACAGTGCCCCTGAAGGTTACAGTAATATCTTGCATAGTTTCACTGCTTGTAACAGATGTACCCGAGGGTTTAAATAAAAAAACGGCACCAATTAACAAAATTAGTATAATAATACTTAAGTCAATAATATTAATCAGCCCAAACAACTTTCCCTTTTCATTAACAATCTTCATATTTACAACTCTCCTTGATTTTTATTTTATTAATAGAAATCTGATAAATTCTCTTATTTAGAATGAGAATTTATACATAATAATATTATACTGAAATAGCTATTTTTCAATAGATATTCTGAAAATTTACATTATTTTAACAAGTTATACAATAGCCCATAACCATTTCTAAGCTTCATAGGTACAACACTCTGCTAATATTAATTTTACTTAATCCCATATTTATACCGTATTAATAGCTTTTTAACTAATAGCTTCATTCCTGTTGTTGAAAAGCTAAATTTATAATCATTAACCAATTGTAATGGCAATTTTGTTAAGAAATCCCCATCTGGTACATCCCCTGTACAAAGCTTCTGATAAAGACAAAAAACGGCTATACTAGGCAATTTATAGTGGTTTATTGCATTTTCAATTTCCTGCTTGTTATATGCAAGTGGAGAGGGAGTGGCTTGTATCCATTCGGAAAACCCCTTCCATAATTGTAACTCGGGCAGCCTGTTGGGTGAAGCTGATAATGAATTGGGTCTTTGTCTATATAGAGCAAGTGTTTCTTTCACACAACAGATTTCACATTTATACAATAGTTTACAGAAGAATTCCATGTCCTCAGACCAGTTCAGTCCATTTCTAAAACTAATAGAATTTTCATTAATTATAGACTTTTTTACCACTACAGTACTTGTCCAAACAGATACCTTTTCCTTTATAACTTCTACCAATATTTTACCTTCAAAATAGCGCTTAGGAAAGGTTTTTCCCATTATATCTTCACAAAAGTACTGGTATCCACAATAACATGCATCCATTTTGGAAGTAAAAATTCTATTCATTTGTTTTTCAAGCTTTTGTGGCAACCACAAATCATCACTGTCTAAAAAAGCCAAATATTCACCAGAGGAATGTCCAATTGCATTATTTCTAGCCGCAGAGACACCCTGGTTGGACTGTAAAAAGTACTTGATTCGAGAATCCTTTATCATTAAGTCCTTCACAATTTCTGCTCCAGTGTCTTTGCTGCCATCATCAACAACAATAACCTCTAAATTAGTATATGTTTGATTTAAAACACTCTTAATTGTTCTCTCTATATAATTCATAGTATTATACATAGGTATAATCACCGAAACAAGTGGTAAGCTGTTCATTTAACCTCCTAACTATTAATTTTTTGTATTTTTTGTACAAATTCAGTATTGGGTATATAGTTGATTACTTTATCTGCCCATTAACTTTCTTACGCTTTCTCCTGCCTTGTATGCATCGTTGATGTAGTCAGGCATAAAATCTTTTAAATATTTCCGGATATCAGCCTCTTGAGTTATTAGAGAATTATATGCACTAATCAATTGGTCTTCTTGCTCCAGCTTCTGAACAGGTAAAATGTACTTATCCTCGCTCCCAAAGATATCCTTAGCAATACCTCTGGCTTTTACCGAATATCCAATTACTAACGTAGGAACGCCTGTAGAATATGCTGCAATGGTAGCATGTGTTCGGGCGCCAATAAGTAAACGGCAGCTGGAGATAAAGCCCTTTAATTCCATGCAGTTATACGTGTCTCCAATAAGTATAACCCGTCCTGTATTTTTGAACAAGTCATACAGTTTACTCAGCGGAGCCATATCGTTATCGTGGTCCCAGAGCACATGTGGTATTAATGCAATCTGACTGTCTGTTGTATCAATAATATGTTGTATTAGTTTTGCGTAGCTTTTGAAGACAATACCTTCTTTAGTTTCACTTCTCATAATAAGAGGGCTAACATTTATACCAATTGTATTACCAGAGACAAAACCCTTTGGAAATTCAGGCAGCTTTGTATCTAGAGTAAAGGCAGGGTCTGGTACAAGAATAACGTTTGTCAGTCCCTTATCTAAAAAGGCCTGGTAAGTTATACTTTCTCTAGCGATAATAAGGCTGTACTTTCTTAAATCCTCAAGCATTTCATTATCAATTAAATCTGGGTCTACAGAACAGCCCCAAAAAACAGTTTTACTTCCTTTCTGATTAGCTGCCTCATTAGTATAATATATCCATCTAGGAATACCGTAGCAATAGTTATCTCCGCCTATTGAAAGACATAGTGTATTCTTATCTATGGAGTCAATAATTTGTTTTTGAGAAAATGAGAATAGCATATTTTTATTAATGCCAAGCTTTCTTAGTCCTGCATCAATTAATCTAACAGGATTTAAACCTTCATAGCGTTTATAGGTTACAAAATTTAAATCGAAATCCTTGGACAAGAAAGCTTTATCCTCTTGTTCTCTGAAAGTTGCAAGTGATATTTGTATATTATTTAGATTTAGTATTTTTAGTGTTGACCTTACGATTGCCTCACAACCATGATTTCTACTTCCAGCGTGAGCATAAAGCATCAGATGGTTCATTAGTAAAATCCTCCTTCTAATTAATAATTAATTATACATTTGCAATGCAAGCATTTCAAGGCAATAACTAAATCTCAAACAAAAAAGTGTTATTGGGATGACGATTATTCCGATATACATGTATATGATTTTTTTAAGATGTATTAGAAAGTATTGGTGTATAATTTAATTAGGATTCTGTTTATATACCATGTATTTTATAATTATAGCATAGCATAGTTAAATGGAGGGTATATGTGGAAGATATTTAACAGAGGTAAGAAGACACACGAGCTAGACATAAAGGTCCTGTTTAACAATGACATATCTCTTCTTATTTTAGATGAAAGATGGAATGGATTGTTTAATAATATTACTAAAACAAGTGATATTATAGATTATGAGAATAAGATCAAAGAGCTTTTAAAGGAACAATCCAGATTAATAGCAGAAGCAAAGGAAATTACTGCTAAAAAGAAGGAATGTATGGACAACATAATAAAGCTGACCACAGAGGCATTTGAAAATAATAATGAAGAAGCGCGTACAGAAATGCAGGACTGTGAGAAAATAATTGTAGAAATTAATAAAAGGGCAAAAGAAATTGAAGATAGACTTTCAGCTGTTCCTAAAGAAATAAGACAGGCAAATTTAGAGCTTTTAGAGCAGACAGTAAAGCTGGTGTATTTCTCTACAAAAGAAAATCAGCTAAGAGTAGAAGAACTAGACAAGGAAATTGTGCAGACAAAGGAGCAGCTAAAGAAGCTGATTGATGAAAGAGGACTGTTGGCTCAGGATGATACCGATATGTACTCATATTTTCATGATTTACTTGGTGGAGATAAATTACAAAAACTGGATGAAATATATTTTAGTCAGGAGACAGGAGTTGGTAGTAAAAGTCAGTAGTCAGTAGTTATAATTCTGACTCCTAAATTCTGTGATAGGAGGCATATAGTGAAGGTTGTAACAGGAACCGACATGGGTAAGCTTGATAAATATACTATAGAACAAATGAAAATTCCCGGTATTGTTTTAATGGAGAATGCTGCATTAAAAATTGTAAAACATATCAAATTGTATTTAGAACAAAAGCAGCTAGCCTACTGCAATTTTGTAATAGTGGCAGGAAAGGGTAATAATGCAGGAGATGCTTTTGCTGTCGCAAGGCACCTGATTATAGGAGGAAACAGGGTAAAGCTTTATTCTTTATTTAATGAAGAAAGCATTACTGGAGATGCAAAGCTTAATTTTGATATTTTGAAAAAACTTGGCGCTGATATAGCATTAATAGAAAATGAATTAGTACTTGATGAACTGAGTGCTGATATCGAGAAGGCCCATATCGTTATAGATGGAATATTCGGTACTGGTTTCAGAGGACAGGTACAAGGTAATATTGCAAAAGCCATAGAGCTTATAAATGATAATTCTAATTATACTTTAGCTATTGATATTGCTTCAGGGGTAGAAGCAGCGACAGGAAGAGTTGCAGCTTCTAGCGTGCAGGCTCATAAAACAGTCACTTTCGAACTTCCCAAAATTGGACAGCTAGTTTACCCAGGTGCTCAATATACAGGTGAGCTAGTAGTTGAAGATATCGGTATGCCGAAGCAGTCAATTGATAGCATAGAAATATTGACAAATCAAACAGACAATGACTTCATACAGGCTGTTATTCCAAAGAGAAAAGCTGAGTTTAATAAGGGAAGCTGCGGAAAAGTTTTAATTATATCGGGCTCTACAGGCATGGCTGGTTCTGGTTGTATAACTGCAAAAGCAAGTCTTAGAACTGGTTCTGGTTTGGTATATTTAGCTGTTCCTTCAAGCTTGGTAAATATATATCAGAGTGTTGTTCCTGAGGCTGTTGCAATTAATTTAGAGGACGATGAGGGCATTATCAGCGATAGAAGCGGCAGTACCATAATAAAGATGCTGGAAAAATGTGATGTGGCTGCTGTTGGACCAGGTCTCTCCACTGCTGAGAGTATATACAATATAATAAATCTTATTGCTGAGAATTCAAGGATACCCTTGGTATTAGATGCGGATGTGCTTAATGTGCTTTCTAAAAATACAGATATTTTCAAAAGGTTTCAAAAAGATGTAGTAATAACTCCTCATCCTGGAGAAATGTCGAGGCTGACTGGACTTGATATTAGCTATATTCAGGATAATAGGATAGAGGTAGCTAGAAAGTATGCCAGCCAATGGGGTGTGGTAGTTGTACTTAAAGGTGCTCGTACAATAATTGCTGACAAGAATGGAGAATTGTATATTAATTGTACTGGAAATTCAGGTATGGCCACTGCCGGGAGTGGAGATGCTTTGACAGGAATTATAGCATCTCTGATAGGTCAAGGAACCGGGGCGTTTGAGGCAGCAGTAGCAGGAGTCTACCTACATGGCATTGCTGGTGATATAGCTGCAGACGCAAAGGGGCAGCATGGAGTAAATGCAATGGATATAGTGGAGAGTGTACCATATTCAATTATTAAAACATACACTAATATTAAGGGTAAATAGAGGTTTTTGCAAAACATCTGTAAATTAATTTGGCTGTAAAAATTAGATAATTTATTAATGTATTATGTTTTCAAAAAACATAATTTGGATATACTAGAAGCAGGAGATTATATTTTGGGGGCAAAAGATAAATGAATTATAAACTAAACAGAGCATGGGCTGAAATTAACTTAGATAACATTGCTCACAATATCCGTGAGATTAGAAGAATAACCAATAAAAATGCAGAGTTAATGGGAGTAGTTAAGGCTGATGCATATGGACATGGAGTTATGGAGGTGACAAGGACACTTCTTGATAATGGAGTAACGCGACTTGCAGTTTCAATGTTAGATGAGGCAATTCAGCTGCGTAATAATGGGATAAGTGCACCAATACTTGTTCTCGGATACACTGATCCTATAAGGGTAAATGAAATAATAGAGAATGATGTCACTCAATCTGTTTTTAGTCATGAATTGGCACAGGCTTTGTCAGATGAAGCGGTAAGACAGGGCAAAAAGGTAAAAATTCATATAAAAATTGATACAGGTATGACTAGAATAGGGTTTTTGCCTGGGTATAATGCAGTTAAGAATGTTGCACAGATAAATTCGCTGCCAAATATAATTATTGAAGGACTGTTTACCCATTTTGCTACTGCTGATGAGAAGGATAGGGAATATACTTTATCACAGTTTGAAAAATTTATAAGTATATGCAGTGAACTTCAGAGAATTGGAATACATATCCCAGTTAAGCATTGTACAAACAGCGGAGGAATTATTGAATATCCTCAGATGCACCTTGATATGGTTCGCCCAGGTATAATAATATATGGTATGTACCCATCTGAAGAAGTAGATAAGACAAAAATGCATTTAAAGCCTGCAATGACTCTAAAAGCTAATGTAATATTAGTTAAAGAGGTTGAGAATAATACTTCTATAAGCTATGGGAGAATTTTTACAACACAAAGAACCTCAAAAATTGCAACTATTCCTATTGGGTATGCTGATGGTTATACTAGGAGGTTAAGTAACAAAGGGAAGGTTCTAATTCATGGAGAATATGCACCAGTTGTTGGAAGAATATGTATGGATCAATGTATGGTAGATGTAACTGATTTGAATTGTGCTGTTGAAGTTGGTGATGAGGTAGTACTCCTTGGTGAACAAGAAGGTAATATAATAACTGCGGAGGATGTTGCTTCGTCAATAGATATGATTAATTATGAATTAGTTTGCATTGTGGGAAAAAGGATACCAAGAGCTTTTATTCAAAGTGGAAAGATTTCCAAAATTCTAAACTACCTGATATAAGCCGTTTTCGGGCGTTTGGTAACATAAATTTAATTTGACCTCGTACTTGTTTAGGTATTATAATGTTTTATATGTGAGCTTATAGAAGAGCTATTGGATTATTATAAAAGTACCTATAAAGAGAGCTTAACGAAGAGCTTGTTTAGAGAGTGGGGGTTAGGAATTGTCTCAACTTAAAAAGATTTTGATAAGCATTCCAGACAATTTACTTGAGGAATTAGATAATATGGTGTCAAATGAGAAAACCAATAGAAGTATGCTTGTTAGGGAAGCTATGAATCTCTATATACGGGAGAAGCGTAAGATAGAATTGAGGGATAAAATGAGAAATGGCTATGAAGAGATGGCTGAAATAAATATAAGGCTTGCTGAGGGTTGCCTTATAGCTGATGAGGAACAGCAGTGTAGATATGAGCTGGGGTTAGGGGAGATGGAGGAAACGTGGTAATAAAAAGAGGAGATATCTATTATGCAGATCTGAGCCCGGTAATTGGCTCAGAACAGGGCGGTATTAGACCTGTTCTAATTGTTCAAAACGATGTCGGAAACAAATATAGTCCTACAGTAATTGCTGCGGCAATTACTTCTCAAATCAATAAGGCAAAACTCCCAACCCATATAGAAATAGGTGCTTTGGATTATGGATTAGCAAAGGACTCTGTTATATTACTTGAGCAGATAAGGACAATTGATAAGAAAAGATTAAGAGAGAAAATTGGACATTTAGATGATGAATTAATGATAAAAGTAAATGATGCCTTAGAAGTAAGCTTCGGGCTTTCTGAATTATAGATTATAAAAAAGTATTTATATTGGAGGTCATTTAATGAAACTACTAATGAGTAAAGTTAAGAAGAGGCATGCAATAATTTTAGCAGGTATTATGTGTGCAATAGTATTACTACAGCTTGCACCAGTTGTTAAAGCACAAACAAATAGTCCGACTATTTATGACAGTACTTACATAGATAAATTAGAAATTGAGTTAAAGACATTGATTAAGAGTTCAGCAGCCCCTGCTCAATCAGACCTTGAAAAGAAATTAATTGAAACACAAAATGAGTTAGCTGCTGTAAAGGATAGCATGGTATTTAAGATTATAAAACTCCCTGCAGGGAAAACCTTAATAGGTGACGCAAGTACTGAAATTATTGTTAGAAATAGCAATAGAGTTAAAGCATATGTTTCAGGTACGGCAACGGGAGGGGTTTCAAACTTGATATCAGGGAAAGATATCCCAAATGGTGTAATAATTCCAGACAATCAGCTTCTATTAATTCCTAAGAAAGATGGAAGAGGGATTACTGCAATACAGGATGCTGATATTATGATAAAGGGTACATATACAATAAAGTAAATAGTAGATGCTGTTTGATACAGATATTAAGAAAAAGAAGCCAAATGACGATAATGTAGTTGAGCTTCTTTTTTTGTAAAATAATATCAAACCTAAAAGGAAATATTGACAATGATAAAACAAATAACCTCACAGAATAAACGTAAAAAAAGAATTGATATACTTATTAGACTTGTCTTAATTTTATCTATCTGTATTGCTATATTCTTTTTTGCCATAAAGCCTATGATTAATAAGGATTATTATTTTGAGGTTGGTGAGAAAATTACTTTTAATAATTTAGGAGCTGTTTCAGGTAGTGATAGTTATGACGTTGCTGTTGTTGGTGATGGTCTGGATGGAGTTGGTGCAGCTATTGGCTGTGCAAGAGTTGGTGCGAAGACTCTCCTTGTAACCCCTTCAAAGGATTTAGCCGACGAAATTAGAAAAACATACAATGTGAACTGGTCATCAGATGTCTCTCCTACCGGAGTTAATGTCAGTTCAGATTTTTTCAAAGAAATAAAACATAATGCTGGAGAAGGCTACAATATAGAAAATTATGCTAAAGCAATTAATGAAATGGTGTCAAAGGAAAAGAATTTGACAGTAGTATATGATGCCCAGCTGACTACTGTTTCATATGAAAAGGAGAATGTGACGCAAGTAAGTCTTAAAACAGGTCAAAACGAAAGGCAAATAAAAGCTAAGAAATATATTGATGCAACAAAAAATGGTGAGCTATTACAAAAGTGTAATGTAGACTATAGCTTAGGGTATAGCGACATTGGGATAGAAGGATTATATCCCCCAATAACGCTTAATTTTATGGTTTCTGGGGTGGATTATGCACAACTTGAAGAAATGTTGCAGCAGGAAGCGACGATGATAAATATTCTTATCAAAAATTTTAGAACTGGCGATGACAGAATTTCAATTTCAGGTTTAAATATATCAGATCAGGGAGATTCAAAGGTTATTATTCAGAGTGTAACTGTAGGCAATGTGGATCTGAATGATGATAAAAAAGTTAAGGAAGCATATGTAAAAGCATCTAAGATATGCGTTGATTTTTATAATTATTTAAAACTAAATGTTGATCAATTTAAAAATGCTACTAGTGTAAAAGTAGCAGAGGAGTTCAATATGCCTTCTGCATATCACTTCAAAGGTAGTTATTCACTTACTCTAACAGATGTGCTAGTTGGTAAAAGATTTAGCGATAGAATAAGTACTGCAGCTAGACCAGTTACTATGACCTTAAAAGATGGTAATGGATATTTACTTTGCAATCCTAAAACATTCTATATACCTTTGCGGTCATTGATACCAGAAGGAGTTGACAATGTACTAATGACTGGTGATAAGGCTTCCTACTCGTCGGTAGTACAACCTGCAATAAGTTCAAACTCCAGTATCATTGGTACAGGGTATGCAGCAGGAATTATTGCAGCATATAGTATATCAAAAAATATGGAATTACCTCAAATTGCAGAAGATTACAATCTTGACGTTCAATTAGAACTGGAAAAGACGTTAAGAAAGCTTGGAATATATATGTCAGATATAAAAGAAGAGTTTACAATCCTCACTGATAATTGGAGTTATCCGTATGTTGAAAAGCTTAATAATTTAGGTTTACTAAGCGCTGGAATCACTAATGAGTTTAAACTTGACAAGGACGCTAAGAGTGAGGACTTTGCTTATATAATACTCAATGGTGTGCCACGTATCTCAAAAAGTGCTTATAACTATGCTTTTGATATCGCAATCAGACAATATATAACAAATGAGCCACTGACGAAGGAACTGTTTTCTAAGATTTTATTGGAGATGAATGGATTTACAGGAATAACCCAAAACTACTATGCTGAGGCGTGTAAGCAGGGCTTGATAGATCAGACATTACAACAAAAGCTTAAAACTAAAGAGGTATTACATTACTCTGATGTTTATTATGCTTCAGTTCAATTTATTGAAAATAAGACCGGTAAAAAAATGAAATAAATAGCACCTATTTTTGTTTCACCAAGCCAATTCGTATTCCGATAACATATAAAATGAATTTGGGCAGGCGAAGCATTCTCTTGAAACGTCGAGGCTCTTTGTATAGTCGATATAGCCATTCCAGACCATGATTTCTAAAAAAGTCTGGAGCCAACTTCACATTCCCGGCTAACACATCTAAAGTTCCTCCTACACCTAGACAGGCTTTAACATTAAGCTTGTCTTTATTAGCATCAATCCACAACTCTTGTTTTGGTGCGCCTAAGCAAACGAAAAGTATATCAGCACCTGATTGGTTAATCTGATCAATTATAGCTTCTGTATCATCATCAGTAAAGTATCCATTCCTAGTTCCCACAACTTCAGCGGCTGGAAAGTCACATATTATATTAGCATGAGCTTTTTCAGCTATTCCAGGTTTACCTCCAAAAAGGAAAAACTTGATTTTAGCTGGAGAAGCAAGTAAAATTTTTGCCAAATCAACCCCTGAAACCTTTTGGATTACCTTTTTACCTAGAATTTTAGAGGCTAATACCACCCCTGCACCATCAGCAACAAGCATATCAGCACTATTTAGAACTCTACTGAGGTTTTTATTAGTAATGCCTTCCATCATTATTTCTGCATTAGGTGTATATATTGAATGATTTTCATTCGAAGAAATAAAACTATAAATTCTTTCAACTGCCTGCTTCATTGTTATGTTATCTATATTAATTCCTGCAATGTTTACTCTTTTTCTCATATAACCTCCATACTCCAAGTAATACACTTTTACAGTTTAGATTATATGATTTTATTTGTCAATGAGTGTAAGCTAATGGATATGGGCAAAAATAATATAAAATAATATATCATAAAATTAAAATATATGTTGTTGTAAAAACAAAAAAGACATATATTAAGATATACCTTTTTGTTATGAGTTGTGAAAGTTTGGGTAAATATCCGATAGGAGATGCGACATGGCAAAATTAAAGAAGATAATGATTGTACTAGAAATATATATTTTTATTACACTGGGAGCTGCAATTACTGCATTGGCTATAAACATATTTCTTGTTCCATACAAAATAGCCCCTGGAGGACTTAGTGGATTAGCTACTGTGTTATTTTATATAAGTGATGGAAAATTACCAGTTGGAACAACTATGTTATTAATAAACATACCCTTGTTTTTGCTCGGGTTCAGAAATATAGGGAAAAGGTTCTTTGTCAGAACAATTTATGGGACAGTAATTCTTTCTGTTATTATTGATTTAACAGAGTCCTATACCACTGAGTTTGCAAAAAGCTTTTTACTAAATGGAGAGTCTTTTGCTTCTACACCAGATATTTTACTATATAGTATAATAGGTGGATTTTTAAGTGGTATTGGTCTGGGAATAGTATTGAAAATGGATGGTACAACAGGAGGTACTGAGTTAGCTGCAAGGCTTCTAAATAAACCCTTAAAAAATATGACTATCGGACAGTTGATCTTATGGATAGATGCCTTAATAATATTGGTTGCAATTATTGCTTTTAATAGTGTATTAATTGGTCTATATTCATTTGTAAGCTTATTTATCACAACTAAAGTTATTGATGCAATAGTTGCAGGAGTAGATACCTCAAGAGCTGTTCTAATAATATCTGAGCGTGAAGAAGAAATTGCCAAAAAGCTATTGGTTGAATTAGATAGAGGTGTAACAGAACTCAAGGGTAGAGGAGTTTATTCAGGAAGGGATAAGAATGTTCTGCTATGTGTTGTAGCTAGGACACAAATTCAGCAGCTTAAGGAAATTGTTCAAGAAATAGACAAAAATGCTTTTATGGTACTTGCGGAAGTTAAGGAAGTTCTAGGAGAAGGTTTTAATGTTGGTACTAATCCTTAATCTATTTTCTACTTTAAATTGGTCAACCTTAATTAAAGACTTAAAAAGCTTGTTCATTTGATAAGGCATGAACAAGCTTTTTTGTTAAACGTAAGCAAGGTTTTAAAACAAAACTCTCATCATATAGATGGGTTCTTGTTTGATTAGTATTCTTTCACAAGCAGCGCTCTGATATATCCCCTATCATTTGAGGTCGATTCAATATAGAAACCTCGTCCATAATAGAATCTAATCAGGTCACGGTATTTTGATGCAGTATGTAGACTGACCCTTTTAACACCCTTTGAAATCAGAATTTTATCAGCTAAATTCATTAGGGATTTACCAATACCAATATTGTGATAGTCTAGCATTACGCCAAATCTGCTTATATAGGCAGTATTGTCAGAGAATATCTTAATTCGAATGGTACCAACTGGATTATTATCAATTAGAGCAATATAAACCTCTTTTTCTATAATATCCTCTTCAATTTTTCCAATATCCTCGGACAACGCTTCCATAGTTCCAGATAAGCCAGCATCTAGCATATATTTCTTAAAAGCCGCCTGCATTATTTCGGAAATGGCACAGGCATCCTCAATTGTTGCTTTTCTGATAATAAATGAATAATTCATAAAAAAGCTCCCTAATCGCCTAATAGCGTCGCTAAAACAGCCTTTTGTGCATGGAGTCTGTTTTCAGCCTCATCAAATATAGCAGATTGTGGACCGTCAATGACCTCTTCTGTAACCTCATAACCCCTATATGCAGGCAAACAATGAAGGAAAATAGCATCTTTATTAGCTTTGGAGAATAACTCAGTATTAATCTGATAGGGCATAAATATTTTAAGCTTTTCTTCCTTTTGATCTTCCTGTCCCATACTTATCCAAGTATCAGAATATACCACGTCTGCTTTAGCAATTGCTTCAGATGGATCTTCAGTTATTAGTATCTCTGAGCCTGTATATTTTGCAGTAGCCTTAGCCTCATCAACATACCTACTATCACATTCAAAACCCTTTGGAGCGGCGATAGCAATATTCATTCCTGTTTTAGCACATCCATGCAGAAGGGAATGGGCCACATTATTGCCATCTCCGATATATGCCAGCTTAAGGCCTTCAAGCTTTCCTTTGTGCTCATAAATAGTCTGTAAATCAGCAAGGATTTGGCAAGGATGCATTTCGTCAGTCAAACCATTAATTATTGGAATAGTTCCGTATTTAGCCAAATCATCTACATCACTTTGCTTATAGGTTCTTATCATAATTCCATCTAGATACCTTGACAGAACATTTGCAGTATCATAAATTGATTCGCCTCTCCCTAGCTGAATGTCATTAGAACTCAGAAATAGGGAATTGCCACCAAGCTGATACATGCCTACCTCAAACGAAACTCTTGTTCTGGTCGAGGATTTTGAAAATATCATTCCCAGTGTTTTACCTTTTAGTAAATGGTGCTTTTCACCCTGCTTTGTTTGCTGCTTTAGTTCTAAAGCCAGCTTCAATAAATCATGTATTTCATCAGTGCTTAAATCGTTAAGACTTAATAAATGTTTCATAATATATACCTCCATGCCCACATTTGGCTCAAATTTCTGTCCACCATAAGCCAGATGCTTCGATATTTATAAATTGAAAGTTGTATTATTATCTTTTATAACTAGAATATTCATCAAGGGAATATACTTCGGTTTTATTATCAGCTATCAGTTGTTCTAATATGCTCAAAACAGCGTTTGTTGTGTCTAAAGAGGTTATGCATGGAATATTGTACTCAATTGCTGTTCGTCTTAGAATAAAGCCTGTTCTTTCTGGGATTTTACCTCGTGTTGGTGTATTTATGACAAGCGTTATTTTGTCTTCCTTTATAAAATTCAACACATTATCATCATCAATAAAATCAACAGGTAACTTAGCATCATGTAATACTTTGTAAGTTCCTTTGGTTGCAGAAAGCCTAAATCCAAGAGCAAGAAGCTTATTGGCGATATCCACACACTCATCCTTATCCCTGTCTGCAACAGAAAGAAGTACATTTCCACCTGATGGGATCTTCATGCCAGATGCGGAAATTGCCTTGTACAGAGCATTATAATAATCCTTATCAACTCCCATAACCTCACCTGTTGACTTCATTTCAGGACCTAAGAAGGTATCAACAGTTGTAAGCTTTGCAAATGAGAAAACAGGGGCTTTTACTGCATAAAACTCAGTTTCCTTTGCAAGCCCAGGCTTGTAGTTGAGTTCAGCTAAGGTTTTACCCATAATAAGCTTTGTTGCTACGCTTACCATTGGAATACCAGTGATTTTACTCATAATAGGAACTGTTCTGCTGGCACGAGGGTTTACCTCTATAACATAAACCTTTTCGTCACTGTCTAAAACAAACTGTATATTAAACAGGCCCACTACCTTGAGCGCTTTAGAAAGACGAATGGTGTAGTCCTCAATGGTATCCTTGATTTTTTGCGATAGATTACGAGGAGGGTATACGGCAATACTGTCACCAGAGTGAACACCTGCGCGCTCTATATGCTCCATAATACCAGGAATGAGAACCTCATTTCCATCACAAATTCCGTCAACTTCCATTTCTCTTCCAACGACATATTTGTCAATAAGTATAGGATGTTCTGTGGAAATGTCGGAAGCCATCTGGATATATTCTTCAAGAACCTTATCGCTATAAATAATTTCCATAGCGCGCCCGCCAAGTACATACGAAGGCCTAACCAGAACGGGATAACCTATGCTATTAGCTATTTCTCTAGCCTGCTCAAAGGAAAAGGCTGTACTTCCCTCTGGTATTGGAATATCAAGAGCTTCTAAGAGCTGTAAGAATTTCTCTCTATCCTCAGCTACATCAATACTTTCAACAGTGGTACCAAGTATTTTAACACCTTCTGAGTGTAAGGTCTCAGCTAAATTAATGGCTGTTTGACCTCCAAATTGAACTATAACACCCAAAGGCTTTTCTTTTTCAATGATATCAAGTACGCACTCCTTTGTAAGTGGTTCAAAGTAAAGCTTATCAGATGTGTCAAAGTCAGTACTTACAGTTTCAGGATTATTGTTAATTATAATTGATTCAATACCAAGCTCTTTGAGAGTCTCAACAGAGTGAACACTACAATAGTCAAACTCAATGCCCTGACCTATTCTAATTGGACCTGAGCCTATTACTAAAACCTTATCGCCAATGGTTTCCTCAACATCATCCTTTTCCTCGTAGGTTGAATAATAGTAAGGGGTTGCTGCTTCAAATTCACCTGCACAGGTATCAACTATTTTGTAAACTGGATTGATAGGATATTTTTTTCTTAACTCAATTATCTTCTCTAGGGGTACATTGGCTAAGTTAGCAATATATGAATCCCCAAATCCTATTTTCTTTGCTCTTGAATATAGGTCATAATCCAGCCATGCAATACCGGCAGTTGTTATCTCATCTCCAAGCTTTACAATTTTCTTGAGCTTCCTTATAAAGAAGTCGTCTATTTTGGTTATTCTGACAATTTCTCCTGCAGATATACCCTTTTGGAGAGCTTTACAAATTGCAAATATACGCTGGTCACATGGATGCTGAACGTATTCTACCAACTCTTCACGACTCATATTATCAAACAGACTTAGTCCAAGCTGATAGTTAAACTTAATATCCAGAGAGTCAATTGCCTTCAGAAGAGACTCTTCAAAAGTACGACCAATTGCCATTACCTCTCCTGTAGCCTTCATTTGTGTACCAAGACTTCTATCTGCATTTGCAAACTTATCAAAGGGCCACCTTGGAACCTTAGTCACAACATAATCTAAAGATGGCTCAAAGCAGGCACTCGTGGTTTTGGTTACAGTGTTCTTAATCTCATCTAAAGTCATGCCTATGGCGATTTTAGCAGTTACACGAGCAATAGGATATCCAGTTGCCTTTGATGCAAGTGCACTAGAACGACTTACTCTAGGATTTACTTCAATTACTACATATTCAAAGCTATTTGGGTTTAGTGCAAACTGAATGTTACAGCCACCCTTTATATCAAGTGCACGAATAATTTTTATTGAAGATGCTCTTAGCATCTGATATTCAACATCGGAGAGAGTTTGGCTTGGAGCTACAACAATACTATCTCCGGTATGAACACCCACTGGATCAAAATTTTCCATATTACATATGATAATACAGTTGTCATTGCTATCTCGCATTACTTCATACTCGATTTCCTTCCAACCAGCTACACTATGTTCCAAGAGCACTTGATTAATCATACTTAGCTTAAGGCCTTTACCGCAAACATACTTAAATTCCTCCATATTATTTGCTATTCCGCCACCAGAACCACCAAGGGTATATGCAGGTCTGATGATAATAGGAAAGCCGATTTCCTCTGCAAATTCAATTGCATCCTGGAGAGTTGTAACTATTTTGCTAGGGGCAACATTTTCATTTATTGACTGCATAGTTTCCTTAAAAAGCTCTCTGTCTTCAGCTTTTTTAATTGAGGATAGGGAAGTACCTAGCAGTTCAATATTCATTTCATCAATAATTCCATCCTCAGCTAATTCAACGGCCATATTAAGTCCTGTTTGACCTCCCAAAGAAGCTAGGATTCCATCTGGTTTTTCTTTGTATATTATCTTTTTAACAAACTCCAAAGTGATTGGTTCTATATAAACCTTATCAGCTGATTGAGTATCGGTCATTATTGTAGCTGGATTACTATTTATTAATACAACTTCAATTCCTTCTTCTCTCAACGATTTACAGGCTTGAGTTCCAGAGTAATCAAATTCAGCAGCCTGACCTATAACTATGGGACCAGAGCCAATTACCAGCACTTTTTTAATATTTAAATTCTTGGGCATATGTATAACCTCCATTAACATTTAGCAAATTACTTCACTTTATACTACCTTTGATAAAATGGGTCTGAGCCTTTACATTAACTTTATAAAATCATCGAAAATGTAATCTGAGTCTTGTGGACCAGGAGCTGCTTCAGGATGATATTGCATAGAGATAACTGGTAAAGTCTTGTGTCTGAAGCCTTCTATTGTGTTATCATTGACATTAATATGTGTTATTTCAATATCCTGATTTGAGCTGCTATCAATTGCATAGTTATGGTTTTGCGAAGTAATATAGCATCTTCCTGTTACATTATCCTTAACAGGATGATTCCCACCGTGATGACCAAACTTAAGCTTTTTTACGCTACAGCCCAACGAAAGGCCTAATAACTGATGCCCTAGACAAATACCGAGAATTGGTTTTATTCCTAGCAGTTTCTGTATAGTTTGCTTTGTAACAGTCAAATCTCTTGGATCACCAGGACCATTTGAAAGTAAGATACCATCTGGATTATATGCTATAATTTCTTCAAAAGAGCTAAATGCAGGTAAAATGTGAATATCGCAATTTCGTCTCTTTAGAGAACGTAAAATGTTGCTCTTAACGCCAAAGTCCAAAACTATAACTTTCTTACCAGTCCCAGGAATATGAATAGGAGTTTTTGACGTAACCTCCATGACTAGATTTCTAGGGGTTTTTTTATAGGCATCAAGATTTTTGCTTAGTATATCAAGGTTGCCACATTCAGTGGATATAATACCGTACATACTTCCGAATTTTCTTAAATGCTGAGTTAATGCTCTGGTATCAATACTTTTAATACCTACTATATTATGCTTTACAAAGTATTGGTTTGGGTCAATGGTGTTTCTCCAGTTACTTGGAGATGAGCATAGCTCCTTAACTATAAAGCCTTGTACATGTGGCTTATAGGATTCGTTGTCAATCTCGTTAAAACCATAGTTTCCGATTAATGGGTAGGTCATAGTGACAATCTGACCATTATAGGACGGATCAGTAGTAATTTCCTGATATCCTGTCATGCTAGTATTAAAAACGATTTCTCCAGCTGTTTCACCGCTTTTACCAAAGCCTTCGCCTGAGAAATATGTACCATCTTCAAGTAATAAAACTGCTTTCATTATAACCTCCATTTACGTGCTATGCACGTAGTAATATACTTATGTGGCTGTTGCAATACTATATCGGATACAATATAGCTAGGAGATTATGTTCTAATAGTACTTCCGTACAAACTTATATCAATTAAAACACAAATTTTTTCGCGTATAATGTATTTTGTTTTGCAACAGACTCTCTGTGTGAAATTTGATGATTTATCTACTTGATTAATTTTTAAACTATCCTACTAAAGTGCTTCATCAATAGCAGATTTTAATGTTTCGATAAACTCATCAGCATCTATCTGTGTGATTATAAGTGGTGGAAGTATTCTGAGTATATTTTCACCAACATTAGCAATAAGATATTTCTTCTCAAACATTTTTGTTTTCACACTAGGTGCAATAGGCTTATTTAACTCTATACCAATCATAAGTCCAGCAGCTCGTATATCAGATATTACTGGATAACCATTAGATGCTAGAGCTTCTAATTTGGATTTTATATATGCTCCAAGTTTCTCAGCGTTTTGAGGAAGCATCTCTTCCTTTAATATTTTCATCACAGCTAATCCAGCAGTACAGGCTAAAGGGTTACCACCAAAGGTAGAACCATGATCGCCAGGTGTAAATGCTTCAGCTACGTGTTCTTTTGCACATACAGCTCCAATAGGGATACCACCGCCTAATGCTTTTGCTAGGGTAAAAATATCTGGCTCTATATCATATTTTTGATATCCAAATAATTTACCAGTCCTGCCCATACCTGTTTGAACCTCATCAAAAATGAGTAACAGATTTTTATCACCACATAGCTTTTTAACTTTTTTCAAATAATCCAGCTCGCAGGGATATACTCCACTTTCACCCTGAATTGGTTCAAGCATAATAGCACATGTGTTTTCAGTAATTGCAGCCTCAAGAGCATCAAAATCGTTTATAGGAACTTTTACAAAGCCTTTTGTAAGAGGCTCAAAGGGCTTTGAATACTTTTCCTGGCCAGTAGCACTTAGAGTAGTAATAGTTCTTCCGTGGAAAGACTTCTGTAGAGTAATTATTTCATGTTTTTCAGGTAATCCTTGTTTTTTAAAGAAAATTCTGGCCAATTTTATTGCACCTTCATTTGCTTCAGCTCCGCTATTTGCAAAGAATATCCTATCGGCACATGAGTTATCTGCCAGTTCCTTTGCTAAAAGGGTCTGAGACTCAATGTAATAAAGATTTGAGCAATGTATTAAATTTGAAACTTGCTTGGTGACCATATCAATAAAAGTTGGGTGCGAATAGCCAATAGAATTAACTGCTATACCTGAAAAAAAGTCAGTATATTTTTCGCCTTCGGTACTCCAAAGATGTATTCCTTGACCTTTTGTAAAGGCTACAGGGATTCTGCTTCCAAAGGTATTCATATAATATTTATTGTCATAATCTTGTATTTCACCTAAAAACATAAAAATCACTCCTCGCTCACATAGTAAAAAACACACTACATATAATTTATAATTATACATAATTATGTATAAAAATGCAACAAAAATAATTACGTTAAGTTTATAGAGAATTAAGGGGATTGTTTAATATATTTTGAGATTATTTCTTTATAAGATATGTCAAGTGAGTATAAAAATTCGTATAAATTATTGCTATCATCTTCATTCATAAAAGTAAACTGCATACTATATTCTAGCAGAGAAGCTTGGGGAGAACACCTAAGAATTATTCCCTTACTAAAAATTGAAGTTTTTTCATTTAGGATTATATTAGCTTCACATTCTATAGCACTTGGAATTTCCTTATCTAGCAGAAAAGCAATACCTCCAAGAGAAATATTTGAAACTGTACAGAAATATGTATTGTCATTAGATATAGAAACGGTAGCTGGCAAGTAAACATCATGTCTTGGGAATACACGATTGTTTATATTCCCGTAGATATCTAGAGGTTGGATTCTGATAAATGGAGAACCACATAATTCAACTTTAGTAACTATGCCATGAATAATATATTCAAAATATTCATTCTTAAACTTAATAATTGCACTTATATCCTTAAAGGGGCAGGATTTTACTAAGTCAGAAGTCAAAGGAATATCTAAACCGCTATCATTAAATCTGCATACTATAGTATTGTGCCAAATGTGACTATAGCCAATTCGTATACTAATTAATGAACCGGGTAGAATTAATTTGGATATACATGATTTATTCATGCTTATCTGCCTCCTAATAAAAATGCTTATTACCATATTATAATTCAAATAGAAAAAAAATCATATTATTTTATATGATTTTTTCGAGATGATTATAATTTATAAAAAAATTTAATAGAGCGCTTCGTTTTCATGATATAACTTTTTATCCTTCATAATCATTGTTCCAATACCTTTATATGTAAATATTTCAAGTAGAATACAGTGAGGAATTCGTCCATCCAGAATATGAGTTCTCCCTACACCTTTCTCAAGAGCATCTATACAACCTAATACCTTTGGAATCATGCCTCCATCAATAACTTTATTAGTAATAAGGTCATGAACTTCATCTATAGTTAAGGCTGGAGCTACTGATTCGCTATCTTTCGAGAGCTTTACACCTTCAACATCAGTAAGCAGCATTAGCTTTTCAGCTTTAAGCGCCGCAGCTATTTCGCCTGCAACAGTATCAGCATTTATGTTATAGCTTTCACCATTTGGTCCAACACCTATAGGAGCTACTACAGGAATATACTCGTCTTTTGATATAAGCTCTAATACCTTTGAATTAATTTTTGTTATATTCCCAACATAGCCTATATCTTGCATTTCACCGTTAATTTGAGTTTTATATTGCTCGCACTCAATCAGTTTTCCATCAATACCGCATAACCCGATGGCTTTGCCGCCTTTATGATTGAGCATCGAAACTATCTCTTTATTGGTTTTACCCACTAAGACCATTTGTGCAACCTCCATGGTTTGTGAATCTGTAACTCGGAGGCCATTTACAAACTCGCTTTTTATATCAAAAGCCTTTAGAGCCTTATTTATATCAGGACCACCACCATGAACTAATACAGGATTCATTCCTATATATTTTAGAAGAGTTATATCTTCCATAACGGAGTTTTTAAGTTCGTCATTTATCATTGCGTTTCCGCCATATTTTATAACTACCGTTTTGCCATATAACTTTTGAATGTATGGAAGAGCCTCTATAAGTATTTCTGCTTTTTTTATTTGATTTTCGAAATTCATAAAATATATCCCCCTATAGTATCGTTTTAAAGACTGATGTCTTCTTGAAGACCTAACATTATATTCATATTTTGAATAGCGGCGCCTGATGCACCTTTTCCTAAGTTATCTAAAACAGCTATAAGCATTATCTGCTCGGCATTGCCAACAACATATATTTCAAGATAGTTGGTGCCATTAACTCTTGTTGCACCTAAAAAACCATTTGTATAAGATTTTTCTACATCTAGGGGCATAACTTTTATATATTTTTCTTCTTTATAATATGTTGATAAATATTTATGTATTGACTCCTTAGTAGGTGTACCAGGTAATAACCTAGAATAAAGTGGAACACATACCGACATACCCTTGTAATACGAACTTATTATAGGCGAAAAAATAGGTGCAAAGCTTAGACCACTTATTTTTGTCATCTCAGATACATGCTTATGAGCTAAGCCTAAGCCATATAGCTGTGGGCTCTCAAATGGGTTCCCATCAGGAGCTTCAAATTCCTCAATACGCTTTTTTCCACCACCACTATAACCAGAAATAGCATGTATTGTTACTGGATAATCCTTTTGAACAATGCCACCAGTCACCAAAGGGTACATAATGCTTAAAAAGCCAGTTGGATAGCAGCCTGGGTTAGCTACTCTAGTCGAGTTTTTTATTTTAAGACGATGCTCCTGAGAAAGCTCAGGTAATCCATAAGCCCAGTCAATATTAGTTCTATGAGCAGTACTAGCATCAATAACTCTAGTTGAAGGATTATCAATAAGAGATACAGCCTCTATTGCTGCTGAGTCAGGCAAACAAAGGAAAACTATATCTGCACTGTTTATATACTTTTTTCTTTCATTAATGTCTTTTCGTTTATCATAATCGATTTTTAATATATCTAAATCGCTTCTACTAGCTAATCTTTCATTAATCTGTAAACCAGTTGTACCTTCGCTTCCATCTACAAAAATCTTATATTTCATAGTAGCTTTCATCCCTTTCAATATATTGATGATTAGAAATTTGTCATCAAATTCACACTTTTTATAATTATACAATAAAGTGCATAAAAATACAATAATATTACTTATATATTTTTTGTTAATATAAGCAGTATACAAAAGTACTAAAAGCAAAAAATTAAATTTGTTAAAAAACGATATGGTTTGTACTAGTATTCAAGTGTATTATAGTAAGTGTAGAAAGACTGAACATAAAGTATATATAAACAAAAACGTGAGTTTTCAGGGAGGTAAAAAATGGCTAGTTTAAAGCTGAAGAATATTTACAAAAGATATGCAGGAGGTGTAACTGCTGTTAATGATTTTAATCTTGATATTGAACACAATGAGTTTCTTGTTCTAGTTGGTCCTTCTGGATGTGGTAAAACTACTACACTTAGAATGATAGCTGGATTAGAAGAAATTTCTGAGGGTGAATTGTACATTGGAGACAAATTAGTAAATGATGTTGCTCCAAAGGATAGAGACATAGCAATGGTTTTCCAGAACTATGCATTGTATCCTCATATGACAGTTTTTGATAACATGGCTTTTGGTTTAAAACTTAGAAAAACACCAAAGGATGAAATAAAGAAGCGTGTTCAAGAAGCAGCTAAAATTCTTGATATTGAACATTTGCTTGATAGAAAGCCAAAGGCTTTATCAGGTGGACAGAGACAGAGAGTTGCGCTAGGTCGTGCAATTGTACGTGAACCTAAAGTATTCTTAATGGATGAGCCTCTTTCAAACTTGGATGCTAAACTTAGAGTTCAGATGAGAACTGAGATTGGTAGACTTCACAACAGACTTAACACTACATTTATATATGTAACTCACGACCAGACAGAAGCTATGACAATGGGTACAAGAATCGTTGTTATGAAGGATGGTTATATTCAACAGGTTGATTCTCCAACTTCACTTTATGACAGACCAAACAATATGTTTGTTGCTACATTTATCGGTAGCCCACAAATGAATATTATTAATGCAGTTCTTACACAACGTGGAAACGACTTACATCTTGTATTTGGCAAGAACGATATTAAGCTTCCAGAAGGAAAAGCTAAGAAGTTAGAAGGAACTGATTATATTGGTAAAGAAGTTCTTATTGGTATTAGACCAGAACATCTCCATGATGAGGCTATGTTCTTAGAGTCAATGAGCGAAAGCATAGTTGAAGCAAATGTTGACTTGGTTGAAATGCTTGGAGCAGAAACTTATCTTTACATGATTATTGAAGGTGCTACTGGAACAGTTACTGCAAGAGTTAATGCTAGATCAAAGACTAAAACTGGCGATGTTATTAAGATTGCAGTTGATGTTAATAAGATTCACGTGTTTGATAAGGAAACTGAACGTACAATTATCAACTAATATATTTATTTATTAAAATGGACTGTCGCATAGCGACAGTCCATTTTTTTTAAAGTGCAGGAAAGAAAGACTGCGCATGGCAGCAACCTGTTTTATGAATCGTCATACTGGAATTATTTTCTTGACTTCGTTGACATGAAGAAAAATACATACTACAATTATAATCAATGATTAATTAAAAATATGGTGATTATATTATGAAAAATGAAATCCGTCGGCAAAGAACAGAAGGATATTTTATAGAAGCGGCTTGTGACTTAATAAGAAAATATGGGATTGAGTCAGCCACAATCCGAAACATTGCAGAGAAGGCTGGATACAATTCGGCTACTCTCTACTCTTACTATGATAATTTAGGACATTTGTTATTGCATGCTAGCCTCGTATTTGAAGACGAGTTATTGTGTAGGATGATGGATGATAAGCGCATTAAAAATGCAATCAAATTGAAAGATGCATGGTCATCTGGATACTCCATTATGGCAGCTTATTATCTTGAAAATCCCAATATATTTGATTGTATTTTTATTAAGAAGATGGGTAAAAATCGCAACGAGTTGGAGAAAGAGCGGTGGGAAAAATCGAAGTTTGCACACTATACAGAGAGCATGCTACTTAAACTAGCCGATGAACTGCATGTATCTCGGCAGATTATAATGGATATTCATGAAGCTTGCCTTTCATTGACGGTTGGAATCGTGCTTCTATGTACCAAAGAGCGTTTTGAAAAGCCTATACAAGAAATAACGCTCACATTGGAGAAACAACTTAATTATATTATTGATGCTTATTTGGGGGATATAAAGTTATGCACCGATTAAAAAAAGAGTGGTATAAAGTTCTGATTATTTGTTGTGCAAAATTACTTTCCATGATGCTATTCCAG
>JAEZOA010000179.1 GCA_023441625.1 Bacillota bacterium
TTAATTTTGACATAGAAAACTCCTTTCAAATGCAGGCAAGGTACCAACTTAATTCTACAGGAATTTGATGCAAGACTAAAATCTATTTTGTTATATTAAAAGTGGAATTTACTTTTTCATTCAAGGAACTGTAACTACTCTTGCAATTTTAAAACAAAATTTATTTACAATAATCAATTAATATGCTAAAATACAGTAGTAAAATTGCGTTTATCTCATATTGTATTTTATTTTATACAATTCATAGATAATGCAAGAAACCATGAACTACGTTTTTGGGTTCTCCGTCCAGATACTTGGTTAATGGCGATTATATTTATTATTTGGAGGAAATTGAATATGTTAAAAGACGTTAAGCAAGAGATTATTGCAAAGCATCAGATTCATGAAGGTGATACTGGTTCATCTGAGGTTCAGATTGCAATTCTTACAGAAAGAATTAATCACTTAAATGATCATTTAAAAACTCACAAGAAGGATCATCATTCAAGAAGAGGTCTTTTAAAGATGGTTGGAGCTAGAAGAGGTTTGTTAAACTATCTTCAGAAGATTGATATTGAAAGATATCGTGCAATTGTGGCAAAGCTCGGTCTTAGAAAGTAATGTTTATAGAACAGGCAGGCTTATGGTCTGTCTGTTTTTGTATTCTTTCAATTTGAGTATTATTCAAAGTATCATTAAGTGGAAAAATTTATACATAGTGCTCTATAATAACTTATGAAAAATATGAAATAATACAAATTAAGAGTTATTTATTATTATTAATGGCATAGGCTATGGACGGTAGAAGGTAGATTGTGCGCCAATGGAGCTTGACGTAGAATCTACATGCTACATGTCTATAGTTTTAAAATAGCATATTACTACTATTAAAAAACATAGGAGGAAGTACATGTTTAAAACATTTAGTATGGAATTAGCTGGCAGAACTCTCACAGTAGAAACTGGAAAGTTAGCTCAGTTAGCAAATGGAGCGGCATTGATTAGATATGGAGATACTGTAATAATGTCTACCGCAACAGCTTCAGCAACACCAAGAGATGGTATTGATTTTTTCCCTCTTAGTGTTGATTTTGAGGAACGTTTGTATTCAGTAGGTAAGATTCCAGGTGGTTTTACTAGGAGAGAGGGAAAGCCTACAGATAAGGCTATATTAACTTCAAGAGTAATTGACAGACAAATCAGACCTCTATTTCCAAAGGATTTAAGAAACGATGTAACTGTAGTTAATACTGTTATGTCTGTTGAACAGGATAATTCACCTGAAGTTGCTGCTATGATTGGAGCCTCTATTGCATTAAGTATATCGGATATTCCATTTAATGGACCAACTGCCGGTATTGTTCTCGGATTAATTGACAATGAAGTAGTTATAAATCCAAATGAAGAACAGCGTGAAAAGAGTCAGATGTATGTTACACTTGCAGCAACAAAAGAAAAGATTGTTATGATAGAGGCAGGAGCTAATATAGTTCCTGATGATATTATGTTAGATGCAGTAAAAAAAGGTCATGAGGTAATAAAGGAGCTATGCGATTTTATAGATACTATAGTTAAAGAAGTAGGAAAGCCTAAGTTTGCTTATGTATCAGCTGAGGTACCTGCAGATTTATTTGCTGCTGTAAAGACTTTAGGCTATGATAAAATGCGCACAGCTGTTCTAGCTGTTGACAAGCAGGATAGAGATCAAAAGATAACTGATTTGACAGCCGAAATTCAGACTGCCCTTGCAGCAGAGTTTCCAGAAATGCAGAGTAAGATTAATGAATGTATGTATAAACTAGAGAAGAAAGTTGTTCGTGAATATATATTGAAGGAAGGAAAGCGTGTTGATGGAAGAAGTCTTGATGAAATCAGACCGCTTAGTGCTGAAGTTGGCATACTTCCAAGAACTCATGGTTCAGGTCTATTCCAAAGAGGCCAGACTCAGGTATTAACTACTTGTACACTTGGTGCTATGGGCGATGTTCAGAAGATGGATGGTATTGATACAGAAGAAACTAAGAGATACATGCATCATTACAATTTCCCTGGATATAGCGTAGGAGAAGCTAAAACTTCAAGAGGTCCTGGTCGTAGAGAAATCGGGCATGGTGCTCTTGCTGAAAAATCTCTTGTACCGGTAATTCCTTCTGAAAAAGATTTCCCATATGCATTTAGACTTGTATCAGAAGTATTGATGTCAAATGGTTCTACTTCACAAGGAAGTGTTTGTGGTAGTACATTGGCATTAATGGATGCAGGTGTTCCAATAAAGGCACCAGTTGCAGGTATATCAGCAGGTTTGGTTACTGATGAAGAAAATCCTGATAACTTTGTTACCTTTATGGATATTCAAGGTATAGAAGATTTCTTTGGAGATATGGACTTCAAAGTTGCTGGAACTACAGAAGGTATTACATCTATCCAAATGGATATAAAGGTTGATGGCTTGAACTACGAGATTATTCGTCAGGCTTTTGAACTTACTAGAAAAGGACGTCTACAGATAATTAATGATGTTATTCTTAAGGCTATATCTGCTCCTAAAAAAGAGCTATCTGAATATGCACCAAAAATTATCGTAACTAATATTAACCCAGAAAAAATCAGAGATGTAATTGGGCCAGGGGGAAAAATGATTAATAAAATCATTTCAGAGACTGGCGTAAAAATAGATATTGAAGAAGACGGTAGAGTATTTGTTATGACTCCTGATGCTGCGGCTGCTCAAAAAGCTCTTAAAATTATTCAGGGTATAGCAAAGGATATCGAACCTGGTGAAATATACATGGGTAAGGTTGTTAGACTTACTACCTTCGGTGCCTTCGTTGAAATATTACCTGGAAAAGATGGACTTGTTCATATTTCAAAACTGGATAGCAAAAGAGTTGAGAAGGTTGAGGATGTTGTAAGCATAGGAGATGAAATTCTTGTTAAGGTCATGGAAATTGACAAACAGGGTAGAATAAACCTTTCACATAAAGATGCAATAACTGAAAACGCTAAGTAAGTTAATATTCTTAATGATATTAGTTTTATTTTTGAGTGGCGTAGACTTGCTGTTTACGCCTACTTTACTTATTCACTAATATTTGTTATTGATTTTTGTTATAGGTACTAGTGAATTGATACAATGATACAGCGGAGGTTTAAATGTTCAAAAAAATAGTATTAGATAATGGTGTGCGACTTGTTTATGAGAATATCTCATTTGTTAAGTCTGTATCTGTAGGTATCTGGGTCGGAACAGGGTCAAGATATGAAAATATGAATAATAATGGGATTTCTCATTTTATAGAGCATATGCTTTTCAAAGGGACAACTAAACGTTCTGCTAAAGAAATAGCTGAAAGTATTGATGCTATAGGTGGACAGATTAATGCATTTACTGGTAAAGAATGTACATGTTACTATACGAAAACTCTTAATTCTCATTTAAATATCGCTATGGATGTATTGGCTGACATGTTTTTTAATTCAAGGTTCGACACTGCGAATATTAATGTAGAAAAAAAGGTTGTTATTGAAGAAATAGGTATGTACGAGGATACTCCAGAGGAACTAGTACATGATATTTTTTCAGAAATGGTATGGAGCGGAAATTCTTTGGGATATCCGATACTTGGTACTAAAGATTGTATTAATAAATTTAGTAAAAAAATGATATCAAAATATATGCAAGAATATTACACTCCATATAATACAGTCATTTCTGTGGCTGGAAATATTGATGAGGCTGAATTAATAGATTATGTTAAAAAATATTTTGGAAATTGGAAATATGATGGTAACTTTAAATCAGATTTTCAAAAAGTAGAATTTAAAATTGATAGAGATATTCGGGAGAAGGATACAGAACAAGTTCATTTGTGTATGGGTTTTGAAGGGATTGAGCACGGAAATGATAAGGTCTATCCTTTGCTAGCTTTAAATAATATATTTGGTGGAGGAATGAGTTCAAGGTTGTTCCAAAAAATCAGAGAGGAAAAAGGCCTTGTTTACTCAATATATTCTTATCCATCAACCTATATGGGAGCTGGCTTATTTATGATTTATGCTGGGATGAATCCTGAGTATTTACAAAGGGTAGTTGACCTTACAAAAGCTGAAATAGACCTATTACTAAAGAAGGGTATAACCCAAGATGAATTAAACAAATCAAAGGATCAGTTGAAAGGCAACTATGTACTAGGGTTAGAGAGTATCAATAGTCGAATGAATAGTATTGGTAAGTCAGAGCTAATGTTAGGAAAAATCAATACTCCTGAGGAAATCATAGAGAAGATGGAAAAAATAAAAATTGATGATATCTATGAAATAATAGAATTGGTTTTCAATTACGAAAAAATGAGTTTATCAGCAGTGGGAAATTTAAAAAAAGAAATTATAATTTAAGAAACATTTTCTAAGCATCTGAAATTTTATTTCAGGTGCTTTTTTTGATTTATAAAATTAGTACAGGCACTAGGCATTTATCCAGTACATAAGATATATTAGTCGTCATAATTGGTATATTTATAATTCTAAGGATGGGAGGACATATGCGTGGCAGGTAAGAAATTTAGCATAATTGGTGGAGATTTAAGAAATATAAAATTGGCTGAGCTAATTGCTTCACAGGGCAATTCTGTAAATATATATGGCTTTAATGATGTAAATTTTAAAATTCCATTGGAGCAAAGTAATACTATAGCAGAAGCTATTAATGGTTCAGATGTTGTAATTGGCCCAATCCCATGCTCAAATGACAATGAACTTATAAATGCACCTTTTCACAATGAAAAGATTCATATCCATGAAGTATTTAGATGTATAAACAAAAATCAATTGTTTATTGCAGGCAGAATAAGTGAAAAGATTGTACATATAGCTAAGGTATTTAATGTTTATACTGTTGATTTGTTAGAAAGAGAAGAAATGTCAGTATTAAATGCTATTCCTACAGCTGAAGGGGCAATTCAAATAGCCATGGAGGAAATGCCTATTACTTTACATAATAGTAATGCGCTAATTCTTGGATTTGGTAGAATAGGGCAAACGTTGGCAAAAATGCTGCATGGAATAGGTGCAAATGTTTTTGTAGAAGCTAGAAAATATGATGATTTAGCATGGATAAAAAGCTATGGCTACAAACCTGTTTTGTTAAGTGAATTAAAGAATGCTGTAAAATCAATTAATGTATTATTTAACACAATACCAGCAATTGTACTGAATAATGATATTTTAAAAGCTATAGATACTAATTGTCTTATTATTGACCTAGCATCAAAACCAGGTGGAGTTGATTTTGAAAGAGCTAAAGAAATTGGTTTAAAAGCAATTTGGGCGCTATCACTCCCAGGCAAAGTTGCCCCTGTTACGGCTGCAGAGTTTATAAAGGAAACCGCTTACAATATTATTGAAGAGTTGGGGGTATAAAGAATGTTACTAAAGGGAGTTAAAATAGGATTTGCAATTACAGGCTCATTTTGTACCTTTGCAAAAACCCTTCCACAGGTTGAAATTTTGGTTAATGAAGGGGCAGAGGTTTATCCAATAATTTCTGAGGCTGTAAATAAATTTGATACAAGATTTGGAACGGCAGAGGAATTTAAAAATAAACTACATATAATTACAGGTAATAAGTCTATTAATACAATAGTTGATGCTGAGCCCATTGGACCTAAAGCCTTATTAGATATTTTGGTTATCGCACCTTGTACAGGTAATACAATAGCAAAAATAGCAAATGCCATTACTGATGGACCTGTAACAATGGCATGTAAGGCACATCTTAGAAATATGCGACAAGTAGTTATAGCTGTCTCGACAAACGATGGACTAAGTGCAAATGCTAAGAATATAGGGACTTTACTTAATATGAAAAATATTTATATGGTTCCATTTGGACAGGATGATCCCATAAAAAAATGTACTTCTCTTGTAGCAGATTTTGATAAAATACTACTTACTGTTTTAAGTGCTCTACAGAATACCCAAATACAGCCTATACTAATTTAAAATATTTTCTTAAAAAAATAGTTTAAATCAACAACCTGCTCCATCATTAATATGAAGCAGGTTGTTTTTTATCACCTATAGGACATTGTCTAGCTTTTCAATAAGTTTCTTTTAAACGTATGATTTCTAAAAATAATTATATAATAATACTAACTTGTTTAATATATTACCTATAATAAATACAATATTACTAATTTGCTATAAACTAAATCGAAAAAATAATACAAAAAATTTTATGAGGTGTAGAAATAGTGTCTACTAAAAGCAATCAAACTACATTACCTGAAACAGAGCCTGCAGAACAAGAAAAACAGAATTGTGAAGTTCAACAAATTAAAGAGTTGGGTGTGACAAACGTACCACAAGAGGTGAGTAACATACATTGTTTATCTGTAATTGGACAAATTGAGGGTCACATTCTTTTACCGCCTCATAACAAGACTACTAAGTATGAACATGTTATTCCACAACTGGTTGCAATTGAAGAAAGTAAACAGATTGAAGGACTGCTTTTAATTTTAAATACAGTTGGGGGAGATGTAGAAGCTGGACTTGCCATATCCGAAATGGTAGCAAGCTTGTCAAAGCCCTCAGTTTCACTGGTATTAGGAGGAGGCCATAGCATTGGTGTACCAATGGCTGTTTCAGCTAATTACTCCTTTATAGCAAGCTCTGCAACGATGACAATACATCCTATCAGGCTTAATGGTATGGTTATAGGGGTACCACAGACTTATGAGTACTTTGATAAAATGCAGGAGAGAGTAGTAAAGTTTGTTTGCACTCATTCTAAAATCAAAAAAGAAAAATTCAGACAACTTATGCTTAATACAGGGGAGCTTGCAAATGATGTTGGGACAGTCTTATTTGGCGAAGAAGCAACACAGGCAGGTTTAATAGATGAAGTTGGAGGCCTATCGGCGGCCATTGCGAAATTAAAGGAACTTATAGAAACTAGTAAAAATAAAAAGGCTACAGTAAAGTAGAGAGTACCTAATTATGATTTTATATACTATTTATGATCCAAATATGATATTTAAATCTCTAAATTCTAATGCTAAGCAGAATAGTACAAGTTATACCGAACTAAATATAAATGGTACCATGCTCGAGGTATCGCAGACAGATAAGGATTATCGTGTAGAGAGAATAATCAGCACAAATCCTTCCGATTTCCTCAACCCAAGGTTTCAGCCTGGTAGTATAATTAAAAGCTTCTGGAAATAGAGAAGACCAAAAAAGATGTAAGACAACTAAAAATTGTCCTACATCTTTTATATAAATCAAATTCTATTTTACATTCTTTGCAGCAATCTTTCTTGTTGCGATACTATCGATAAAAGGTGCACTATAATAATGTAAAAGAACATAAATTATTTAACGGTACCAGTTTGAAAATCAATTGTTTTATTTAATCTATAACCAGTTCCACTAAATTTTGCTATTAATGATCCATCTTCGTCCAATACTTCTACATCACAGCCACATATTTTCTTACTTGAGGAAGTTTCTTTGGCTTGTGCAGTAATGGTTTTGCCTTTTGGGGACTTAAAGTATGTAATACTTGTGTTAATGCCAACAGTGGCTAAACCATTGGAATTTGTTGCAGCAGCAAATGCGAAATCTGCAAGAGTATAAATAGCTCCACCTTGAATAACGTTCAAACCATTTAAATGATTCTCAGTAAGCTTTAAGCTAGTTATAGCAAAGCCAGACTCTACTTTTATCAGATCAATCCCTACATAATGAGCAAATCTGTCTTTTTCAAAAAATTTAATGATACTTTCTTCCTTTTCCAATGTCTTTCCTCCTTATGCATTTACAATAAAACCAATAGTAAGAAACTATGATGTAGTTTTATTTCAAATTATTATTAGTTCTAATAAATTATACCAGATTGTAATAAGAATTCAATTTATATTAGAATTAATTTCTTTTTAAACTATATATTATTTTAGCTACATTTGAGTAGGCGATTGATTTTAGAGGCTTTGTTATTGAATCTAAATTAAGGAATAAAAAATCATATAATAGCTGAATTATATTTCTTTAAATTTAATAATTTTATGTTATAATAACATCTGTATTCTTAATTAATATAGTATTTACCTTGGAGGAATATAGTTTTGAGTAATGGGAATAGAGTTACAACAAAAGTTTCTGCAGAGGAAATAGCTCTGCAATACAAATATATAGATATAATGAAGCAATATAATTTAGCTTTAAATACTCAGACCAGTAAACCTAGGAGTTATAATATAGAAACCTTTGGATGTCAGATGAATGAGAATGATTCAGAACGTCTGGCTGGAATGCTTTCAGAGATGGGGTATTCAGAATGTGATTCTCGGGAAAACAGTGACCTTATAATATTTAACACCTGCTGTGTTCGTGAAAATGCTGAACAAAAGGTGTATGGACATTTAGGAGCACTGAAAAAATTAAAAAAATACAATCCAAATCTAATAATTGCCATATGTGGTTGTATGATGCAGCAGCCAGAAATAGTTGAGTACATTAAAAAAACCTACAAACATGTTGACATAATATTTGGAACTCACAATTTGTATAAGCTTCCAGAATTACTTAATACTGCCATAGAAACTAAAAAGGTTGTCATTGATGTTTGGGATTCTACTGGTTCAATCGCTGAAAAGATGCCTATTTCTAGAAAAGATTCTCTCAAGGCATGGGTTACAGTTATGTATGGCTGCAATAATTTTTGCTCCTACTGCATTGTACCATATGTTAGGGGAAGAGAGCGCAGTAGAAGTATCGAAGAGATACGTGATGAAGTTGAAACATTAGCGAGAGATGGCTGTAAAGAAATCACGCTACTAGGTCAAAATGTTAATTCATATGGTAAGGATCTAGAGGGAAACTTTACTTTTGCAGGACTCTTAAGAGAGTTAAATGGTATTAAGGGCATAGAACGCATTAGATTTATGACTTCACACCCTAAGGATTTATCCGATGAATTAATTTATGCAATTCGTGATTGTGAAAAGGTCTGCGAGCATTTACATTTACCTGTTCAAGCAGGCAGCTCTAAAATTCTTGAAGCTATGAATAGAAGTTATTCGAAAGAACAATATTTAGAATTGCTAAATAAGATAAGACTTCAGATACCAGATATCACTTTATCCACTGATATTATTGTTGGATTTCCTGGTGAAACAGAGCAGGATTTTGAAGAGACCCTTGATGTAGTTTCAAAAGTAAAATTCGATTTAGCATATACCTTTTTATATTCAAAGAGGACTGGAACACCTGCTGCGAAAAATCCAAATCAGGTTTCTGAAGAAATAAAAAAAGCTAGATTTGATAGATTAATAGCACTGCAAAATTCAATTTGTTACACTATTAATGAAAGTCTTCTTGGTGAAGAAGTTGAGGTGCTTGTTGAAGGTATTAGTAAAAACAGTAAAACAACATATACTGGTAGAACCAGAGGAAATAAGATAGTGAACTTTATTGGTAGTGAAGAAATAGTTGGAAAGTTAGTTAAGGTGAAAATAGAAAACATTAATTCTTTTTCACTATTGGGTAAACTAGTTTAATTAAGTAATAAAAATAATTTTATTGAATTGAAAGGTGATAATATGGAAATTACAGAAAAGGCAAGAGAACTTGGTTTAATGTTGGCAAACTCAAAAGAAATGGAAACATATAAAAATGCTGAATCCGCAATGCATTCAGACGAAAAGTCATCAAAATTAATGAGTGAATACAAACAGCTCCAGGTAGAAATGGTAAAATGCACTAGAGAAGGAGCTGAGGCTGAAGTTATAGAAGAAGCAAAGCAAAAACTATTAGCAAAACAGCAGGAAATTAATGAATATGAAATAACCTATAATTTTCTTATATCAAAGTCTAATGTAGAGGCATTAATGAAAAAAGTAAATGATATAATTGTTTTTACTATATCAGGGGAGCCTACTTGTTCAGAGGATAAATGCAGTTCATGTGGCGGCGGCTGTAGAGGCTAGTCTTATAGAGGATTAGATTAAGTGTAATTATTACGCATAAATAACATTGATTCTAGGGTGGGGTTTTTATGGCTGTAACTCCTATGATGCAGCAGTATCTTAATATAAAAGAACAATATAAGGATTGCATTTTGTTTTTCCGCCTAGGTGATTTCTATGAAATGTTTTTTTCAGATGCTGAAATAGCATCAAGAGAGCTAGAAATCACTCTCACGGGGAAGGATTGTGGTTTGGATGAAAGGGCACCAATGTGTGGTGTTCCTTTTCATGCAGCTGATGGATACGTTGCGCGCCTTATTGCAAAGGGCTTTAAGGTTGCCATATGTGAACAGATTGAGGATCCAGCTCTAGCAAAAGGGATTGTAAAAAGAGATGTAATTAAGGTTGTAACACCAGGTACGGTTACAGATATAGCATTACTAGATGATAGAAAAAATAACTACCTCATGTCTGTATGCAGAAATGGTAACTTTTATGGAATAGCTGCTGTTGATATAACTACAGGTGATTTTTATACAACCAGAATTACCTGGGGAAATACTAAAGGAAAGCTATTAGATGAAATTGCTAAATATCTGCCTTCTGAACTTGTTGTAAACAGCGAGTTTAATAGAGATTCTGATTTTATTTGCCAACTAAACAGACGTTTTAATATATATATATCAACTATTGATGACAGCTCCTTTGAATATGGAATTGCATTAGATACTTTAAATACTCATTTTAAAAATGCAGATTTAAGTTTATCTGACTATGATATTACTGTTAACGCTTCTGGTGCTCTATTGAAATATCTTGATATGACTCAGAAGGTTAGTCTTAACCATATACAGAACTTTAATTCCTATAATATAGAGGAATATATGGTTCTAGATGCTGCAACGCGCAGAAATCTTGAACTTACTGAAACTATGAGAGAGAAATCTAAACGTGGCTCCCTATTATGGGTCTTAGATAAAACAATGACTTCTATGGGTGGGAGACTCTTAAGAAAGTGGATTGAACAACCACTTGTAAATATAGGAGATATACAGCTGCGTCTGGATTCCGTTGAAGAATTCAAAAAGAAATATATGGCTCGTGTTGAAGTAAGAGAGCTATTAAAAAGAGTATATGATATTGAACGTCTGATGGGCAAAGTAGTCCTTGGCAGTGTTAATTGCCGAGACTTAATTGCTCTGAAAAATTCCATTGGACAGATCCCTTATATAAAAAATATATTAATAGATTTTGAAGCTCAGTATAATAAAAGCTCCTATGAACAATTGGACTGCCTTGAAGATGTTTGTCGACTAATTGAAGCTTCAATAATTGATGACCCGCCAATTACAATAAAAGAGGGTGGAATAATTAAGGGTGGCTATAATGCTGAGGTGGACAAGCTTAGAGCTGCGTCTATACAGGGTAAGGACTGGATAGCTGCCATAGAAACACAGCAGAGAGAACAGACAGGTATCAAAAACCTCAAAGTAGGTTTCAATAGAGTTTTTGGCTATTATATAGAGGTAACAAAGTCATATTTTTCACTTGTGCCAGATACATATATTAGGAAGCAAACCCTTGCAAATTGTGAGAGATATATAACCCCTGAGTTAAAGGAAATTGAAGATACCATTTTGGGTGCAGAAGAAAAGATAATACATTTGGAGCATAGCTTGTTTCTAGAAATTAAAGAAAGCATAGCTTTGCAGTTAGCTAGAATTAAAACAACTGCTAAATCCCTAGCTGAATTAGATGTATTAGCATCTTTGGCTGAAGTAGCTGATCGAGAAGACTATTGCATGCCGGAAGTTACTGCTTCAGATGAAATACATATAGCTGATGGAAGACATCCCGTAGTTGAAAAAATGATAGATAAAAGCAGCTTTGTACCAAATGATACAGTACTTGACATGGATGAAGACAGACTTGCCATTATTACTGGGCCTAACATGGCCGGCAAATCAACATTTATGAGACAAACGGCGCTGATTGCTCTTATGGCACAAATCGGAAGCTTTGTTCCTGCAGCTTCGGCTAAATTAGGTATAGTTGATAGAATATTTACTAGGGTCGGTGCATCAGATGATTTAGCATCTGGTCAAAGTACCTTTATGGTTGAGATGTCTGAGGTGGCAAATATTCTTATTAATGCAACCAATAGAAGCTTATTAATACTTGATGAAATAGGAAGAGGTACTAGTACATTTGACGGTCTAAGTATTGCATGGGCAGTAATAGAATACATAGTAAACAAAGAGAATATAGGCTGTAGGACTCTTTTTGCAACACATTATCATGAGTTGACTGAGCTTGAGGGTAAGCTAACAGGGATAAAAAATTATTGTATCACTGTTAAGGAAAAGGGCGATGATGTTATATTTCTTCATAAAATTATCAGAGGTGGAGCTGATGGCAGCTATGGTATTCAGGTTGCTAAACTTGCTGGTGTGCCACTAGCTGTAATTGATAGAGCAAAGGAAATACTCCTAGATTTGGACGATGCTGATATTAACAAAAATGGCAAGGCACACAGAGTGAAAAAGCAGTTGGAGGGTCAAATGGATATCTTTACAGCTGCAACTAAAGCCTCACAGAACATTGATGTTATAGAGGATATAAAGAAAGTTGATTTATCTAGGCTTACGCCTATAGATGCAATGAACATTTTGTATGAACTACAGCGGAAGCTGAAGAATTAGAATATTTAATTCATATTTCGTATTATAAATTATTCATTGCAGTAGGGCTGGTATATGTATCTCCTGATAATGCTTAGCGTAATTATTTGATAATTTGTAATATCTCATCACAGAATTTTTACCGTCGCGCAAATTCGCCATCCGTGGCTTGGGTTGACGCTCAAAATGGCATCCTACCATTTTGACGGTAAAAATCCTGTTCTGTCGCCAACAATTTCTACAAATAATTTTGATGCGCATTCCATTTGATACATATACCACCCTGCTAAGATTAGCAATTTTAAACTATAAAATACGAGTAATAATGCAATACATAGAAGGGGTGAACTAATTGGGACATATAATTGTACTCGATGAAAATACTTCAAATAAAATAGCAGCAGGAGAGGTTGTTGAAAAGCCTGCTTCAGTTGTTAAGGAGCTAGTAGAGAATGCAATTGATGCTGGTGCAAAAAGTATCTCAGTTGATATAAAGAATGGTGGCATTTCATACATTAAAGTTACTGATAATGGTATCGGAATGGATGAGGATGATGTTGAAATAGCCTTTGAACGTCATGCAACAAGTAAAATAAAAAGAGCAGAGGACTTAGAATCAATTATTACGATGGGCTTTAGAGGTGAAGCACTGGCGAGTATAGCAGCAGTTTCTTCTGTAGAGCTTCAAACCAGGACTGCAAGCAGTACCTATGGTATGTATGTTCACATAAGTGGTGGTGTATTTAAGGAGGTAAGGCAGACAGGATGTCCTGTCGGCACAACCTTTATTGTTAAAGATTTATTTTTTAATACACCTGCTAGATACAAGTTTTTGAAAAAGGATTCCACAGAGGCAGGATATATTTCTGATACAATATCAAGGATTGCTCTTGGAAACCCGGATATAGCTTTTAAACTTACCAGTAATAAATCAGTTTTAATACATACCCCCGGAAATAATGATTTAAAAAGTGCTATTTATAGCATATATGGTAAGGACATCATTAAAGACCTTATGCAGGTAGATTATGAGGATGAAAAGTTTAAGATTTCAGGTTATGTTGGAAAACCCGAAGCGGCAAGGTCAAACAGAAATTACCAATCACTTTATATAAACAAAAGATATGTAAAAAGTAAACTGGTTTCATATGCTGTAGAACAGGCTTATTCTAGTATTCTGATGAAAAATAAGTTTCCTTTTTTTGTTCTAAATATAGACTTAAATCCACAATTAGTTGATGCTAATGTTCACCCAGCAAAAATGGATGTTAGATTCGCTGACGAAAGCTATTTGTTCAGAGCCCTGAATATGGCAGTTTCAAAGGCCATTAACTCTGGTAGCCTATTTAGCCCTGTATCAGTTTCAAATAAGGATAGAGAACTATTTAAGTTCAATAATACATTGCCCCAAAGGGAGTATGTGCAAGAAGCACTTGTTCAGAAGGCTGAAATATATAAAGATGCTGCTAAAAATAGTTCTGAAGAGCTTAGCACGTTTACTAAAGCATTAGAACCATTAGCACGTAAAGATTTAAATGTAGCTTCCTCAGCAACTTCTATACATAAACAAATAACAGCTTCAAGTACAGAGAAATCTACAATAATTGAAAGTAAAGAAGATACCAAGCAAGCTTTAAATGCTAAAGAAATTAGTCAGACTGAGGTTAAAGAAGCTACTTCTATATCAGCTTCTGGTTCTTATGGACAAGAATACCAGAATACAATCTGTGCTGATAGCATGAATGCTTTAAATGAGCCTGCTATAAATAATTCTGTATCCAATTCTGAAGTCTCCTCCTTATACAGTCTGGATAGTTCTTCTGAAAACAATGCTGAGAATAGTCAGGAAAATGAGACTCATTATCTAACAGATATGAAATACATTGGGCAAGCTTTTTCCACCTACATTATTCTTCAAGATAGAGAAGAGTTGGTACTTGTTGATCAACACGCCGCCCATGAGAGAATTCTGTTTGAAAAATTAAAAATCAAATATGAATCCCAAGAAAATACAGCTCAATTATTGCTTGAACCTGTGGTAATTCAATTACAAGCCTTTGAATTAAATATAATTAAATCAAAAGAGGAATTGTTTAATAGAATAGGATTTATATTTGAGGACTTTGGAAACAATTCAATTATAATAAGAGGTGTTCCTTATTTATTAGAGGGCTATTCACCAAAGGATGTATTTCTAGAATTAGCTGATAAGCTCCAGGATCCTGTAAAACCAATATCTACACCTCTTGCAGATGAAGTTTTGCACACTATTGCCTGTAAGGCTGCTATAAAGGCAAATAAAAGATTAAATGACATAGAAGTTCATCAGTTAATTAGCGAACTAGCTGGTTCTGGAAGACGATATACCTGCCCCCATGGTAGACCAACAGTTATTCGACTGACAAAATATGAAATAGAAAAAATGTTTAAAAGAATTGTTTAGTGAAAGGAATAAATTAATGAATGATGTAATTGTAATAGTTGGACCTACTGCATCAGGTAAAACCAGCTTATCTATTGAACTTGCAAAAAAATTAAATGGGGAAATTATATCCGCAGATTCAATGCAAATTTATAAATATATGGATATAGGCACTGCTAAGCCAACCTTAGATGAAAGGCAGGGAATTAAGCATTATTTAATTGATGAAGTAATGCCTAATGAAGAATTTAATGTTGTCAGATTCAAAGAGCTGGCAAATAAGTACATTGAAGAAATAATAGAAAAAGGTAAGCAACCAATTGTTGTTGGAGGTACAGGACTCTACATTAGTTCATTAATTAATAATACAACCTTTAGTGAAAGTGATTGCGATTGGGAACTTAGAGAAGCTTTAAGAAAAGAAGCTGAGGAGTTTGGACCACAGTATATTCATGATAAACTAAAATTAGTTGATGAGTTCTCTGCAAATAATATTCACCCAAACAATGTTAAGCGCGTAATACGTGCTTTGGAGGTATATTACCAGACACAAAAGCCAATATCTTATCATAATGAAATATCCCACACAGTACCTTCAAAATATAATTTTAAACTGATAGGTTTGACAATGGATAGGCAGCATTTGTATGAAAGAATAGATAAACGAGTTGATATAATGCTTCAAAATGGACTGATTGACGAAGTTAATAACCTGATAAAACTTGGCTTTGCAGATTCTCTAATAGCTATGCAGGGTATTGGCTATAAGGAAATATTATCATACATTAATAATGAGAAAACTAAGGATGAGGCTGTTGAAATTATTAAGCGAGACTCCAGAAGATATGCCAAGAGACAAATAACATGGTTTAAAAGAATTAACGAGATAAAATGGTTTAGTATAGATGAGTATGGAAATACTAATAATATTATTGAAGATGCTATAGGCTATATATTAAGCTAATACAATCATGATATTACTCTGAGTATTACCACTTAATGGTAAAGTATACACCATAGTAATAGATATCTGATTATAAGCTATATTGCGAAGTCTCAGGGGTGGTAGTAATATATTCTTATTGCAAGTGTTGGTATTATCTAGTAAAATGAACTTATCCAATGTCTCATGTTCATTTTTTGAGGACTCAAATATTTGAATTCTTAATATGGAGACCAACTTAGGGGCAAATATACAAAACAAAGGAGTGGATTACTTTGGTAAAGAATACAATTAATTTGCAGGACATTTTTTTGAACCAGGTTAGAAAAGAGCATATAGCTGTTACAATATACTTGACCAACGGATTTCAGTTAAAGGGAATGGTTAAGGGATTTGACAATTTTACAGTAGTTCTTGATAGTGATGGGAAGCAGCAGTTAGTTTATAAGCATGCCATTTCTACTATTAGTCCTTTAAAGGTAGTTAATTTGATATTTAATGAACAGATTAAGGAATAGATTTAATACATAGTTAAATATTATATAAGTCAATTACTATCGTCTAGAAGCTGATAGTTTTGGTTCGAGGCTATAATTCACCTAAAAGGCTAAGGCTTGAACCGTAATTGACTTTAGTAAAAGGCTGTCTCAAAGTAATCTTATATTATTTTAAGATAGCCTTAGTTATTTTCCAGCTTCAATCCATTTTCTAATAAGTTATAATAAAATGCACCTTAAAATGTTAGAAATAAGCTGTCTAACATTTTGAAGTGCACTCAAGACCAATTTCAGAAATATTAAATACTATTTTCTTAAGACAAATAATAATTACATAAGCCTAAACACGCCGATAACTTTACCTAAAATTGATATGTTATCTTTAACAATGATAGGTTCAAGTCTACTATTCTCTGGCTGTAATCTAATATGGTCCTTTTCCTTAAAAAAAGTTTTACACGTGGCCTCATCTTCAATAAGAGCTACAACAATATCGCCATTATTTGCCGAAGCCTGTTGCTTGACTAAAACAAAATCTCTATCTAGGATACCAGCTTCAATCATGCTATCGCCTTGAATTTTCAGCATAAAAGCATCACTGTTTTGAACAAACTCAACAGGAAGTGGGAAGGTGTCAGTAATATTCTCAACAGCTAAAATAGGCTGTCCTGCAGAAACTTTGCCTACAACTGGTACATCAACCATTTCGCGTGAATTGTAATAGCCTTCCTTTACGTCGATTTTTGCTTTTTTTGAATTATTATTTGATGAATTTAAATTTGAGTCATCTACAATCTTGATTGCTCTTGGTTTTGTTGGATCTTTCATAAGTATACCGTTATCTGTTAACTTCTGAAGATAAGCGTGAACGGTTGAAGTAGACTTAAAACCAACAGCAGCACATATTTCTCTAACTGAAGGTGGATATCCGTTTTCAGTTACACATTTATAAACATATTCAAGAATCTCTTGTTGTTTAGTTGAGTTCTTTTTTGCCATATCAACCTCCGTATGCCACATAGGCCCTATAATTTAATAAAATTATTCTTTATATGTAGTTTTCATGGCTAGTATACCATATTAAAACAATAAAAGCAAACGAATGTTCGAGAAAATTTTGAAAATCTATTGACAATGGAACAAATGTTCTGTAATATAATAACATAGAGTAGAACATATGTTTGGGGTGGTTGATATTTCAAAGAAAAGATATGTATTAAAGAGTAAAAAGAAATTTTTTAGTTTTTTATTTTTAATTTCAGTTATTATTTTTACTGTTATTTACACAACTTCTGTATCTGGTTACATTGAACCTGAGTATCAATCAGTTACCATTAAATCTGGTGATACCCTTTGGTCTATAGCTGAGGAGTATGGAAACGATAGCAATATTCGAGAATATATATACAATATTAAAAAAATTAATAAATTGGATTCAAGTTTATTGTATGAAAATACATCTATTTTGATTCCCACAGACAAATAGGTAATGTGTGTTATTACATATAGTCAAATGCATTGTATTTAATAAATTATAAATTACTTAATTGTCCACAAGAACCTTATTTTAGACAAGGTTCTTATTACAAACCAATTTGACATTTTTATTATTGGGTAGTATCATATATGCTGTACTTGACAAGAACTTAGTGGTTTTCTTTGGAGGGTTTTAATCATGACAGCAGATAATTTAATAATCTTCTTTATTATATCCATTGTGATATATATATTAGGAGCTCTATCTTCTTTATTTACATATGCTGTTCCAAAGATATCAAATCGAATATCAAATACATGTGCTCTAGTTGCAAGTGGATTATTAAGTTTAATAATGATTTATAAGCTAATTTTCTTAAATAGCATCAACTTAACGTTAAAGTTTTGTACTAACATTCCTTTTATTTCTTTAAATTTTAATATTGACAATCTTGCTGCTTTTTTTATTTTGATTATTACTATTGTGACCTTTGTTGTTTCAATGTTTTCATATACATATATGTCACATTACTTTTTTAGCCGTAATATATCAATATTTGGATTCCTATACAATCTGTTTATTTTATCAATGATTCTTTTAGTAGTAAGTAGCAATTTAGTTCTATTTTTAGTATTTTGGGAGCTTATGTCTTTAGTTTCATACTTCCTAGTTAATTATGAGCATGAAAAGAAAGAGGTACAGAAGGCCAGCAGAATTTATGTAATAATGACTTTTGCAGGTACTATATTTATTACAGCAGCTTTCGTGTTAATTGCATTTTGGACAAAGAGTTTTGACCTTTCTGCAATAAAAAGTGCAACTATTCCAAATAACTATGCTAATTTAATATATGTCTTTTTGTTAATAGGCTTTGGAACGAAAGCTGGAATAGTTCCTATGCATGTATGGATGCCATATGCTTATACAGTTGCACCATGTAATATTACTGCATTAATGGCAGGCGCAATGAAAAAATTGTCTATATACGGTCTATTAAGAATAGTTTTTGATGTATTACCAGTGAACCCTATGTGGTGGGGAGTTCTTACCTTGATATTAGGTGCTTGTTCTGCTATCTTAGGAATTACATTTTCACTAGCATCTACTGTAAATATTAAGAGAATGCTTTCGTATTCTAGCATTGAAAACATGGGGCTAATTTTTTGTGGACTTGGAATGATGCTTATTGCTAGAGCAACGGACAATTCTTTTTTACTTTCATTGGCATTAACAGCCACTCTCTTGCACACATTAAACCATGCAGTATTTAAATCCTTATTATTTATGGGTGCTGGAGCTATCCAATATACTGCCCATACAAAAAATATGGAGAAGTTAGGTGGTCTAATCAAGAAGATGCCAATAGCATCTATATTTATTTTTATTGGGTGCTTAACCATTTCTGCAATACCTCCTTTTAATGGATTTCTTAGTGAATATATGATTTTTCAAACTATTATAAATAGTATTGTTTGGTTTGGTCCGTTGTCAAAATCCTCACTTATTATACTGTTTATGATTGTTGCAGCCATTTTGTCCTTAACTGGTGCTTTAGTAGCTTTCTGTTTTGTAAAGATGTATGGGATTTCATTTTTAGGTTATCCACGAAGCACTGAGGCAGAAGAGGTAAAAGAACCTGGAAGACCTATGTTATTTGCACTTGGGATTTCAGCTAATTTCTGTCTTGCTTTAGGTATTTTTCCAAAGTATATCATTGGATTAATAGACAATGTTAACAACGAACTTATTAATTTTAAGCTTTTATCTACTGATTGGTCACTAACAAGTTTTTTGCATTATCCCATAGAAAATAATAACCTAAATATATCGGTTAGTTTATTAGCTATTGTTATTTTTATTTTTACTGGTATTGTTGCTATTATTGCATTTAATTTAAAAAAAAGGACTGCAGTGGAGCGTTATGATACCTGGGATTGTGGATTTACAAAACTTAACCCCAAAATACAATATTCTGCAACAGGTTTTTCTAAATCAGTTCGAATAATCTTCCGTGGATTATTTAAACCTAATAGGGACTTGGTTGTAACAGAAGGCTCAGGCCCTTACAATATAAAGAGGGGAACATATACTGTATCAACACAAAAGGTAATTGAAAAATATTTCTATATACCATTTATTAAAGGAGTAATTAATTTTTCAAGAAGAATTCGGTTCAAAATACAAACAGGAAGTATTCATGCCTATTTGCTATATTTCTTTTGTATTTTGATTTTGATGTTGCTATACTACTCATTCTTAGCATGACGTTAAGGGTGAAAGAACTGAAATAATAAAGAAGGGGTGACCGAGTCCATGCCAGTACTTTAATGGAGTTTTGTGACAAATGCGGCCGTGGACATAATTATGATGGAATCATTAATAAAATTAATTTTTCAAGTTATTTTGATATTACTCATCGCACCATTTTTTACAGGTGTTATATCAAAGCTGAAAGCAAAGGTACAGCATAAGATAGGTGCTTCTGTATTACAGCCCTACTATAACTTGATTAAATTATTTAAAAAAGATTTAGTAGTTTCATCTACAGCCTCTTGGATTTACAATATTGCACCTTATATATATTTTATTACATCTTTGATGGCTCTGTGTTGTTTACCTGTAATTTATCAGCTTACAGGATTTATATTTTACACTGATTTATTGATTATAGTATATTTGTTTGCCGCAGGCCGTATATTTATTGCTTTAGCTGGTTTAGATACTGGCAGTGCCTTTGGAGGAATGGGGAGTAGTAGAGAGATGCTTGTATCTGCATTAGTGGAACCTGCATTATTTCTTACAATTATTACAGTAAGCGCAAGAGCTGGTGTTGCGTCATCAAATGTGTCATCAATATATAATTATGTATTAAATAATACAGAGGCTGCTTTTAATCCAATAAACATATTGCTATTTTCTAGTATGTTTATGGTATTAATTGCAGAGTCTTCTCGTATTCCAGTTGATGACCCTTCAACTCATCTTGAACTTACAATGGTTCATGAGGCAATGGTGCTCGAGTATTCAGGGAGACACCTGGCATTTGTGGAGTTGGGTACTCACATTAAGCAACTTGTTTTTATGACATTTATGGCTAATATATTAGTTCCTATAGGATTTAATGTAGAAAATTTCTTTTTAGCGTTAGGAATCTATTTATTAAAGATATTAGTTATTACTATACTTGTTGGCATTGTGGAAATCAATACAGTTAAACTTCGCTTGTATAGTATACCGAATTTTGCTGCAATTGCGTTTATAATATCTGTTTTGGGTTTTTTAGCTTGCTTTATTCTTAAATAGAAGCAAATTTTTGATTTAAACTTAAAGTTTTAACCTTGAATAAATATGAGCTAAGTGCTTATGGAGGCTGTTATGTACAATAATGCTTTAAATCTATTATCAATTTTAATACTTATTTCTTCTTTTACGCTGATTGCAAATAAACGTCAAAACTCTTATATATCCACATTTCAAATTCAATCCTTACTACTTGCCTTAATATCTCTATTAGTTTCAGTAAGAAGTATGATTTTAACTAAGGGATTTGATGAGTTAATTATTATATTCGCTTTAATAGTTGTATTAAAAGTGATATTTATTCCATTAGTACTCAAAAGAACCTCAGATAAAGTTGAGTATACTGTAGAAAAGGATTTCTTTGTGAGTATTCCTTTTTCAATGCTTGTATGTTGTGGACTTGTTGTCTTAAGCTGGTATGTTATATATAGTATTGAAGGTATTATTAATTCTGATGCTAAAAATTACCTTATATATTCTATGTCTGTTGTCATGATAGGATTGTTTTTTATGATTAGCCGTAAGAAGGCAATCGGTCAGATAGTAGGATTTTTAGTTATAGAGAATGGAATGTTTCTAGCTGCAATGCTCACCACTGAAGGTATGCCAATGTTTGTTGAAATAGGACTGTTTTTTGATTTACTTACAGCATTCCTTATAATGGGTATATTTGTATTTAAAATAAATAATACATTTGAATCAATAGATATTAATAAACTGAAAAATTTAAAGGGTTAGTTTTTAAGAGTATATTTGGAGGACATATGATATTAGCATTTTTAGCTATACCTGCAATTGTAGGTGGTCTAGTATGGACTAATAAAAACAAAATAATTATACATTTAACCAATTTAGTTGGATCAATATCCCTCTTGATTTTGTCTATAATACTACTTATAGATATTAATAAGTCAAAAGAAGTTGTTACAGCTGGAGCTATAAAGGATTTATTTTATATTGATTCTTTAAGTGGATATATATTATTTATTACTGCATTAGCGTACTTTTTAGTATCTTTGTATTCCATTAGCTATTTTGGTGAAGAACTAAGAAGAAAGGTAATAACAATAAAAAAAGTAAAGCTTTATTATAGTCTTTCAAATGCTTTTGTATTAGCTATGTTTTTAGCTCTAACAACTCTCAATATGGGATTAATGTGGATAGCTATTGAGGCAACGACATTAGCATCGGCTTTCTTAGTTGGTTTTTATAATAATAAAAGAGCAATTGAAGCCGCATGGAAATATTTAATAATTTGTTCAGTTGGTATTGCATTTGCAATGCTTGGAATTATAATGCTTTATTATTCATCTACTGTAATTGAAGTGGGCGACAAGCTTTTAGGTCTGAATTGGAGTTTTTTACTCAAGAATGCGTCAGCGCTTGATCCAAGTATTTTAAAAATTGCATTTATATTTATTTTAATAGGTTTTGGAACAAAGGTTGGTTTTTCACCTATGCACACATGGTTGCCAGACGCCCATAGCCAAGCACCATCACCTGTTAGTGCTCTGCTGTCAGGAGTTCTTCTGAATACTGCAATGTATGGTATTATCAGAGTATTGTCAATTGTAAACAAAAGTTTGGGAAGTACAAATTATACAGGCAACTTGCTTTTGTTGCTTGGAATACTATCAATCGGAACTGCTGCAATATTTATTATAGTGCAACAAGACTATAAAAGAATTTTGGCATACTCTAGTATTGAACATATGGGGATTATAGCATTAGGTTTGGGAATATGCACACCTATTAGTATTTTTGCAGCACTGTATCACACCTTTAATCATGCTATGACAAAGTCAATGCTATTTTTAGCAACAGGCAATGTATATTTAAAATATCATACAAAAAAAATTGCTAGTATACGTGGTTTAATAAAAACAATGCCTGTTACTGGCTTGGTGTTTGTTTTAGGTTTATTTGCAATAACAGGTATGCCGCCCTTTGGCATATTTATGAGCGAATTCAATACCGTGGTTGGAGCTATTTTTTCTAAACACTACATTATTGCTGCTTTGCTTTTGATTTTCTTGGCAACAGTATTTGCTGGATTTGTAAAGCAATTGAGCAAAATGTTTTATGGAAAAAATATTAATCCTGAGATTAAAAAGGGTGAGCTTGATGTTATAGGACCTACGGTTCTTGTTATATTACTTTGTATAACAATATTTTTTGGCATCTATATTCCTGGGCCATTTAAATCGTTATTGGATGCAGCAACTGATATAATTTTGGGAATAGGAGGGAAGTAGCATGGTCTCTGAGGCTATATTTGATACTATAAGCAGATTATTATCTTCACATGCAATTGATAGTAAATTGTTAAATGAGAATGAGATTTATCTGCAGGTTAAGCTGGAATCTGTTAGAGATGTCTGCACAAACCTTTATAATAATATTGACTGCGTACTAATAGATTTATTCGGAAGTGATACTTCTGAAATAGATAACAACATAACCATTTATTATACTTTTGCTGTTAGATCCTCAAATACTTTAATCAATATTTATATTAAGCTTGATAAAAATAACGAAATGCATATTGATTCAATTTCAAAGGAAATTCCAGCAGCGAACTTATATGAAAGAGAAATTCAGGATATGTTTGGTGTTGTATTTAATGATTTATTTGATAAAAGGGAACTTGTGCACCATGGTAATTTTCCTTTGAAGGTACACCCATTGAGAAAAGATTTCAAAGTGAATACCAGATTAGATTTTGAAAAACGTGACCAGATTTACACAACCATTACAGGTAAGGGTGTATTTGAGGTTGCAGTTGGACCTGTTCATGCTGGAATAATAGAGCCGGGGCATTTTAGATTTAGTGTTGCAGGTGAACCGATAATTAATATTGAGGCAAAGCTGTATTATACTCATCGTGGACTAGAAAAGTTATCTGAAAACGAAAACTATATGAAGGTACTTTTAATTTCTGAAAGAATATCAGGAGACGAAACCTATACAAACTCTTTGGCATATTGTCAGGCATTAGAAAAAATTAATAGTATAACATATTTACCCGAAAGAGCACTTTATTCACGAGTTATATTTGCTGAGCTTGAGAGAATTTGTAGTCATATTGGGGATATCTCCGGTTTGTGTGTTGACACTGGTTATATATTTGCCAATGGTCAGTTTGCAATGATGAGGAGATGGATTCAGCTGCTATGCGAACAGCTCACTGGAAGTAGATTCTTAAGAAATGCAAATAAACCAGGAGGTTTAAGACGTGATTTTATTCGTAATAATGATAAAATTATTATAGAATGTCTTAACAAGCTAGACAAGGAGTTTAAAGAAACAGTTTCAATGATTAAAAATAATGGAATGTTTATTGATAGAGTTGAGCATACTGGAGTTTTAAGCAATACTATCGCTATTGATTTGAATGCTGTTGGTCCAGGAGGTAGAGCAAGCGGAGTTAATACAGATGTCAGAAAAGAATTCCCATATGCCGCCTATTCAAAGTTGAAATTTAATGTACCACAACATACAAACTGCGATGTAAATTGTCGAATGAATGTAAAAATAGAAGAAGTCGTTGAGTCTATAGATATTATTAGACAGGCACTAGAAAAAATGCCTGAGGAAGGACCAATAGCTATTAATATTGGGAGCTTAAAACCATACACTTGCGCTTTTGGAATGACAGAATCACCAAGGGGTGAGAATGTTCATTTCGTTATGACAGGTGAAAGTGATACCATTTTGCGGTATAAGGTCAGAACTCCATCATTTTGTAATTGGCCTGCACTTTGTCATGCAGTTAATACAAATACATTAACTGACTTCCCATTGATAAATAAGAGCTTCAATTTATCCTATGCCGGAAACGATCTGTAAAGAAGACTTAGTTCAGATGAAGTTTGCTGAACTTAGTCGCACTTATCCAGGGTCATACTGCCGTTTATCACAAAAGTTTTTAAGTTGGGATTAGCGGCAGTAGACATCGGGTAAAGAAGACTTAGTTCAGATGAAGTTTTCTGAACTTGTTCAGATGAAAGTAGATTTCTCTTTCGAGATGGAGGTAAAATGTCTAATATAATTAAAAAGCTTATTAAACATCGTACAGTTACAATTGAATATCCAAAAAAAAGTATCAAGAATTCATATATTACAGGAGTACCTGAATTTAATTTTAATAAATGTACTAGGTGTAAGCAATGCCTTAGTTCTTGTCCAACAGGGGCAATAGTTTTTGTTGACAATGATGAACAAAAAGAAAAGTCACCTGCAGTAAATATTGATGAATGTATTTTTTGTCGTTTCTGTGAGGAGGTATGTCCAAATGAAGCAATTTGCCTTTCTAATAAGTTTGAACTTGCTCAGAAAAGCAGAGGGGCATTAAGAGCAACTCCATTAATTATACAAGAAGATGAAGTTAAGGGCTTAGAATATGAGCTTCTTGGAAAACAGCTAAATGAAAAAATAAGTAAAATATATGGTAGAAGTTTAAGCATTAGAGAGGTTGATGCTGGCTCTTGTAATGGTTGTGATAGTGAAATAAATGCTTTAAATGGGCCATACAATGATATAGAACGTTTTGGCATTCACTTTGTTGCATCGCCTAGACATGCTGATATGCTTATGATTACTGGCTGCGTAACGAGAAATATGGAAGAAGCGCTTATTAAAACCTATAACGCAACACCTTCACCAAAGCTGGTGATTGCTGTTGGTGCCTGTGCTTGTAGTGGTGGAATATTCAAAAACAGCTATGCTGGTAGAAATGGTGTGGATTCTGTTTTACCTGTAGATGTATATGTACCAGGATGTCCCCCTAGGCCACAAGCAATAATTTATGGTATACTTAAGGCTATAGGTAAGATGTAGTTTTTTCTAGCATTTTAGAGCTATGGAGGATATTATGGAAGAACGGTGTGAAATATATGAAAGAGAATGTATTAATTGTGGTGAATGTGATATTTGCGATTTAGATCAAAATAAACATTGTGATAATTGTGGGCTTTGCATCGATGAATTTAATGATTATAGAAGTGTTACAATAGATGATTTTGTCGAGCAAAATGTAACAAAAGAGCAGATTGATAGGATTAATAAGAAGCTTAGTGAAATAGAGAATAATAAAACATAACAATAAGCAATGTTAAAGTTAAGTCAATCATTATTTGGTGGACATATGCATATGATTGCAAGAAATATAAATATATATTTTTGAAGTTAAGTTTACTTTTGAGAGGCATGGTTATATTAATGTATAAAGAGATTTATCTTGATAATAGTGCTACAACAAAGCCCTATGATGAAGTTGTTCAATATATATATGAGGTTAGCAAGGAATTTTATGGTAATCCCTCATCGTTACATACCAAGGGGATTGAGGCAGAAAAACTTGTAAAGCATGCTAGAACTCTGATTGCAACAGCACTAAAGGTAGATGCAAAGGAGCTTTGTTTTACCTCTGGAGGTACTGAAGCTAATAATTTAGCTATACTTGGTTTTCTGAAGGCCAATCCAAGAGCAGGTAAACACATTATTACAAGTGAAATTGAGCATCCATCAGTATTAGAGGTGTATAAACAGCTCGCTTCAGAGGGTTATCGGG
>JAEZOA010000161.1 GCA_023441625.1 Bacillota bacterium
TAGAATTATGAAGTTAAAAGTACTTTCATTTATTGACTGTAACGGTAATATAATCTTAAAAGAAAAAGTAACATCATTACCTTTAAAAGAAGAATGTATAATAAACAAGAGCATAGAACTTTTCAATGATTGTGAGCCTTGTATTATTCATCGTACTTTTGTTATGAAAAAGATATTTATTGAAATTGATGAATATTTTGATAAGGTGCTAAAAGATGGTAGGCATGAAATATCAAGTGAGCTTATTCCTGACAATATAATTAATGTATTAGATTTAAGAGGACAAGTGCAAAAAGTATTAATAGACTAACCTCCTACGCACATAGATAGACTGTACAAAATACAAAAATGTATTTTGGCACATGTGATTTCTCCAAAGGCTCTAAAAATTACTTACAGGGCAGTAAGGGAATACGATAATATCTATATCGTATTCCCTTACTGCTCTGGCTCTGCAAGCCGCTGCGAAGACACTTCGCCAGTTGCTTTAAAGCCCTCTTCGAAGACTCTTTAAGCATAGCTTCGTTAGCCTTTCTAAAGAATGGGGGGCAAAAGACCCGGGATTCACTTCGTCAGGGGCTTCAGAGCGGCTTCTTAGAAATACTTTTATTGATTTTTTGTCGGCGATAAGGAAAGGGCGGTAGCTTGTATTAAGTTTAAAAAAGCAGGGATTCCTTTTATGGAAATTTGTTGACATTTATTCCAATTTCGCAAGTCTCCATTAATTGCATAAAAACCCGCAAACGCAGTTTGGAACATTGATTCCGGCAAAACTTTGGTGCACCGAAGTCTTTGATATGAAAGGGTACTTGTAGCTTGTAGCGAATACATTTTCTTATGGTTGATATTTTGGAAATTGTTTTAGAAAACAAAAGCCTGAAACATGCATGTAGATGGGTTATGGCAAAGTTGGAAATTTAGTAAATCAAAAACCCTTTGAGGCGAAACTGGAATTTAGTACAATTAATAAACACAATTTGATATAATTACAACTGAAAAGAAAATCACCATTTGTGGCGAATGTAACCAAGAAGTATTGCTTATTATTATAAAATATGAAGAATTTTTATGAAGAATACAAATAGTTTAAAGGGGTAAATGTTCATATGGGCGTCAGTGTTTTTCTCTCACATAACAGCGAAGATAAAAATTTTGTTAGAAGACTAGCAAGTGATTTAGAAACGCATAATATAAAATATTGGCTTGACGAAGCAGAAATTAAAATCGGTGAATCCCTCATTGAGAAAATAAGACAGGGTATTGATGATGTCGATTATGTAGCTGTTGTTTTATCTCCTAATTCCATATCATCACCTTGGGTTCAGCGTGAAATTGATGTAGCTATGAATCAAGAAATTCAAGGGAAACGAATTAAAGTTCTTCCAATCATGTACAAGAAATGTGATCTTCCTGGCTTTTTATTAGGGAAATTATATGCTGATTTTACTAACGAAGCAAACTATAAGGAATCTTTTAAAAAACTTGTAGGTAGTATAGGAATGGTATTCAATAATACTGCTTTCGAGGCTTCCTTTGCTACTCCTACTCTCGGATATGCTCTTAACAAAGCAGTATTGAATAATCTTCAAATATATCCCAAACCATTCCATAGACCATTTCAGTATATTGGGTTAACAATTTCAGAAGTATCTAAAGAAGTTGGGCAGTTATCAAATGACGTTGGTAATATAATTATTGACACAGAAGATTGTCATATGCTACTTGAAGCTGAAGGTAATTTTATTAACTATGTAGAGATTGAGTTCAAGAAAACTGCACCGTTTTATCAGAATCAAGAATTCGATTCTGAAATATTATTAGGTGCATTAAGTATCAGTCCATCCGAACTTGATCTTCATTCAAAGAAGACATTTTCGCATACATACTATGATCACAGAAGAAAACTTAAAATAAACGTTTTATGTGCATATGATGGAGGCCCTCTTTCTATTGGATTTAGTCCAAAATATTACGGTATTTAAAACAATAATAAACCTTATAATAACCTTAAAAGAAATCCCGGGGAAATTTGTGGTAGACCTGTAACTGCGTTATGTTGCAATAACAGAGTTTGGCTTTATCAGCTTTCATATAACTATAACCTGGATATCTCTCTTTAGGTATGGAAAAAAGCAGCCGGATTTACTGTACCTATAACCTAGATACCTCTCTTTAGGTATAGAAAAAAAGCAGCCAGCTTTACCGTACTATAACTAAAGACATAGCTAAAAGCTAAAAATGTTTTGTTTCAATTTCAGCATTTAAAAACTTATGTAAAAAACACCGAAAGTCTGCACTTTTCCCAGATTGAAATTCCGATAAGTTTTCCTGAAATCATACAGTTTTTAAATCTATATGAGTATATTGAAAAAACAGATAGTATAAACATTAGTTAATATATCAGAGAAATTTATTGCCAGTGTATAATTAGGTATTATATAATTTAATTGGGTTATTTGCCAATTAATTTGTGAACAGTTATTGGAATATAGGGATTTTGGAGGTCAGAAATAATGTCAAAGTTAAAGGTTTACTCTCTATCCGATAGGGATATAATACTTATGGAAATTCTTATAGCAGTGGTTGTTTTATCTGCTGCGTTATACTTTACTACAAAAATTCACATTGCAATCTGTATAGGTATCAGCCTAGTATTAGGTTCTCTTATTTTTGGGATTTTCAGAACAAAAGTGGGCTTTTGGATCGTCTCAATATTCTTTAGTATCATGTGGTCTATATTTGCAGCTGGCCTTGCATATGGTATATCTAAAGAAGATATAATATGGGCCATTTTTGCAGCAATTCTCGCTTTTCTAATGAGTATAGGAGGCCACCTATTAGCAAAAGATTTTTATGATGATGTAGACTATTAAACCTCGATTAATCTTTACCTGATTCCAGCTATCCAATACCGGTATAGTTCCTGAAAGATAAACTTTTTACTCTGATTAGACAAGGTAGACTCTCCTGTACCTATAACCTGAATAAGGGATCGGCTCCACTGTACCCCTTAATAGCGATACTCTCGCATGAATACTGGCTTTGGGGGATTTCTCCCCCGATAGTTTTTATTGTAA
>JAEZOA010000091.1 GCA_023441625.1 Bacillota bacterium
GTTAACTTCTCTACTGGATACGTACATGAAAATATGTTAATTCTATTGAACCGCCGTGTACCGAACGGTACGCACGGTGGTGTGAGAGGTCGGGAAAATTTATTCAATTTTCCCTCCTACTCGATTATTTTAAATTAGATTTGTATTGTAGAAAGTACTAGAAAAGAGATATAATATCGGTATACATGTCATATATTTCTAACTTATTAAATGTATGCTTTGTATGTCAGTCTTTGAAATTTTGCAATAGATATAATTAGGATGGAATGGAGTGAAACAATGGGGTACTCAAAAAAGGTTTTATCTGTTATCTCTTTTATACTGATTAATATTATGCTGGTTTCATGCGCAAGTGATAAAAAACAGACTACAGGTAGTTTAGATGATAATAATAAAACCATTAAGAATCATACTTTGACTTTAATGACTAGCTGGGGTGGTGTTGATAGTAAAGCAGGAACATTAAAAGAGATAATCGCAAAATTTGAAAGTGAAAATCCATCTATTAAGATATCAAATCAATCTATTTTTGGAGATGATTATTTACCCACTCTCAAGAAAAAATTTGCATCAGGAAGTGAGCCGGATGTCTTTGGTATTTGGCCCGGTTCAGATATTAAATATTTAATTAAGGCTAATAAGGTGGCTGATATTACTGATATCTTAAAGCAGGACAGAACCTGGATGGATAGCTTTAAACAGTCAAGTTTCAGCTATACAACATACAATAACCGAATATATGGGCTCCCATTTGAGCTGATATTTGAGGGACTATTTATTAACAAGGATTTATTTAATAAATTTGGTGTAAAGGAGCCTAAAAATTATAATGAATTAAAGGAAGCAATTGCTATATTTAAACAAAATGGTATCATTCCTATAGCGTATAATTCATCTGCGGAGGGTTCTTATATATATCAAAATATGATAGCAAGTCTAGGTGGAACTCAAGGCGTCGAAAATTATATTGAAAATGGTCAAATTAATGAACACTATATTGATGCAATGAAATATATGAAGGAACTCTACGACATGGGGGCATTTCCAAAGGATGCATTAAAATTAAAGAGCAAGGAGAGAAATGAACTCTTTTTTTCAAAGCAAGCTGCAATGATAGTACAGGGTTCATGGTTTATCACATATTTTGATGAATTTGATGAAAGTGTAAAGATGATTGCATTTCCTTCTATGGCTGATAATGACCCTCAACTGTTAACTGGCCTGGGGGGAGGTACATTTTATATGAGTAAATCCTGTTGGGATAATCCTACTGGGAAAGATACAGCTGTTAAGTTTATGAAATATATAACCTCAAAAGAGACTGCGATGTACTTCTATGAAAAGACTGGTCTGATTAGTAATCTAAATATCCAATTAAGCACTGCGTATAGCTCATTAGCGAAACAGAGTATAGGCATGTACAAATCTACTTTAGAAAAAAATAGATCTTCTATACCTGATCATTTTATTGATAGAAGTGCTTGGGAGGATATAGTTATACGACAATTTCCATATTATTTAGAGGGAGAAAAAACGCCTGAGGAAATATGGAATCAAGCTTTAGAAAAAATTTCATTAAATTAATTGATACATATTGGGGTTAATATGATAAACAAAGTTACTTCTGGATTTTTTTCAAATTTGTTAAGGGTAATGAGGTTCTATAGAAATATTTCTATTAAGAAAAAATTATTATTGGTGTTGTACGTTCAAATACTTATTCCATTAATATTTATAGGTTATTTTAGTTTCAAATCCTCTGAACAGATTATTACAAATAAGTCAATAGCATATTCTAACGATATATTAAGTCTTATTGAGCTTCGACTTCAGGATACAACAGAAAACCTCAATATGATTTCTGAGGACTTATGTAATGATAATGAAATTTATTCGGCATTAATAAACGATGAAAGCAACAGTGTACTTAGCGAGTATGAAGTTGAGAATACTCTTAATAACGTTTTTCAAAATGTAATAACGACAAGAATAGAAGTAGAATCTATTTGCATAGTTACAAATAAATTTAAAATTTTTACATATTACAATAATATCAATAATACTGATTCAGATATAGAATCTGTTGTGCTTCAAAATTTTACTGACATTAAAAAGAAAGCGGTAAGTGCCAATAGTAAATCTGCGTGGTTTTTTAATTTTAAAGATGGAGTAGTTCAAAACGCATATTTAGTAAGAATGATTAATAATAGAGACAACTATAAAGAAATGGGACTGCTTGTAGTACAAATCAGTATGGATTCTCTGTATTCTGCTTTACAAGGTTTAGAATCTGAGGTAATGCAGAATACTACCATTCTTTCCCCGAACAATGAAATTATTTTATGCAAAAACAGATTAGGGCTGGATAATTACGAAGAGATACTTAAAAATACTCCATATGAAAAAAATTCATTTGTTGATAAAGAACATAATATTTTTGTCGCATATACTACATTACCATCACCACAATGGAGAATAGTTACCTTTATACCGTTAAATCAACTTTATGAGGATGTGGATGATCTAAGAAATTCAATAGTCCTAATGTGCATAGGTTCTATTTTGCTTCTTTCAATTGTTAGTATATTTATGTCTTTTGATATGATCAAGCCAATCAATCAACTTGTAAAGGCTATGAAGGGTATGAATATTGATAATATATCCAATAGCTATATTGAGATTGATAGAAATGATGAGCTAGGTTTTCTACAAAAGACTTTTAACACTATGACCAAGGAAATGGACCATTTAGTTACTTGGATTTTTAAGGAACAGATTACTCGTAAGGAAGCGGAAATAAAGGCACTCCAGTCACAGATAAATCCACATTTCTTATTTAATACTTTAGAATCAATAAACTGGATGGCCCAATTGAATAATGTCCCGGAGATAAGTGACACAGTATCAGACCTGTCAACATTATTAGAGATAAGTATTGGAAGAGATGACAGGCTTATTACCATTGAAGAAGAATTTATGTATATAGATAAATATATTGCGCTTTTAAAAAGAAGATTTGAAGATAAATTAACGCTGAACAGAGAAGTTGATCCTCAGGTACTATATATTAAAATTCCAAGGTTGCTTATTCAGCCGCTTATAGAAAATGCTGTATATCATGGAATTGAGAATAGTAGGGGAAAGGGTATTATAAGTCTTGTTGCAAAGATAAAGGATGATTTGATCAATATTGAGGTTATAGACAATGGGAATGGTATTTCAACTGAAGACCAGCTCAAGCTTAACAAAGCCTTGGATATGGATAATGATACTTATTTTAAATCCCTGGCAAGTAAAAAGGATAAGAGTATAGGCATTGATAATGTAAATCGAAGAATTAAGCTATTTTATGGAGAGAAATATGGACTAAAAATTGAAAGCAAGTTAAATATTTATACTAAGGTAACAGTATCTATACCGGTTCAGCATTACAATACCAAGGAGGGTTATTATGTACAAGGTTCTAATAATTGATGATGAGTCTATTATAAGAAAAGGAATAAAGAATATTGTTAATTGGAAACTGCTTGGGTGTGAGGTGTGTTCTGATGCTAGTGATGGAATAGAGGGAATAGAACTTATTAAGAGGTACATGCCTGACATTATTATTACAGACATTCGAATGCCGGGACTCGATGGTATAAGTATGATAAAACAAGCTAAGAGTATTATTCCAAATTCTAAAATAATAATTCTGACAGGGTATAGAGACTTTGATTACGTACATGATGCTATTAAATGTGGGGCTTTTGATTTTTTATTAAAGCCAACAAAAATAGACGAACTTACTGCAGTTTTAACTAAGGCTGTTAACGAAATAAATGAACAAAAGATAAGGCGCTTTGAGGTGGACAAGTTTAAACTGCTGTTTGAGCAAAGTATTCCTGTTCTGAGGGAAAAGTTACTCTATGACATAATATATGGTGTAAATACAAATGAAGATGAGATCTCCGATAAGATAAAGCTTTTTAATATAGATATAAGAAACTTTGTTCTGGTTATTATGGAGAATGATTTTGATGAAAAATCCTCAAGTACGCAATATGATAAGCACTTATGTCAGTTTGGTATAGTTAATTCCTTCGAGGAAATATTTGCCGAAAAGTATGAGGTTATTAGTATAATGCTTAACAGCAGCAGAGTTGGTTTTATAATCCAAAATGCAGAAAAAACATTAGTAAATATACTTGAAGTAAGTGAAAAGTGTGGATATCTTCAAGAGGTTATAAACAATGGCTTTGGTTTTACAGTTACGATAGCAGTTAGTTCAAGCGGAGTATCAGCGATGGAGCTGTCTGATAAATATAAAGAGTGTCTTGGTTCACTTGAATATAAAAGTTATATTGGTAACAACTCAATTATCCAGTTTAGTGATTTAAACTCCTTCTTCCGTTATGATGACTATTCTGCTTTGGACAATTATCAAAAGCAATTGTTAAAGAGTATAAAATCCGGAAACGAGGAATTAGTAAGAGTTACCACACAGAATATATCCAGGTATGTGAATTCCAATAATATTAATATAAACTACTTAAAGAACTTTTATTATAGTACTCTTTCCTCAATAAACAATATAAGAATATCTGTATTGGCAATTGATGCAGAGAAGAGACATGAAGAGGGAAGAGATATAGCAAGTTTATTACAGCTTATTGAAAAATGTGATAGTGCCGATGAATTAAACTCCTTATTGGAGGAAGTTTCAATAAAGATAGCAACTAAAGTTAATAACTTTAATAATCGAAGCATCAAGCTCATATTGCGAAAGGCAATTGACTATATTCATGAACATTATAACGAGCAGATTTCTCTTAATGAAGTTGCTGAGAATATATATGTTAGTACATTCTATATCAGTAGAATGTTTAAAAAAGAGTTGGGCAAAAGTTTCATAGACTATCTTAATGATGTAAGAATTGAAAAAGCTAAAGAGCTATTAAAGAATGTTAAGTATAAAACCTATGAAGTTGCTGAACTTGTGGGTATAGCAGACCCTCACTACTTTTCAAAGATATTCAAAAAGTATTCAGGCATGACCCCTTCTGAGTATAAAGAAACAATCATATAAGTACGCACAATTTTAGTGTACTCCTTCTACGTAGAGAGCTAAGGTCGTAAGAAATTAAATAAAAAGCGAGGAGCCCATGTCATTTATGTCAAGGATATGAACATATCCTTTGATGTTATTGTGCGAAATGCTGGACATGGGCATAGTTATGATGTGTTTGAAAACAGTTCTAAGCTAGCTCGAAACGTATTTGTGAACTAAATGTAATAAACGTGTAATATATTGTTGTAATATATTGCACTGGTTGATAGACAAAATTTTGCACATTAAAGCAAGTTGGTCTATTTTGTGTTTACCTTCAATTTATTAAAATATAAGCATATCAAAGCAGGAATATATTGATAACTCTTTGTGAACACCTGTTTTTGATTAACATAAGCAATGTTGGCTTTCCAACTTGCGTTGTTTATTGCATATATATTTAATTTTTGAAGGGTGGCATAGAAGCTATGGGAACAACTCCAAATGCAGTAGAAACAGTAGCCGTCCCATTGAAAACCAAAAAGAAAACTGGTTTTTTTAGGGATATAGTAAAAAACAAAGTACTATACATTATGATGCTCCCTCTATTGGCTGTTATACTTATTAATAACTACTTACCGATGGCGGGTGTACTAATTGCTTTTAAAAATTATAAATATGAGGGAAGCAATTTCTTTGAAAACTTCTACTTAAGTGAATGGGTTGGTTTTGATAATTTTGAATTTTTTATATCATCACCAGATGCATTTAATGTTACTAGAAATACTATAGGCTATAATTTAGCATTTATTGTACTTGGTTTAGTAATACCAGTACTTTTCGCAGTTCTGATAAATGAAATTAGGAACAAATATCTCTCTAAGTTTTATCAAGCAAGTATGTTGTTGCCTTATTTCATGTCATGGATAGTTGTTAGTTATCTGGCATTTGCAATGCTTAGTGAAGAAAGAGGCTTTATAAATATGACTTTACTACCAGCTCTTGGTTTGGAATCAGATGTCAGCTGGTACGGTGATCCCATAAAGTGGCCTTTTATATTAACAATTGTAAATGTATGGAAGCTAACTGGTTATAATGCAGTTATTTATATAGCAGCAATAGCTGGTATTGATCAAGAATTCTATGAGGCAGCAATTGTTGATGGAGCATCTAAGTTCCAACAAATCAAAAGTATTACAATTCCTCTACTTAAGCCTTTAATGATAATCCTTACTCTTTTAGCAGTTGGGCGTGTTTTCTACTCAGATTTCGGCTTGTTCTTCCAGGTACCAAGAAATACTGGTGCTTTGTATGATGCAACTCAAACCCTGGATACATATGTGTATAATGCATTACGCCAATTAAAGGATGTTGGGATGGCATCAGCGTCTGGTCTATATCAATCAGTGTGTGGATTTATTCTTGTAATGGTTTCTAACTTAATTGTTAGAAAGATTGATCCAGAGAAAGCTTTATTTTAGGGGGGGTAAGAGAGATGAGTCGTGAAGACAATATAAAAGAAGTAAATTCATTAACTAAAAATAAACCTTTTTGGAATGGTTTGTTCCATATATTATTTATTTTATATTCAGCAGCCTGTATAATACCGCTCATATTGGTACTATCCATTTCCTTTACAGAGGAAATGACAATTACTACAGAGGGCTATAATTTTATACCTAAAGTATTTAGCGTAGAAGCATACAAGTGGGTTGTTAAAAGTGGAGATGCAATATTTAGAGCTTATGGTATTTCGATTTTTGTAACAGTAGTTGGTACCATATGTAGCGTAGCTATAATAGCAATGTTTGCCTATGTAATATCAAGAAAAGATTTCAAATATAGAAATATATTTTCATTTATAGTATTTTTCACAATGATATTCAACGGTGGTTTGGTTCCATGGTACATGGTTTATACAAATTTACTGGGTATAAACAATTCAATATTAGCATTGATTGTACCAAGTCTCGCTAATGCATGGTATGTAATGATAATGAGAACGTTCTATCAGACAAATGTTCCTGAATCACTTATAGAGTCTGCTAAGATTGATGGTGCTGGAGAGTTAAGAACCTTTATTCAGATTGTTTTACCTTTAGCAAAGGCTGGACTTGCGACTATAGGATTGTTCCAAACATTGGTTTTCTGGAATGATTGGTATCTACCTCTTATGTTGATAGACGATGCAAAGTGGTTTAATTTACAATATCTGTTGTACAAGACTCTTGCTGCAATTCAGTATTTATCTCAAGCATCACAAATGACTATGAGTGCAGATGCGCTTGCAAAGATGCCACAAGAGGGAGCCCGTATGGCAATGTGTATATTGGCAATAGGTCCAATAGTAATTGCATATCCATTCTTCCAGAAGTATTTTGTAAAAGGTTTAACTGTTGGTGCTGTTAAGGGCTAATACCATACAAAACAGTATGGATAGCATAAATATTATAATTTTAAGGAGGTTCACACAATGCAAAAGGCAAAGAAACTAATAGGTCTAGTTTTGGTTATCTGTATGGCTATCTCAATGGTAGCAGGATGCGGAGAAAGCGCTGAACCAGCTAATTCTACTGCAGTTGCTCCATCAACTACAGCTGCAGCTCCATCAACTACAGCTGAGACTAAAGCTCTAGATCCAGTAGAATTACAATGGTATGTTGTTGGTAATGGTCAACCTAAGGATATGGACGCAGTTTTGGCAGAGGTAAATAATTATCTAAAGCCTATCATTAACACTTCATTAAAACTTAACATTTTCACTTGGGGTGAAGATTTTGAGAACAAGATGAGTGCAAAGATTCAGTCAGGTGAAGTATTTGATATCACTTTCACTTCTAACTGGGCTGCTAACTATCAGCAAAATGCACCTAAAGGCGCATTTGTAGATCTTACTCCTATGATGGATCAGTATGCTCCAAAGACTAAAGAACAACTTGGTGAAGACGTTATCAAGGGTGCTTCAATCGATGGAAAATTGTATGCTATTCCTACATTAAAGGAAATGGCTCATAACTGGGGATTCCTAGTTAACAAGGATTTAGCAGATAAGCATGGTATTGATTTATCTACAATAAAGAAATTTGAAGATATCGAACCAGCTCTAAAAATTATCAAAGAAAAAGAAGGCGCTAATGGCGTTGAAGCTTTCCAGACACTTGCAGGTGAGTCAGCTTATAGAGTTCTTGACTTTGAAAAAATGGCAGATGATAAGGTAGCTGGTGCTATCTATGGTGATGGAAGGGATACAAAGGTTGTTAATGACTTTGCTACTCCTGAAGCAATGGCATTATATAACACTCTTCACAGTTGGTACAAGGCTGGATATATCAGAAAAGATGCTGATTCGGTTACAGACTTCGCACCAGCTAGAAGAGCTGGTAAGGTATTCTCAACTACAGCTTCATTAAAGCCTGGTAAGGACAAAGAACAATCAATATCTGATAATGTTAATTGGGTACAGATTGATCTTACTCCTCCAAGAGCAACTACTCGTGAAATGACTGGTTCAATGCAGGCTATTTCAAAGACTTCAAAGAACCCTGAAAGAGCTCTTATGTTCCTTGAATTAATGAACACTGATGCTAAACTTTGTAACATGGTTAACTATGGTATTGAGAATACTCACTATAAAAAGGTAAATGATACTACTATTGAACTAACTCAAGCTGGTAAGGATAATTACAATAATAGTTTACAGTGGTTATTTGCTAACCAGTTCAACACTTACTTATTCCCTATAGAAGATCCTGCTAAGTGGACTAAGTTCAAAGAATACAATGCTAACTCAGAAGCTTCACCAATCCTTGGATTTACATTCAATACTGAACCTGTAAAGACAAAGATGGCAGCTATGACAGCTATCAAAGATCAGTATATGCCAGGTCTTGAAACTGGTAAGGTTGACCCTGCTGTAGTAGTTCCTAAGTTTACAAAGAAACTTGAGGATGCTGGTATGAATGATGTTCTTGCAGAAATGCAGAAACAAGTTGATGCTTTCTTAGCAGCAAAGAAATAATAGAAATAAGAAATGTTAACCAGAATTAAAACTATTAGTTTCGAATTGATAGTGGCTGGATGATGTAAAATGGGGCTAGCGCAGAATAGCGATAGCCCCATTTTAAAATAAAAATGTAATACTTATTTATAAAAAAGATGCCAAAAATGGACTCATTAAGGTATATAAGGTAGTTAGCGTGAAAGAATCAAAATGCAGTTATAATTTGATTGCGTACCTCCATGATAAATTTCATTACTATTTTTTGCCAAAAGTTGGCATGGAGGTTTTGTATGAAAAGTGAAGAAATAGCTAAAATTGCTGGAGTATCAAGAAGTACAGTTTCAAGAGTAATAAATAATTATACAAATGTTCCAGAAGAAACAAAGAATAAGGTGCTTGAGGTAATAGAAAAGTATAATTATCAACCCAACACATGTGCTAGAGTACTAGCAGGCAAAAAAAATGATACTATAGGTTTATTTATAGTAAGTACTGCTGATTCAGAAAATCCCAACAGACTATATAACAATAATTATTTTACTCAGTTTGTAAATGCCATTGTTGAATGTGCTAACTCAATGGGATATTACGTATTAATAAACATTATTTATTGCGAAAATGATTATAATCGTGTAAGCGAGGTTTTTTTGCAAAAGAGGATTGATGGTGGAATAGTAATTGGCACTGAGCATGAAGCAGAGGTTCTAATTAATGTTTCTAGAAACGGATGCCCTATAGCCTTAATAGATTATGATGAAGAAGATATTAGAATTAACAAGTCTGATAATGACAATTTGATTGTAGTTGGCTCAAAAGACTACGAAGGGGCTGTTTCAGCTATTGAATACCTAATTGAATTAGGTCATAAAGATATTGGATTATTATCAGGAAGACTATCTACATTTTCTGGTAAGCAGAGATATAAAGCATTTTTCGATACAATGAGTAAGCATGGTTTAGAGGTTAATGAAGACTTTATACTTTATGGAGATTTTATTAAGTCTAAGACAATAAGTGAAGTAACGAGATTAATCAATAGTGGTAATTTGCCAACAGCATTATTTTCGTCAAATGACGATATGGCAATAACTGCAATAAAATTATTTAAAGAAAATAACATTAAAGTTCCAGAGGATATATCAATCATAGGTTTTGATAATATACCGCTTTCATCTTTAATAAAGCCAGCTCTTACAACTATATCAACTCCAGTTATTAATATAGTTGAAAAAACTGTTCGGGAACTAATTTTAAATATAAATAAAAACAAAAAGGGTTTTACCAGTTATAGCTATGATACAAAAATGATTATTAGAGAGACATGCTCAAAGAAGTGAATTCTTTGTTGACATAATATGATATTTTGAGAGGAGATTTAATAATGAAATACGGATTTTTTGACGATCAAAACAGAGAATATGTAATAAACACTCCTAAAACGCCTTATCCGTGGATAAATTATTTAGGAACTCAAGAATTTTTTTCTTTGATTTCAAACACAGCAGGTGGATATTGTTTTTATAAGGACGCGCGTTTACGTAGAATAACAAGATACAGGTATAATAATGTTCCAATTGATATGGGCGGAAGATATTTCTATATAAATGATAATGGTAAACTTTGGTCACCAGGATGGTCTCCAGTAAAGGCTGATTTAGACAGCTATGAATGTAGACATGGTATGGGATATACAAAAATTACAGGTTGTAAAGATGGTATAAGTTCTGAAGTGCTATTTTTCGTGCCTTTGAACTTTAATGGTGAAGTTCATAGAGTAAGAATTAAAAATACAACAAGTGAAAACAAGAGCATAAAATTATTTTCATGTATAGAATTTTGCTTGTGGAATGCATATGATGATATGACAAATTATCAGAGAAATCTTAGCACAGGTGAGGTTGAAGTTGAAAATTCTGTTATCTATCATAAAACGGAATATAAAGAGAGAAGAAATCACTTCGCTTTCTATTCTGTAAATGCTGAGTTAACTGGTTTCGATACAGATAGAGACACTTTTGTTGGATTGTACAATGGCTTTGAAGCTCCTGATGTACCAGTTAGTGGAGAACCTAAAAATACTTATGCACATGGATGGGGGCCAATGGCTTCACATTGTATTACTGTTGATCTTAAGCCTGGTCAAGAAAAAGAATATGACTTTGTTCTTGGATATGTTGAAAATGATGAAGAGGATAAGTGGGAAAGCAAAGGCGTAATAAACAAGAAAAAAGCATATGAAATGATTGCTGCAAAGGGTAATCCAGATGGAGTACAGGCTGCTTTTGCGCAAATGCAGAATTATTGGAATCAACTATTTACTCAATATAAGCTTGAGCATAAGGACGAGAAACTCTGTAGAATGGTTAATACTTGGAATCAATATCAATGCATGGTTACCTTCAATATGTCAAGAAGTGCATCATATTTCGAAACTGGTATAGGCCGAGGAATGGGCTTTAGGGACTCAAATCAAGATATTCTCGGGTTTGTTCATCAGATTCCTGACAGAGCAAGAGAGAGAATACTGGATATTGCTGCAACACAGTTTGAAAATGGTGGAGCATATCATCAATATCAACCTTTAACAAAGAAGGGCAATGATGAAATTGGCGGTAATTTCAATGATGATCCTGTTTGGCTAATAGCGTCTGTCGCTGCATATATTAAAGAAACTGGAGATATGGATATTCTTAAGGAAATGGTTCCTTTTGATAATGATGCTTCAAATACTGCTACTCTATTTGAACATCTAAAACGTTCTTTCTACCATGTTGTAAATAATTTAGGGCCCCATGGGTTACCTCTTATTGGAAGAGCAGACTGGAATGATTGTTTGAATCTAAACTGTTTCTCAAACACTCCTGGGGAATCCTTTCAAACAACAACTAGCAAGGATGGAAAGGTTGCAGAATCTGTTCTTATAGCAGGAATGTTTGTATTCTATGGACCTGAATACGTTAAGTTGTGCCAGTTAAATGGTCAAGCTGATGAAGCTAAAAAGGCTCAAGAACAAGTTGATAAAATGAAAGAAACTGTTTTGAAGTATGGATGGGATGGAGAATGGTTCCTACGTGCTTATGATGACTTTGGTGGAAAAATAGGTAGTAATGAGAATGAAGAAGGCAAAATATTTATTGAATCACAGGGCTTCTGTTCTATGGCTGGAATTGGTTCAGAAACAGGGCATGTAGAAAAGGCTCTTGATTCAGCAAGAAAATATCTTGATACTCCATATGGATTAGTTCTGAATAATCCTGCGTTTACAAAGTATTATATAAATATGGGTGAAATATCAACTTATCCTGCTGGCTATAAAGAAAATGCAGGTATATTCTGTCACAATAACCCTTGGATAATTGCAGGTGAGACTACTATTGGTAGAGGAGATAGAGCATTTGAATACTATTCCAAAATAGCTCCTGCTTATACTGAAGAAATAAGTGAAATTCATAAAATGGAACCTTATGTGTACTCCCAGATGATTGCTGGAAAGGATGCTAAGAAGCCAGGAGAAGCGAAGAACTCATGGCTTACAGGTACTGCGGCATGGAATTTCGTTGTTATCTCACAAAACATTCTCGGTATTAAACCAGAGTATAATGGACTAATGATAGATCCTTGTATTCCAAAGGCTTGGGATGGCTACAAGATAAGCAGAAAATTTAGAAATGCTACTTTTGAAATATCTATAACTAATCCTGATCATGTTTCTAAGGGTGTTAAAAAGCTTGTTGTTGATGGCAAGGAGATAGCTGGAAATATTATTCCAGTATTTGATGATGGCAAAACTCACAATGTTGAGGTAGTAATGGGTTAATTATATTCTTAGCACAGCTATAGGATAGCGCATATACACGTTCGGCAAAACTTCAAGGCAGAAGCCAGGGGATTAATCCTCTGGCTTCTGCCTTATAGTGCGCCCAGCATGGGCGCACTATAGTTAACAGTTTTATTATAGTGGGAACTGTATAATAAATTCAGTACCTTGTCCTGGCTCGCTAATTATACGAATGTCACCACTATAAAGGTTTACAATATGTTTTACAATTGAAAGACCTAGACCAGTACCGCCAATATTTCTAGAACGCCCCTTGTCAACTCTGTAAAACCTTTCAAATACTCTAGAATGATGTTTTTCTGGAATACCAATACCAGTATCTTTAATGGATATTATTGTTTTTCCCTTTGATTTTTTAGCTTTTACAAAAACTGTTCCATTCTCTACATTATATTTTATTGCATTATCAATTAAATTTATTAACATTTGCTTAATTCTATAATTATTTACTAGAATAACAATATTATCTTCTATATCAACTTCCATTTTTATATTTTTTTTAGTAGCAGATGCTTCCAACAATAGTATAACTTCATTTATTATCAGATTTAGACTATGAGAGTTTACCTTTTCATCTTTTCGCATAGCTTCAATTTCGGACAATTGGAGAATATCATTAATAAGAATATAAAGACGTTCTGCCTCGATGTCTATTATATCTATAAACTTTAGCGAAACATCAGGGTCGTTAATTGCTCCATTCTTTAAGGTTTCTACAAAGCCTCTAATTGATGTAAGAGGGGTTTTTAACTCATGAGTTACATTGGAAACAAATTCAGTACGTATTAGCTCTAATTTTCTTACTGAAGTTACATCATGTAAAGTAATAACAGCGCCAGAATTCTGATCCTGTACTCCAATATTTTTAATAGGATTAGTATAGATTTTATAAATTAAATCGCTACCAACTTTAGGTGAGTTCATTGTTATTTCATCTGTCAAGGCTACATTGTTTTTTATAGTATCTATTAAAAATGAATTAACTTTTGAATTTCTTGTAATTTCTAATAGGTTTTTACCGATAATAGCAGGACCGTGCTTAATACCAAATATATCACAGGCAAGTGTGTTTATAATCAGTACTTTATAATTTGTATCAATTGCTATAATTCCATCTCTCATGCTATTAATAATTGTATTAACTCTTATGTTTTTATCTAAAATTCCACTTAGAGTATTATCAAGCTTATCTGCCATTTCATTAAAAGTAACTGCTAAATCTCCAATTTCATCTTTAGATTGGATATTAACTCTTTTTCTGTAATTACCACTAGCAATTTCTTTAGAGGTGCTTATAAGCTGGTGTATAGGTCTTGTAATAACTTTTGAGAGTTTTATTGAAATAACAATAGTAAGTAATAAACCTACTAATACCCCTAAAATAGTATAAAAGAAAAAAGCTTTATTAATTGAGTTTATTTGATGAAGGGGGACAGATACTCTAACTATGATTTCTTTGTCTTCTATGGGAAGTGCAACATAGAGATATGAGAGATTCATTGTTTGACTAAAACGTTCATCAGTTCCAACCTTACCAATAAGAGCTTCTTTAACTTCTTTTCTATCCAGATGGTTTTGCATTTCCTTTAAATTAGATTCAGATTCACCCAGCACATTGCCTTCATAGTCAATAATGGTTATTCTGCTGGCAAAAGCGAAGCCTCCGATATTAGAAGGCTTATTATTTAAGAGCTTCGCATAGTCCTTAGCAAGCCTTTCATAATCGATATTTTGATTAAAAAGAGCTTGTTCCTTAATATAATGAGACATTAAAACAGCAATATTTTCATTGCAATTTTGTACTTCAGACTTATAGAAGTATCGAGCAAGTGCAGAAGTAAATATACCTGTAATAGTTATTGCGATAATTACAAGTAAAATTGTATATTTTATAATCTTATTTTTCAATAAAAAATTCACCCCCAAATAAGAGGAAATCACTCGTTTTATTTTTACTTAGAGTATGCAACTAAATACTCTAACTATCTGAGGATAGTTTATCATTGAAACGGTATCCTATACCACGTACTGTCTCAATGAAAGTTGGATTTTCATCATTATCCTCAATCTTTTGACGTATATATCGGATATGTACATCAACTGTTCGAGTCTCTCCATAATAGTCAAATCCCCATATTTTATCAAGGAGATGTTCTCTAGATAAAACCTTACCTTTATTTAATATTAGCATTTTAAGGAGTTCGAACTCTTTAAGTGGCATCTCAATAAGCTTATCACCCTTATAAACTTCTCTTCTTGTGCAGTCAATACTTATATCTGCATGCGAAATTATATCAAACTTTGGCTCAGAAATAGTATTAACTCTTCTAAACAAAGCTTTAATTCTAGCTAATAATTCGCGTACACTAAATGGTTTGGTGATATAATCGTCAGCTCCTAATTCTAGCCCAAGTACTTTGTCAAATTCCTCGCTTTTTGCAGTTAGCATGATTATTGGGATATTATGAGTCAATGAGGATTGCTTTAATTGTCTGCAAACTTCTAAACCATCAATACCAGGCAGCATAATATCCAAAATAAATAAGTCTGGGCTATTATCAACACTATGTGATAACAGGTCCTCACCATTTTCGAAAACAGTAACCTTGAAGCCGTTTGCCTCAAGGTTATATTTAATTAATTGTTGTATATGAAGTTCATCTTCAACTACATAAATTGTTTGTTTTGTCATTGAAACACCTCTTACTCATTTTTCGAGCAATATGCTCATGTGAGCCTGTAACATTAAAAACAACCCATTCAGCAATATTTGTTGCATGGACACCAATACGTTCTAGATATTTAACAATAAACATTAAGTCGGTAGCTTGCTCAACAGTTTCAGGATTTTTTTCTTAGACTACTTTCAACTATATCATATTCTTTGCATACATTCAAACCGTCAAAATAAACATTTCCTGTAATTTTAGATGAAGATAATGCTGATAAGTTAAAGGTTCTTAAGATTGATGCAGGAAAGGTCCTGTTGAACTAACCTTTGATACTATTAAGGATAAGTCCTATGCACCACTCTCAAGACCTCTATACATTTACATCAATAAAGCAAAACTTGATCAACCACAGGTAAGAGAGTTTGTAAACTTTTATCTTGAGACTGCAGGGACTATAGCACAGAAAGTTGGATATATGCCTCTTGAGAGCTATGATGCTGAAAAAGCAAAAAATAAAGCAGATACTGAATAAAAAACAACGCAAGTTGGCAAGCCAAATACTTATGTTAATACAAATAAAAAGGCTGCTGGTTTTTCTTCCAACAGCCTTTTGTAAATGTTTTTAATTTTTTTCAAGTAATTTTTCTAAATCAAGAATTAGAACAATTTTTCCATCTTTTTCAACAACACCACTGAAAAACTTTCCTGAAAGGCCAGAGATGAGATCTGGAGCAGGTTTAATATCTGAATCGTCAATACCATATATCTCTAATACTTCATCAACCAGTAAACCGACCATAGAGGTATTATTCAAAATGATAATACGAGTATTATCATCATTCTCTGTTGGCACATAGCCAAACTTCTTCCTAAGATTGAACACAGTATGTACGCTTCCTCTTAGATTAATTAACCCTTCAATATAAACCGGAGTATCAGGTACCTTATAAATATCACTGACTTTCTCAATAATATTAACATTGTTGATATTAATAGCAAACACCTCATTATTTACTTTAAAAAGAACCAATTGTGTAGACATCTGTAATACCCCCCTAAAATACGTTCTTTTTCTTGCATTAAATCTTATTTAATTATATCACATTAGCAAAAATCGGCAATTATTTTTTAGTTTTACAGAAGAAATTATTTATCTTGCCGATTTTTGTAATGAAATTCCTTCTAGCTTCTATAGCTGCCATTTATTTTTACATAGTCATATGAAAAATCACATGTCCAAATTCTGTCTGAAACATTGCCCTTTTTCAGATTTATTTTGATAGTAATTTCCTTCTGCTTAAGAACTTCTTTTGCAGCATCTTCATCAAAATTGACTGCCGCACCATTTCTACATACAAGTAAATTTCCGATAAAGATATCTGTTAGATTTGGGTCGAAGGCTGCACCAGAATAGCCAGTAGCAGTGATAATCCTACCCCAGTTTGCATCCCCTCCAAATATAGCTGTTTTAACAAGAGGAGATTTTGCAACAGCACTTATAACCTTATAAGCATCAGCCTCATCAGCAGCACCATCTACAATTATTTCTATCAGCTTTGTAGCACCTTCGCCATCCTTTGCAATGAGTTTAGCTAAATATGTGCATACATGCATTAGGGCATTTACAAATATTGAATATTCATAATCGTCTTTTACAATAGCATCGTTATCGGCAAAGCCATTAGCTAAAATAAAGACAGAGTCGCATACACTAGTGTCTCCATCAACTGAAACTCTATTAAAGGTTGATTTTACACAATGCTTAAGAGCTTTGTCGAGAAGACCTCGTGAAATATTGGCATCAGTAGTGATTATACCAATCATTGTTGCCATATTTGGATGGATCATCCCAGAACCTTTTGCCATACCACCAATACGGACTTTTTCTCCTTGAAGCTCTATTTCCACTGCAATCTCTTTAGGTATTAAATCTGTTGTCATAATAGCCTCTATAGCATCAGTCTCCCCATCAGCAGATAGAGCATTAACAGCTGACCTAATTCCAGAGCGTATATTTGACATATTTAATTTGGAACCAATGACACCAGTAGAATTCACGAGAATGTCCTGAGCATCGCAATGCAAAAGTTCTGCAGCTAAGGTAGTCATTTCTTTAGCATCCATATACCCGTTTTCACCGACACAAGCATTAGCATTACCACTATTTATGACTATGGCTCTTGCAATCCCATTCTTAATATGTTCCATAGAAACTTGCAGTGAATGTCCTTTAACGACATTTGTAGTAAAAACACCTGATGCAACTGCATTATCATCAGAACATACTATCGCTAAATCTTTTTGATTGTTTTTTTTATTGCCACAAGCAACGCCAGCGGCGGTATATCCCTTTGGAGCTGTAACTCCACCATCAATAATTTTCATAAATAACCTCCAGAAGTCTCAATATCAATATCTCAACGCGCAATAAATCGTATTTACAATAAAAGCTATATTTATAAGTAGATTATACATAAATATGCAAAATGAATCAATTATAATTAGAATAACATATAAGCTATAATGTTTAAATACAGCTAAAGTAAAACATTTAGCAAAATTATGTGATATAATAATCATAAATTTAAAACAAATAGAAAGAACCTTTTTATTTTACCTCAGAACGTTATTTTATATTAATTTATTTTAATTATTTTACAGAATTGAATTTATTAATTTATTAATTTAAAATGAATACTATAAGGTTAAAATAACTAAAAATAAGAAAAAAACGGGACCGAGTCCAGGTAAATACTTTAATGGAGATTGGTGCCTAACGAAGGACATGGACATATTTATGAAAATTACTGCTGTAATATTTGATTTAGATGGAACACTTATAAATTCATTAGAAGACTTAGCTGAAAGTTCAAATGAAGTCTTAACCAAATATGGTTTTGAGGGTCATCCTATAGAGTCTTACAAAAAATTTATTGGAAATGGTATAAGGCAGCTTGTTAAAAATGCAGCTCCAGCTAACACTGAGGAAAGCCTCATAGACGATATTCTTCGGGACTTAAGAAGTATTTATAACAAAAACTATATAAATAAAACTTTACCATATGACAACATACAAAGCATGCTAGAGAAATTGAAGGAGCTTAATATAAAAATGGCAGTATGCTCAAACAAGCCTAATAGTATGACTAATGAAATTGTCCAGAAATTATTAGGTAAAGATTATTTTGGGGTAATTTTTGGGGAAAGGGAGGGCGTTCCTAGAAAGCCAGACCCTGCTTCACTCCTAGAAGCTGCAAAGTATCTGGAGGTAGAGCCTGAAAGAACTATCTATTTAGGAGACTCAGGTGGAGACATGATTTGTGCCAGAAAAGCTGAGATGATAGCTGTAGGCGTATTGTGGGGATTTAGAGAAAGGGATGAATTAATAGACTGTGGAGCGCAGATATTATTATCTAATCCAATGGAGCTAGTAGAATATATCAAAATGACAAATGATTCTAATACTCCTTGACACTATAATACAAGATTGTATATAATTTTATCATTAGAAACGATATTTATTTATCGTTCTTTATAGAATATAGTGATGATAGAAAGAAGTAACTCAATGTTTTTGCTTATAGAGAGAGGGCGGTTGGTGAAAGCTCTTGCAGACGTTTTGTGAAGCAGTTCTGGAGCTTCCAATCGGTAAAAGATTGGACGTAAACTACGGCGTTAACGTTAAACTAAGAGCCTCGATTTCTGAGGAATTAGGGTGGTACCGCGTGAGATATCTCTCGTCCCTTTATATTTATTTAAGGGATGGGAGTTTTTTATTAGCATAAGCAATGTTGGCTTTCCAACTTGCGTTTTTAACCCGTTAACTAAGAATAAATCACAATTCATAGAAATTTTTACATTTGAAAGGATGAATACAATGCAAAAACTAGGATTAAATGAACTCAGAGAACGTTATCTCAAATTTTTTGAAAGCAAGGGACATTTAAGATTGCCAAGTGCCCCATTGGTGCCGATAAATGATCCCAGCCTTTTACTTATTAATTCAGGGATGGCACCCTTAAAACCATATTTTACTGGACAAGAGCAACCACCTAGAAAAAGAGTTACAACTTGTCAGAAATGTATTAGAACACCTGACATAGAGAACGTAGGTAAGACTGCTCGACATGGTACTTATTTTGAGATGCTAGGGAATTTTTCTTTTGGAGACTACTTCAAAAAGGAAGCTATTCCTTGGGCATGGGAATTTGTCACCGAGGATTTAAAAATGCCTGTAGACAAGCTTTGGGTAACTATATACGAAGATGACGATGAGGCATTTGACATATGGCATGATACAGTTGGTCTGCCTGCTGAAAGAATTGTCAGAATGGGTAAGAAAGATAATTTTTGGGAACATGGTACAGGCCCATGTGGACCGTGTTCAGAG
>JAEZOA010000142.1 GCA_023441625.1 Bacillota bacterium
GCAGCGAAAATCAAATATCCTATCACAGAAGCTATGAACAGTGGGAGAAACCACACACCTCTTTAAGCCATGAGAATTCTGCTGCGGAATATATGCTAGACACAAATTCTTATGACAATTCACCTTAAATTGATTCGGACTTCCAATCCCCATACGAGGATGAATACTCACAGCTGACACCATATGAAGAATAAAAGACAGGTATGAACTAAGGCAATACCATGCCAGGCTTGCCCTGTGTTCAAAAAGCTTAAATCCAAAAAATAATAGATAATATGACAAATACAGCAGCAAAATAAGCCAAATATTACCTTAAAATGATGGGATATTCAGTAAAATATATTTGTAATATGGAAAAATATTGTGCTAGTATATAAATGATGAAAAAGCAAATTCCTATAATTATTAATTTCATTACAAACTGCACAAATTGGGCAAATGGTAAAAATATTAACGTAATTAATAGTTATAATCAAAACCCAAACAAGAGATCTCCTTTATATTGCTTTAATGGTTATGTATATTATGGCGTAGAAAGATATGGTGAAGGTGACTTGGAATTGGCTCGAATAAAAAGCGATGGAACAGGAGAAGAGTATTTAGGGGATTATTTGCTCAAATAAAGTCTTTGGTAACCTCTAGAACGAATGCATAGAGCGTATAAAGAGAAACTGAACAAGATTACGGAGATTTTGAATTACATATAACGATTTGCAAACACTTGTCATAGAAAACACTTCACAGAGTATTTTAATCCAATACTTTTACTGTGTATTTAAATACTTGGGAAAGTAAATTTTGTAAATGCGTTAGAAAAGTCAATAGAGTACAACACAGAAAGTCAACAGGAAAACACAATCCTATTGACCTTTTTGGTGCACCCAGCATGGGCAAAGGAAGTGTCAAGCTGGACGATAATGAAGTTTTAATCAGAAAATGAAAATGTCTTATAAAAAACCGCAAATAAGTAAAATTAAGGTATAATAATAGCAAATAAGCATTATAATCTTTCCGCTATACCATACCCGATTGTGTGTGTTATGTCATCGAATAAGTCATCAGCAGACGATTTGGAAGTAAGAGGAACGCGCTAGAATAATATAGTGGTACTAAAAGTAAATTACATATATAATAATAATTAGTAAAATTATAGAGAAATATTGATGATAAAATCGAAATGTTAAGTAGCTTTTACAATCAGTTTCAATAACCAAATGCATTTTTATTACATACTGAAAAAGTTGGGAGGAGATTACATGAGTTTCGAAGGTTATACCATAAGTGATGATTATTTAAGCATTTCCTTTGAAGGTATGAAATAAGCGCGGAAGAAGATTATTAGTTCTATAGATGCTAAAAAGGCACAGAGAGAAAATATATCAAAAGCTATAGAAAACTTGCAGGTACCAGATAGTATCCTTAGAGGCTATGGGAATGATTTGATACCTATACAAATTATAGCGTTAATAAAGCAACTAAAGGCGAAGACATCAAAATAAAGGTGTTTAGTGAAAGTGAGTTAAAGAGTTTAGCAGAGAATCTTAATAATACCAATATACCTTGGAATGTAAGAGAGCAAATAAAGAAGTATATCACGGATTCCGGAGCAACGTATTATATTGATCCTAAAACTAGGAATTATGTGGTAGAGAATAAGGGGAAAAATGGTACAACACCAACAAAAGTAGGGAGTTATTGGGCTCCGCCGTCTATAATTGATTGGAGTAGTGTTGAGTCAAAACTTGATAAAGACGCATATGAGCTAGAAGATCCAGCAAAATATCTTCGCTTTTCAAGTCCAGAACAAACGAAGATTGATCCGGTTTTTGCCGGAAGATTGGCTAAATATGCTGAGAAGTTTATGCGCAGACGAAAAAACTAAAGATCAAGAAGAGTTGATAGAATATGGATTATTTAAGCCAATGACGCCTGGAAACGGTTATGATGGAAGTACCAAAACCAATAAGCCAGAACCTGGCATATACAAGCACTTGAAACTAATGGAATAAAAAAGAATGAGCGGTTTAAAAAGTATGGTAATACATATACTTGGGGGGAAAAGGGGGATTAAAATGATTAAGAGGAAATTATGCTTGGCTTACATCATATAAGTATAGTAAACATGATATCTCTATTTATTACATTACTAACGATACTGTAGAAGATACATCTGATGATAATGTTGATTTTATACAATGTGGTAAAGAAATAGATTTCAATAGAGTACATATTGGAATGGAATACAAGCAAATTAAAAAAATATTCCCAAATGCGGTTATAAAGAATTGGAGTCCAGAAGAAGATAATGAGATTGTTTATTATGAAATTGAATTTTGTACAAACAATTTTATTGTGAAATTAGAAATTCAGGATGAGAATAGCCCAACAACTAGTATGACCATTTATCGGAAATGAGAACTAGATTTTTATTAAAAGTGGGAATCTCGTATTACATTTCAACCAATTTTCTGAAAAATAGTACTGGAGGCCACACAAAGAGTAATAGATGTACGAAATGCTTTTAAGAAATAGGAGATGTGAGCTTTATGAAAAAATATATAGGGATAATTTTTTGTGTGTGTTTAGTATTTATTATTTTTGCAGGATGCAAAAATAATCTTGAGCAGGGTTCGATTAACGATGGTGATTTAAACACCTGGATAGGGAAGTATGAATTTGAAGAGGTTAGTGACATTCATAGCGATATTCGTCCTAACCCAAGTTGGGTATATACAATTAGCATTTACAAAGAAAATTCTGATTATTATGCTAATATTGATGTTGACGGGTTTCAAACTATTGTAAGGTTAAAATCAAGAGTTAAAGGTGATAAAGATTTAATTTCATTGGTTTTTGAAACATATCTACCAGATAGCATATCTGAAAGTTATAAAGTTAATGATGTTTTACTTAGACTAGAAAGAGCTGACTCGGAAATCATTACTTATTGGAGCAAACTTAAGCCGAACCTTTCTGAGAACGAAGAGACTGGTAAAATCTATTTTAAAAAAGTTAATAGTTAAATGATAGTAAAACAACTTATACATATCTAAACAATTTGTTTTACACTACAAACATTGATATAAAATCCTAATCTATAACAGCGATTTTTCTAAGGGTTACTTTAACGAAAAGGATATTGCTGAATTATTTAATTTGACAAAAAAGCAAATCGAATCTTTTATAGGGACGGATTATGAAATAATTGAAACACGAGCTGGTTGATTTTATACAATGTGGTAAAAAAGTAGATTTAAATAAGGTACATATTGGAATGACATACAAGCAAATAAAAGATATATTCCCAAATGCGGCTAGCAGCGAAAGTCAAATATCCTATCACAGAAGCTATGAACAGTGGGAGAAACCACACACCTCTTTAAACCATGATAATTCTGCTGCGGAATATATACCAGACACAAATTCTTATGACAATTCACCTTAAATTGATTCGGACTTCCAATCCCCATGCGAGGATGAATACTCAAACAAAAATTTAAAAAATATGACTGGCTATACACTAAAGGATATAACAGTTAAAGACGGAAACATATTTACTAATGATGGCAAAAGTTTGTTTAGCATACTTCCTTCAAGTAAAAATTCCAATACTTATATTGCAAGCCTCGAAAACGGTAAAATAGCTTTTCTTGCACAAAGCATAAAAAAACTAGCTGTAACAGGCTTTAATAACATAAAAGATTTAAATTTAGACATTAATTATTGTAACGGTAATTTAAGTGATATAGGTTTGAAGTATGGCTTTGGACCAAATCAATTAGATTGGTACACAGACAGCAGTAAATTGCAAAATGTGATTAATGAATTTCTTCAGTTATAGCGAAATGTGTTCAATATCTTTTGAAGGAAAATGCGAAGCTGTCTTTACCATTTGTTTTAGGTAGAATTGGCATATAGTGGGGTAATAACCCTAATAAAAGCCGCATGAGCACTAAGTTTTTTGTGCCGTCAAATAGTTATATAATTGACGGCACATAGGATAGCAATTTGGAAATTCTGAATATTCACTTTTAATTAGCTATTCTTCTTAATATGGATCTAAATTTTTCCACCATAAGAAATACTTTTCTATTTCATTTCAATAATCTCTAAATATTCTTTTTCACTGCACGGAATGGTAACAATGTTAGAATCGACTGAAGTCACAGATGCTTTTAACTCATTTATTTTCCATGTTCCGTTATATTTGAACAGTTCAAAGCCACAATAATATGTATTTTTACCGCAATTATACAATATTGTCCTATAAGCTATACTCTCAGCTCCGTATCTCGTACAGCGCTTTTCTATCATATTATTAAAAGCTGATTTTGTTTGTTCTTCATATGGAGTATCAATTCTTTGGATACTTAATTCATTCAGATTCAGTTGCTGCAACCTTTTATTGACATCATCAAGTTCATTCTCTACCATATCAGCCTCTGTTAACGTAAATCCAAGCAAAAACAAGTTATACTTTTTTTCCATATTAAGAAGCCTTTCTTCGTAAGTAGGCTTCTTGGCCGTTTCACCAAAATCCTTTTTCATAATTTCCAGATTATAACCTTCAATGTATTCTTTCAAATCAAAATACTGCGAAATATCATCTATATTCTTCTCTTTGGCAGCATCAGTAAAATCCTGAAGCAGCTTACGAATACTTTCTTCATCTTTTTCCCCTAAATTTACTGTTGAAATAGCTTTTTGGTTATCTGCTGACTTTCCTTTTTCACTTGTTCTTGCTCCTGTATCATGCACATTCAGGCAACCCACAGTTGATATTAAATTTAAAATTAAAACTATTACTGTTACTGAAATTCTTACTTTCATTTAATTGTCCTCATTTCTGTTAATATTTTTATGTCTATCATTGATTTTAATGAGCCACAAAGAATTACCATAATATTTTGATCCTTAAGCATAGTGTCCCATATTTTTTGAAATATTGATGGAAATGCTGGATTTGATTTGCCCAAATATTGAAATTCATCAATTACTAAAACCAGTTTTTCAACAACGTTTTTGGTAAGAAGAGTTTTAAATAAAATTTATCATCAAATTTACCTCTAAAATAATTATACTATTCATTACTATACGAAGCAAGAAAATGTCCGCCGAGAGCAACCCTTGACTCAAAGACTAACTAAACGTATAATATTTACCAAAGGGAGTAATATAATGAATTACACTCTTATATTATAGTTTGGGGAAAAATGATGTTATGAATATATTTAAAAATAGAGAATATTTCCTTTTTGATGGTGCAATGGGCACATATTACTCATCTAAATATAATAAGGATTTCCCTTGTGAGCTTGCAAATCTTTTTGACAGGGATTCTATTTACAAAATTCACAAAGAATATATTGATGCGGGAGCTAATGCTATTAAATCTAATACCTTTGAAGCAAATAGATTTTCATTAGCCTGTGATCAACAAGAAGTAGAACAAATAATAAAAAAAGGTTGGGAAATCGCTAAAGCAGCTACAAGAGGACTCGAAGTCATAGCCTTTGCAGATATTGGCCCAATACCTGTAACTGAAGGCGATGACACTTTTGAAGAATATAAGAAAATAGTTGATGTTTTTTTAGAGTGTGAAGCAGAGTATTTTTTGTTTGAAACCTTTGCACATTATAATATCTTATTGGAATTAACGGCATATATTCGTTTAAAAAAGCCAGAGGCAGTAATAATAACCTCCTTTGCTGTATATCCAGATGGATATTCAAAAGAAGGGCTATTTTATCTGGATATTATAAGAAAGGTCAGTGACAGTGGTTTAGTTGACGCGTTTGGATTAAACTGTATAAGTGGCCCTGCACATATGCTTAGACTAGTTAATGATATGAATATAAAGGGAAAAGCAATAATTATAATGCCAAATTCAGGCTACCCATCTTCTGAGCGTGGGAGAACGGTATATATTGATAACTCTGAATATTTTGCTGAAAAGGTTCTTGAGCTTAAAAAACTGGGAGTGAAAATATTAGGTGGTTGTTGTGGTACAACTCCACACCATATTGCTGCTACAGCAAAGCAATTAAAAAACAGCAGGAATACTGCTGAAAATGTTAATCGGCCAGTTGATGACCCTGTTTATACAATTCCTAATGAAAATATTCTTAATAAATTAATAGCAAATAAAAAACCTATTTTGGTAGAAATTGACCCTCCCTTTGATACTAATTGGGAGTATATGCTTAAGGCGGCATTTCAGGTAAAACAAGTAGGCGCTGATATGATTACTGTTTCAGATTCTCCATTGGCTAAAGCCCGTGCAGATAGTGCAATACTTGCTGCAAAGCTACAACGTGAGGTTGGTATTCCTGCTATGCCCCATATAACCTGCAGGGATAAGAATTTATTAGGTATTAAGGCTACGCTTTTGGGGCTTCATATTGAAGGTGTTAGAAATATTTTGACTGTAACTGGTGACCCAATTGCAGATGTAGAAAGGAAAGTAATTAAAGGGGTTTTTAGTATAAATTCATCAAACCTTGCTAATTATATTTCTAGCCTAAATAGTAATGTTTTTACTAATGAGGAGTTTAAAGTAGGAGGGGCACTTAATATTAATGCTTTGAACTTTGAAGCTGAGCTAAAACGTTCCTTTACTAAAATAGAAAATGGAATTAGCTATTTTTTGACACAGGCAGTATATACTGATGCCGCTATAAACAATATCATTAAAGCTGCACAAACATTAAATGTTCCAATATTTGCTGGAATAATGCCGCTCGTGGGTTATAAAAATGCACAATTTATAAATAATGAAGTCCCAGGAATTGAAATTGATCAGAATAAAATTGATATGTTTAAGGATAAAAGTCGTGAAGAGGCTGAATTGATTGGAATTAATCTCTCTATGGAGAGTATTAATAAACTATACCCTTATGTGTCAGGATTTTATTTGATGACACCTTTAAAAAGGACACATGTTGTATGTGAGATAATAAAAAAGATTGGAGATATAAAAATATGATTATTGTTGGAGAAAAGCTCAATAGCTCAATACCAAAGATGTACGACCTTATGAAAGAGCAAAACTCTGAGGCTATAAAGCAGATTGCAATTGACCAGCAGAACTCCGGAGCCAATTTCTTAGATATTAATACTGCGATTTTCGGTGAAAATGAGTATGATATGCTCAAATATGTATTAGACATAGTTCTTGAAAATACTGAGTGTGGGATTATGTTAGATTCTCCGTCCCCTGCAATTATTGAGGAGGCAATAAAATTAATTTCAAATAGAGAAGTAATTGTCAATTCAATAACGCTGCAGGATAGAATAACTGAACTTCTGCCAACTATCAAGAGCTATAACTCAGGTGTTGTATGCCTTCCTATTGATAAGGACGGTATTCCCAAAACTGCACAAAGGAGAGTTGAGAATTCTGTAAAGCTAATTGAAATATTACAGGAGGCTGGAGTTGAGAAGAATAAAATATACATAGATGTATTGGCTGAGGCATTAGCAATTGATAATGAAGCAGCAGTAACAACAATTAATACAATAGCCAATTTGAGAAAAGCAGATGCTGAGGTTCATATTATATGTGGGGTTTCAAATGTTTCCTTTGGATTACCTAAAAGATCGAGTATAAATTCTGCCTTTTTAACAACCGCTATTTTTGCAGGACTTGATAGTGGTATTGTAGATATTACAAACGAACAGATAAAAAACACGATATATATCGCAGAATTAATAGCAGGAAAAGATGAATATTGTATGGAATACTTAGGATATATCAGGAGTAAAAAATAATATGAATATCATTATTAATTTAGATTACATAGGGTAATAATAAAATGTGATAATTTTATATATAGTATGATAAAATATTAAGTGATAGACTTTGATTAAAGGTGGAGGCAAATATGGAAAAGAATAAACCATTATACAAAGTAAGAGAAATATCTAACCTCAAGGACATGATAGAACAAAGTGCTAAATTGTACGCTGAAAAGCCAGCCTTTTTGGTTAAAGAAAAAGCTAATACTGATTATGTTCCTGTATCATATAGCAAATACAAAGCTGATATTGATGCTTTAGGTACTGCTCTAATTAGCTTAGGGCTAAAGGATAAAAAGATTGCTTTGATTGGTGAGAATAGATATGAATGGTCAACAACATACCTAGGGGTGTGTAATGGAACTGGAATAATTGTTCCTCTTGATAGGGAGCTTCCACAAAATGAGATAGAAATTTGTATGCAGAGAAGTTATACAGATGCCATTATTTTTTCGGGAACTGTTTCAAATAATATTGAAAATATTATGAAGCATGAAGGCACTTGTAAGTACTTTATAAATATGGATTTAGAGGAAGATGCTAATGGACAGCTTTCATATAGCAAATTACTAAAAAAGGGCCATGAATTAATTGCACAAGGCAACAGAGAGTTCTTAAATGCAGATATTGATAATGATGCTATGAATATACTTCTATTTACTTCTGGAACTACTGAAAAATCAAAGGCAGTTATGCTTTCACATAAGAATATAGCAGCTAATCTTATGGCTATGTGTTCTATGTTATACATCGATGATAAGGATGTTTTTTTATCAGTACTTCCTCCACATCATACATACGAATGTACTTGTGGCTTCCTTTGCCAAATGTACAGGGGTTGTACGATAGCATACTGCGAAGGGCTTAGACATATTGTTAAGAATCTTAGAGAATCTAAATGCACAATTATGAATGGTGTTCCTTTGATTTTTGAGTCTATATACAAGCAGCTTATGAATACAGTAAAAAAGAAACCAGGAGCAGAGAAAAAACTTAAGCTTGGAATTAAACTTAGCAATTTCTTAGGCGTGTTCAAAATAGATATAAAGAGAAAGCTTTTTGCAGAGATTTATGATGCCCTGGGTGGACATTTAAGATTATTTATTAGTGGTGCAGCTGCAATTGATCCTGAGGTTTGTAAAGGGTTTAAAGATATAGGAATAAAGCTTGTGCAGGGATATGGCTTGACTGAATGTGCGCCAATAGTTGCCTTGAACAGAGATTGTTGGTTCAAGTTTGATGCAGCAGGACTACCTTTACCTGGCTTGAAGGTAGTTATAGACAATCCGAACTTAGAAGGTATTGGAGAAATTAAAGTATCAGGTCCAAGTGTTATGATGGGATATTATGAGAATCAAGAGGCAACAGATGCAGTTATCAGAGATGGCTGGTTCTACACTGGAGATATGGCCTTCGTTGATTCAGACGGGTTTATCCATATTACTGGAAGAATGAAAAATATGATATTAACCAAGAATGGTAAGAATGTGTATCCTGAAGAAATTGAGACCCTTTTAGGCAGAAGTGATTATATTAAGGAAGCACTCGTTTATGGCAAGGATGGAAAAGATGATGTGATTGTTTGCGCCAAGATAGTTCCAGATAAGGAAAAGATAGAAGAGGATATAAAGGCTGAAATCCTTCCTCAGCAGGAGATAGAGGCTGTAATAAACGCCGAGGTTAAGAGAATAAACAAGGAATTAGTTAATTATAAAAATATCAAGGAATTTACGCTAAGAGATGCTGAATTTGAAAAGACAACTACAAAGAAAATAAAGAGGTATCAAGAATTATAATGAATACAATACGAGACGTAGCAGATGTAGCAATAGAAGCAGCAGTAGACTTAGTAAAGGAAGTTAGCGAATTGCTTCTTCACAATATGGATGATAAAGAGGTAGTGACTAAGAATGGTACTGCAAATTTTGTAACAGAAATAGATTTAAGGGTTCAAGAAATTATTGTTAGTAAGTTAAAGCAAATACTTCCAGATAGTAATATTATTGCAGAGGAAACAGAAAAAAATATTTTTTCATTAAGTAAATATACATGGATTCTTGACCCTGTTGATGGAACTACAAATTTAATGTATGGTTTTAAATATTCAGCTATTTCTTTAGGACTTATTGTAGAGGGAAAGCCATATGCTGGAATAGTATATAATCCGTATCTTAGAGAGCTTTTTACTGCCTGCAAGGGAAAAGGTGCATTTGTCAATGGACAACCAATATTCGTTACCGATAACAAAGCCCTTGCGGACAGCCTTATTGCTTTTGGAACCTCACCATATGATAGAGGCAAGGCAGATGAAACTTTTAGAATAACTAAAAATGTATTCTTAAAGTGCCGGGATGTTAGGCGTACAGGCTCTGCTGCACTAGATTTATGCAATGTAGCTGCTGGAAGGGTGGATGGATTCTTTGAAATGGAGTTGCAGCCGTGGGATTATGCTGCAGCCTCAATAATAATTGAGGAGGCTGGTGGCAAAATAACTGATTGGCATGGGAACAACCTCAGCTATATCAGCAAGTCTGCAACAATTGCTTCTAATGGATACATTCATAATGAGTTTTTAGAAGCAGTAAAATAATAATAGATACATAAAATACATATAGCATTCTTACATAACTACATTAGACACCCAACACTATACCCATTACTAAGTGTTGGGTTTTTCTTATAGTTATGGGTTATAGATAAATTAATGAGGGAGCTGGGCAATATATTAGTGCTGGAAAATTGATATAGCATTTTTATTATTAGATTGGTATCATAAAGAAGACTTAGTTCAGACTAAGAAGAAGTATATAGTGTATAATACACATAGATTTTATATATAAGTCGTTATTGGAGGAAACAGAATGATTGCACCTGAAAAAAAGTATCATAAGAGAGTGGAGGCATATTCAAGAAAATTGGATATATACACTAGAAAAAGCAGTACTATAGGTAATTATAAGCTGTTGGTGTTCTTTGTTGGAATAGCAATTACTATAGCACTATATATATTTAATCAATATATTTTTATGTTAGCTCAAATAGTAGTATTTGTAGCCGCTTTTGCCTACCTTTCAATTGTTCATAATAGACTGCTAAAAAAGAAAAACTATTCCTTTGCAATGCTTCAAATAAATAAAATGTGCTTAAAAAGGGTAAGTGGTCAATGGACAGAATTTGAAGATATAGGCGAGGAATTTGAGAATAGGGAGCATAGTTACACATATGATTTAGATGTTTTTGGGAGAGGTTCATTGTTTCAAATGCTTAATATGACCTCAACATATTCAGGAAGACAGAAGCTGGCATATATGTTTCTTAATCCTCTTGAAACAAAAGAAGATATATTACAAAGGCAAGAGGCTGTTGCTGAACTGTCTAAAAAACTGTTATTTAGGCACAAACTATTTTCTAATGCACTATTATCAAACAAAAAAGTAGTTTTAATTGAGGAGGATGAAAAGAAAAAGGGCAAAAAGCAACGTAAAACCCTCCTTGATACGATAGACAAGTTAGAAGCCGTATTTGAATGGGCTAAAGAAGAGCAACCACTATATAGTTCCTTCAGATTTAAATTCTTAATAACTGCACTACCTATTCTAACACTTTTATTTCTGGTACTTTCATTATTGGGGATAGTACCCTTTTACTTGCCTATTGTTGGCTATGTAATACAATTTTTGATGCTAGGATACAAGGCTAATTTTAGAAATAAAAGCTTTGAAATAGTAGAAAAGTATGAAAAAACCTTAAAAGTATATAGTAGCGTTTTAAAGCAATTTGAGTATGCAAAATTCGATAGTAAATATGTTAACAACTTAAAAGATGGCCTTAAGGGAAAATCAGAGGAACCTGCATGGAAACAAATAAATCAGCTTTCAAAGCTATGGGAATTAATTGCAAATAGGTATAACTTCCTGCATATAGTAGTAAATACTGCTACCTTATGGGACTTCCACTGCCTTGTTAGCTTGGAAAAATGGAAAATGAAAAGTGGCAGATTCGTTGAAAAATGGTTTGACATTATAGGTGAGATGGAGGCGCTATGTAGTATCTCTCTTCTTCACCATGATAATCCGGAGTTTGTTATGCCACAAATAGTTGAGGAAAAGAGCGCTGGCATAAATGCTGAGCAGCTTGGTCACCCTCTTCTTACAAAGGGCAGAAAAAGCAATGATATAAGTATTAACAGTAAACAACCAATACTACTTATAACTGGCTCAAATATGTCAGGGAAAAGTACATTTTTGAGAACGGTTGGTCTGAGCTTAATTCTGTCATATATAGGGGCACCTGTTTGTGCAAAAGCATTCAAATGCCCGATTCTTAAGATATATGCATGTATGAGAACTAGTGATAATCTGGGACAGAATGTATCATCCTTTTATGCTGAGCTGTTAAGGGTTAAGATGGTCGTAGAAGCTGTTGACAGAAATGAAAGGGTATTTTTCCTGCTAGATGAAATATTTAAAGGAACAAATTCGGCAGATAGACATACCGGTGCAAAAATGCTAATTAATCAATTAGATAAAAAAGCTGCCTGGGGAATGGTTTCAACCCATGACCTTGAACTTGCTGATATGGAAAAAGAAAGTGGTGGACGAATAAGGAACTATCACTTTAGAGAGTATTATAAGGATAATCAGATATACTTTGATTACCAGCTAAGAAAGGGTGTATCAGATACTCGTAATGCTATTTTCTTAATGAGAATGGCGGGGGTTAGCATAGAGGAATAGAACGATCTACAATCAGGTAGAAATCCAGTAAAAATCCATACATTTACAAAATATGTACACACCACCTGTTTTATTGTATAATGGTAAGAATTAAACAAGTTGGGAGTGTATATAATTATGAAAAGAATAACAGCGTTAATTACTATCGTCTTTATTTTACTTAGTAGTATAGTCCTACCCCAGAACGTTAATGCAGCAACAAGCTCCGATAGTAATGCTAATGCTACATTGGTGTCAAGCGATTGGAAAGCAAGTAATGGTAAAATTAATGTGACAGGTACAGTAGTTTACAGCAGTAAAGTATACCAGCGTGCTGGTATAGTAGCTATTGGTTATGATAAAAATGGCAAGGCTGTTGAGACTAAATGTGTTGATGAATTACAATCGTCTGGAAAAAGCAAGGCATATAAACTTGTTCTTGATGCGGGCTCGCTGATTACAAGAGTTGAAGTGAAACCAACAGGAAATGCAACAGATATTGTTTTGCTATCGTCAGCTGATAGATTGGAAAATGGGAAAGTTATAGCTACTGGTACAGTTGAAAATGGTACAAATATATATCAGCGTTTTGGAATGGTTGCTACTGGGTATGACGAGAATAACAAAGCTATTGAGACCAAATGTATTGATGATTTATATCCAAGTGGTGGTTCAAATTCATACAAAGTTGTATTGGATGCTGGGACACAGATTAAAAGAGTTGAGATAAAAGCAGCTGGAAGTGCTAAGGACATTGTATTGCTATCTTCAGCTGATAGACTGGAAAATGGCAAGATAATAGCTACAGCTTCAGTGGAAAATGGAACAGAAAAAACTCAACAATGTGTAGTGGTTGCTACAGGCTATGATGAAAATGATAAAGTTATTGAAACTAAATCGAGTAGCAACAATTTGTATGATGGTTTTTGTAAGTCATACAATATTGTTTTAGCTAATGGTTCACTGATTAAAAGAGTTGAAGTTATATTAATGGTGGATGATAGAGTCATTGAAATGTCATCTCAAAAGGATAAACAGGAAGATAAAAAAGATAATAAAAAGGTAGTAGTTACAGGAACAGCCACAAACAGTTCGGGACAAGGTCAATATATTGGTATAGTAGCTACAGGCTATGATGAAAATGATAAACCTGTTGAGACAAAATGTGTAGGTAGCTTTGAATTGAAGGGAAAATCAAAATCGTATACCCTTGAACTTGATGCAGGTTCAATAATAAAAAGAGTTGAAGTAAAAGAAGCAGGAAATGCTACAGGTATTGAACTCCTTTCGGCAGCAGATAGACTGGAAAATGGTAAGGTTATAGTAACTGGTTCAGTGGAAAATGGTCCAAATGAGGGCAACAATATAGGTATAGTAGCTACAGGCTTTGATAAAAATAACAAACCAATAGAGACTAAATGTATTAGTAGCTTTGAACTCAAAGGAAGTTGTAAGTCATACCAAGTTGTGCTGGAAGCAGGTTCGCTGATCTCAAGAGTTGAAGTAAAAGCAACTGGAGATGCTGAATTTATACAATTGCTCTCGTCAGCAGACAGACTGGAAAAGGGTAAAGTTATAGTAACTGGTTCAGTGGAAAATGGTCCAAATGAGGGCAACAATATAGGTATAGTAGCTACAGGCTTTGATAAAAATAACAAACCTATAGAGACTAAATGTATTAGTAGCTTTGAACTCAAAGGAAGTTGTAAGTCATACCAAGTTGTGCTGGATGCAGGTTCACTAATCTCAAGAGTTGAAGTAAAAGCAACTGGCGAAGCAAATGGTATTGTACTGCTATCAGAAGCTAATAGAACAGAAAATGACAAAGTAATAGCTACCGCTTCAGTAGAAAATGGAACAAAATCAGGAGAAAATGTTACTGTTATATTCACTGCGTATGATGGCAATAAAAAGGTTGTTGAAGAAAAGAGTCAAAGGATATACATAAGAAGTAAATGTTGCCAAAGCTTTAGTGTTACATTTAATTCAGGTTCAAAAATAAAAGCCGTGAGTGTTAAAATAGCTCCAACAAAATAAGAAAAAATATTATTAAAGCGTCTATTGCTATTGGGATAGGCGCTTTTATGATTAAAAAGTAAATCAGAAACCTAAAGGGATAGAATAAGTTAAAACAACATAAAATAAAGTAGGTGATAAATATATAAGTAAAGAGGGGATTGAATTTGAATCCATTTAAAGTAAAAAATAAATTTAGCTTAATAAGGTTAATAATCAGTATTATAATTACAGAAGGAACTGGTTTACTAAGTTGGATTCTCACCAGAGGTGGAATGGATAAATATAAAAGCCTTGAGCAGCCTGGATTTGCTCCGCCAGCCTGGGTGTTTAGTGTAGTATGGCCTATTTTGTTTCTGTTAATGGGCTTTGCATTATACCGAGTGTGGATGTATGGAAAACAAGGAGTAAAAATAAAGAGTGCAGTTTTTTATTTTGGGGTGCAATTAGTATTTAACTTTTTGTGGAGCATATTTTATTTTGCTCTTGGTTTAAGAGGACTTGCATTAATTGATTTATTAATACTTATTGTGTTTGTAGTCATAACAACTGTACAGTTTTTCAAAATTGACAAGCTTGCTGGATGGCTTTTGATACCATATATAATTTGGATTTCCTTTGCTGCATTTCTAAATTACTCAGTATGGCAGCTAAACAGATAGAGTCCATCGGAGAAAACTATATAGTTTACCAATAATCAAGGCGATTGGTTTGCTGCCAACCGCCTTTAATATATGTTATATGAAGTCTTTTTATAGCTGTATTATTTTGGTTGCTATTTTTTCGCAAAATACTTTATCGTGTTCGACAAATAGTATTGTTGGTTTGAATTTTAGTAAAAGCTCCTCTATTTGTATACGGGATATTACATCAATATAGTTCATAGGTTCATCCCAGACGTGCAAGTGGGCCTGTTCACAAAGGCTCTTTGCAAGCAGTACTTTCTTTTTTTGACCTCCGCTAAAATGCTGAATATCTTTTTCAAACTGTACCCTTGAAAAATCAAGCTTTCGCAAAATTGCTTTAAAAAGGCTTTCATCAATGTCACATTGTTTTGCATAATCCGACAAGTTACCACTCAACGATGAAGTATCCTGTGAAACATATGAGATTTGCAGTCTGCTGCCTTTGTCAAAAGTCCCAGTATAAGGTATGTCTTCGCCGTATATTAGTTTTATTATGCTTGATTTGCCGGAGCCGTTTTTGCCTCATAGAGCAATTCTGTCACCTTTTTCAACAGAGAACGAAACATTACTACATACAGGATTATCGCCATATTCAATTGAAATATCCCTGAGAAATACAAGTCTGTTTGAGTGATAATTCATCTGGGAAATCTTTAAATCCTCAGAACTTTCGATGTTTTTTAGTAGTTTAGATTTCTCTTCAATTACACTTTGCTGGCGTTCCTCAATTGACTTTGCACGACTCATCATTTTCTTCGATTTTGCCGCCTGTAAAGGCAGATATCCCTTTTTGTTATCAACCTTTATCGGATCAATTCCCACTTTCTTTCGTTCTGCCCGATCAGACCACTCCACTTTCTCCCTTGCAGTTTCTCTTAAGCGTTTTATCTCTTTTTTTAGCTTTTCATTTTCAGAATGTTCAAAGCTATCCTGTTTTTCTTTATTCACAAGCCAAGATGAAAAGTTACCTCGCTGTACTTCAATATTTATCTTATTAATGTTAAGTATATGATCAACACAGCCATCTAGAAATGCCCGGTCATGAGAAACTAAAATATATCCCTTTTTAGAATTTAAATATTTACTTACAAGCTCTCTTCCTTTCAAGTCAAGATGATTTGTTGGCTCATCTATTAGTAAAAAGCTTTTTTCCTTAAGAAACAATATCGCAAGTAACACCTTTGTCTGTTCACCATTTGAAAGGGTATCAAAGGGTCTATATAGAGCATCTTCTTTGACTTCAAGAGAAGTCATTTCTCGTAATAATTGCCAGTAAAGGAAGTCGGGTTCTATGCTTTCCAATACATCAATTGTGTTAATAGTCTTATTTTTCACTTCGTAAGGAAAATATTCAAAAGCAACTGATGACGAAATACTACCGCTATACTCATGTTTACCAAGCAAAAGATTCAAAAAAGTAGTTTTTCCTCTGCCATTTCTGCCTGTAAAACCGAGTTTCCAATCAGTATCAATTTGAAAACTGACTTTTTCAAAGATATAATCGTAGCTACCGTTATATGCAAATGTAAGGTTGGAAATATTGATTAATGACATTGTTATGCCCTCCTGTATAAAAAATTGGCTGCAAGAAAGCAAATTCTTGCAGCCAATACAAAGCATAGCAAATACCAAAAAGGTATAACAAAGCACTATATATCAGTCAAAAAGAATATACACTTTCTTGCATACAAGCACAACAAAACATGCGGAATATGCTACCGCTAAACTTACAACATTTTGTTATGTGTAAATGCTAACATGTAAGTACACAAATCTTTTAAAGTAAAAGTGCACAGATTTGTGTACTTTTTGTTTTGTACTTAAATTCTGTATAATTTTATTAATCATAAATTGGAGGATGATAAAATT
>JAEZOA010000153.1 GCA_023441625.1 Bacillota bacterium
ACACAATTTTACTTTTACAGCAATGTAGAAAGCATTTTAACTAACCAAATTAAGACAACAGCAGATTTCTACAACCAATATTATTCAAACGTACCTTTAGAAGTAAATATAATTGAAAATGCAGATGTATTTTGGAGGCAGACAACTGCACAGGTTCAAATACTAGGTCTATCAGGAGAAATGCTTCTTAACTCTGAGGGGATTATTGATAATGACTTATTACAAACTGACGATTTTATAGCAGCTATGAAGGGTGAAAAAGGGGTTTGGATAGGAAGAAAGGATAAAAGTGGACAACATATTATGGCCATTTCTTATCCGCTAAAATCAGAGGCTAAGGAAGTTGGAGTTTTGCGATTTGTGACCTCGCTTGATGAAGTTGATCAAATGATTTTCAATATATCGATAATATTTATTGGTATTGGATTATCTGTAATTATAGTAACTATTGTGATAAGTTTAATTCTAGCACATAGTATTGTTCAACCTATAAAAAAGGTAACTGGAGCAGCTCAATTAATGGCTTCGGGTAATTTGGAAGTAAGGGTGAATAAAGATAAAAATGATGAAATTGGAAAGCTTTCAGATACATTAAACTATATGGCTAGGGAAATACAAAATAGAGATAATATAAAAAACAACTTTATTTCTATGGTATCACATGAATTAAGGACTCCGTTAACTTCAATAAAAGGCTGGGCAAATACCATAATTGATGATGATTTTCAGGACAGGGATATACTTAATGATGGGTTAAATATTATAGTAAAAGAAAGTGATAGACTTACCAATATGGTAGAAGAACTCTTAGACTTTTCTCGGTTTGTAAATGACAAGAAAGATTTAATAAAGGAAGAAACTGATATAAGTACTCTTTTTGATTATGTTAAGAAACACATGAGGACTAGGGCTATAAACGATAAGATAAATTTTACTGTTAGTTGTGAAAAATTACCTTTAGTTGATTTAGATAAAAATAAGATAAAGCAGGTACTAATTAATTTGCTTGGGAATTCTTTTAAATTTACTCAGCCAGGGGGTAATGTAACACTAAGAGCTTTTAAAGATGATAATTGTTTGGTTATTCTTGTTGAGGATACTGGATGTGGCATTAGTGAGGAAGAACTGCCATTGGTCAAGGAAAAGTTTTTTAAGGGAAAAAGCAGCAAGTCTCAGACTGGACTTGGACTGTCAATATGTGATGAAATAATTAAAATGCATGATGGAAGTCTGAATATAAAAAGTGAAATAAATAACGGAACTGTTGTAGAAGTCAGACTACCGTATAGACGAGAGGTATTATGAAAGAGAAAAACAAACTACAGCTTATTTTATTGATGTGCTTATTTTCATGTTTCAGCTTATTATCTGGATGTAGTAGTATTGAATTTAATATTGAAGACACGATAAAGGCACCTGTGAATGAGAATGCTTCAATTCATGGAACTTGGAAAATTGAAAAATATATATCATTAGAAACAGAGCAGGATCCTTCACAAGAAATATATGTAGGTAGAGAAGCAATATTTGACAATGAAGTAGGAGCTATTGGAAGTGATGTGTGTATTAATCCGAAATATAAGGTTATCAGTACATATGCAGACACTTTTGTCCATAATAGATATAGAATAAGTAATGAAACTTTGGAACTTCCAGAAGAAAAGGTTAATGTAGTTACCATAACTACAGATAATCAACTTTTTTATCAGCTAATTTTGATGGACGAAACTAGCGCATATGTTTATGTAAAAGATGGATTTTTAGTTATAAGGAAATTATCAAATAAAGTAGATGAGACAATTAAAAAAAGCAGTTTAGCGAATGTGGGAATGAATTTGGAAAATGGTGAATATAAGGAAGATATACTGCTTCGGTCTGGAGTTTTAATTGGTATTCGAGACAAGGATAATAGGTACAGGACTTTATGGATATATTCAAAAAATAGAGAAATCAAAACTGTAAGTACAAGGAATCAGCTCTTGGTTCCACGGGCTAAGGGTTTTTGGGAAGTAGGAACAATTAAAAATGAAAGTGAAAATGAAGATTTTTTTGCTGAGCCTTTTTCAGTTGATCTGAAGGAACTCTCTCAAAACAGTAAAACAGAGAGAATGCTTACTAAAAAACCCGGAGCACAAATAGTATTTGTTGGAAATGATTACATTGGAATTGAATACAATTCCAGGTTCAGTGTTTTACCTATAGATAACATAAGTGAAGGAAAAGGAATATCTTTTTCTGATATAATTGATAATTCAAATAATCTATTTAAACAAGCTAGCAGTGGATTTATTTCAAAGCTTAACAATAGTAAGGCGAAAAATATTATCAAAGAACCTGATGAAGAAAATTTCACCCTTAAAAGGCGTAATGGACACTGGATAATAAGTAGTAGATTATATTATAAAGAAACCTTTAAGGAAGAAAAGTATGAGGATTTTGATATAAATACAATGGTGCCCTCAGGACTTATATGTTACGATGAAATGACCATTCCATGGAATGAAATCAAGTCAAAATTACCATGGATTACCGATGCGTATATGTCACCTAATAAAGATATAGCAATACTTGTGTCAAATGACAGTCTGAGTATATATCCAATTGTTAATAAAAGTATAATTAATAATCGTTTGTTAAAAATACCATTATCAGAAGCTGATGAGATTATTATGACTGAATGGTCATTAGGGCGATTAGCAGATGTCTGGGCTAATTTAGCGGATAAAATATTTGTTCAAGGACAATTCAGTTCAATAAATTAATAATTGAATTACTTTGAATAATAGAATAGTATTAGTATAAAGTGGCATGATTTTTATATTTTATATATTCTATGTTAGTTTCAAATTTAAACTGTTTATTAATGTTGATATGTAAATAAAAATGAAAGGTAGAAAATATCGAATGATTGAATTGGAAGAAAGAAAGAATCGAATAGTTGAATTTATGAGAGAGGAAGCATATAAGCCTCTTTTACTTAAAGAACTTAGAACAATACTAGATGTACCATCTAGTGATATTGAAATTTTTAATCAGGTTATAAGTGAACTTGAGAATGAGGGTAGAATTTATAAGACAAATGGAAATAGATATGCAATCCCAGCAAGACTCAATTTGGTTGCTGGAAGAATTCAGGGACATGAGAGAGGTTTTGCCTTTGTTATTCCTGATGATGAAATGCTGGAGGATATATTTATTCCAGCAGAAAGCCTTAATGGTGCTATGCATGGTGATAAGGTTGTAGCGAGGGTAAATAAGAAAAGCTCTTCTGATAGGAGAATGGAGGGAGAGATAAAAAGAATACTCAAACGAGCTAATACTACTTTAGTAGGAACTTTTGACAAAAGCACTAGTTTTGGTTTCGTCGTTTCTGATAACAAGAGAATCTCAGGAGATATTTTTATCCCAAAGCATGCCTTTGGTGGTGCTAAAAAAGGCCAGAAGGTAGTAGTGGAGATTGTAAAATACCCAGAGCAGAGAAGGAATGCTGAGGGTAAAGTAATAGAAATTCTAGGGGATAAAAATGAGCCAGGAACAGATATTCTTTCCATAATTAAATCCTATAATCTGGAGGAGGAATTTCCTGAAGATGTTCTAAAGCAGGTTGAAAAAATTGGTGATACTGTCACGGAAGCTATGATTAAGGGACGACGGGATCTGAGAAAGCTGCGAATGGTAACAATAGATGGAGAGGATGCAAAGGACTTAGATGATGCAGTATCAGTTGAGTTGCTTGAAAATGGGAATTACAGACTTGGTGTTCACATTGCAGATGTAACTAATTATGTTACAGAAAATTCACCCCTTGATATGGAGGCCTTGAAAAGAGGGACGAGTGTTTATTTAGTTGATAGAGTAATACCTATGCTGCCTAGAAAGCTCTCAAATGGTATATGCAGTCTAAATCCACAAGTAGACAGACTAAGCTTTTCAGTAATGATGGAGATTGACAAAAACGGAAGGGTTAATAACCATGAGATATTTGAAAGTGTAATCAATATTGACGAAAGAATGACATATACAAATGTATATAAAATATTGGTTGATAAGGATGAAGAACTCATAGAAAGGTACAAGCATGTTACTCCTGATTTTAACTTGATGCATGAGCTTGCACTTATTCTGAGAAATAAGAGATTTAAAAGGGGTTCGATAGATTTTAACTTCGCTGAGGCTAAAGTTATTCTTGATGAAAAGGGTAGACCAATAGATGTTAAGAGATACGAGATTACTATTGCAAATCAAATTATCGAAGAGTTTATGCTGATATGTAATGAAACAGTTGCAGAACATTTTTTCTGGACCAACACACCTTTTGTGTACAGAATTCATGAAGACCCGGATGAGGAAAAAATTGCTGCTCTAAATGAATTTATTTACAACTTGGGATATAGCATCAAAGGCATTAACAAAGTTCATCCTAGAGCTTTACAGGACTTATTAGAGAAAATAAAGGGAACAAGGCATGAGAGAATTATAAGTACGGTAATGCTAAGATCTCTACAAAAGGCAAAGTATAGTGATGAGAGTTTAGGACATTTTGGACTGGCAGCAAAATATTACTGTCATTTCACCTCTCCAATCAGGAGATATCCAGACCTTATTATTCATAGAATAATGAAGTTATATTTAAAGGGTGGAATGAATGAACAAAAAATAAAACAGTTAGAGGGCTTATTGCCTGAGATTGCAAAACAGTGCTCTGAACGAGAGAGAATGGCAGATGAGGCTGAAAGAGAAACCGAAGATCTCAAGAAGGTTGAATACATGAAGGCTCATGAGGGTGAAATATTTGAGGGTATAATTTCAAATGTAACTAATTTTGGTATGTTCATTGAAATGGAGAATACAATAGAAGGGCTTGTTCGAATGAGTAGTATGGAGGACGATTATTATAATTATGATGACCGCCACTTCTGTCTTGTTGGGGAACGTACACACAAAATCTATAGAATAGGTGATATAGTTAAGGTTGTACTTGCTAAAGCAGATATTTCTGCTAAGAAGATTGAGTTTGTATTAGTTGAGACTAAGGAAGAGAGTGTTATTAAAAAGCATAATGGAACCTTAGAAAAAGTAGCTACGGGTAGAGCAACAAAAGGGAGAGCTAACTACAGCAAATCATCTAAGAGCAGAACAAGTTCTGAACGAACAAGTTCAAAAGAGAGAAGAAGTTCAGATATAACCAGTTCGGAAGGAACAAATTCGAAAAATAGTAATTCAACAAGAAGAACTGCTAAAAAAGGAAAAGCTATAGACAAAAAAGTATTGGATAAAATTAATGGCAAAGGAAAAAGAAAAAAGAAGGATATGGGACAAAAATGATAATGGTGAGTGCGTGCCTTGTGGGGCTCGATAGCAAATATAATGGAAAAAGTAACCATAATACAGACATTGAAAAATTAGTTAAAATAGGAAATGCAATTTTGGTTTGTCCTGAACAAATGGGAGGCTGCTCAACACCACGAAACCCATGCGAGATTGCTAATAATTGTACTGGTGAAGACGTTCTTTGTGGAAATGCTAGAGTTGTTGATTTGCATGGACAGGATTACACTGCAAAGTTTTTGAAGGGGGCTGCCGAGACCTTGAAGGTTGCACAGCTTTTCAATATTAGTATGGCTATATTGAAGGCTAGAAGTCCATCCTGTGGATGTGGAAAGATATATGATGGTACCTTCAGTGGAAGGTTAATAGACGGAAATGGTGTTGCTGCTCAAATATTAATAAATAACGGCTATAAGGTTTTTACTGAAGATAACTACGTGGTTTTAGAGTGAATAAACAACGCAATTGCTTATGTCAACAACGCAATTGCTTATGTAAACAACGCAATTGCTTATGTAAACAACGCATGTTAGCAAGCAACATTTCTTATGTCAACAACGCATGTTGGCAAGCAACATGGCTTATGTCAACAACGTAAGTTGTAGCAACATTTCTTATGTTAAAAAAAAAGCGAGTGGAGAAGTCCACTCGCTTTTTATGGTAGTAGTTTAAACTACAAAACGCTTAATCTCATCACAGAAGTTTCCGCAATCATCGACCTGTATTTCTACTTTAATAGGTCTGCTTAAATCTAAGCTGAAAATACCCATAATTGACTTTGCATCAACTATATAACGTCCTGATGACAAATCAACATCAAAATCATACTTATTAACAATATTAACAAAATCCTTTACATCATTAATAGATTTTAAAGAAATATCAAATGCTTTCATTTTATCCATCCTCCTATAAAAGGTTATAAACAAATTACTAAATTTATACTTTAATATTATATCCTTTTTTTATTTTAGTCAATGAAGATGTTAACTAAATATTGAAAATATGACGTCAAAAGGCCATGAAAGCATTCAAAATAAAGGGTTTTCATGGCTATTGTGCATATCTAACAAACTTTTAACTTTGTTTTCATTCAATAATATCAATGCTCAGCTTTTAAATATTTTATTATTAGAGAAAACTGTAAGAATATTAAGTTATTGAAATACTAATTAACAAAATGTTATACTCTTGTGGTATGAATGAAACCAATATGGAACTACAGAGTCAGAAATATTAGAATTTGGCGATTTGCATATTTAGATTATGTCATACGTCCTTGATATTATTATTAATTGAACGATATACTTTGTAGTACATTCCTATGTACATTCGAAGCATTCAGAAAGGGTTTTTATTTATGGCAGATAGCAAAATTATAAATATAGGTTTAAATAATAAAGAGTTTAACGAAGACACTAGGCGCAAGAAAACCATATCCATGTTTACATTAGGTTGTAAAGTAAATCAATATGAATCAGAAGCGGTTTCTTCAATATTTGAGCAAAATGGATATGAAATAGTAGCTTTTGAACAAAGTTCAGATGTTTATATAATTAATACATGTACTGTTACAAATCTAAGTGACAGAAAATCAAGGCAGGCTATCAGAAAAGCAAAAAAGACAAACCCGAATTCTATAGTAGTAGTTATGGGATGTTATGCACAGACTTCGTCAGCTGATGTTCTAAAAATACCAGAAGTTAATTTGGTTATAGGCACTAAAGATAGAGCTAAAATTATTGAATACATTTCAAGAATTGAAGCGGGTGAATGCAAGATAAACGCTGTTGACAATATTATGATCTCAAGGGATTTTGAGGAACTCAAAGTTAGCTCATATAAGGAAAGAACCCGAGCATACTTGAAAATTCAGGAGGGCTGTAGCCAGTTTTGCTCATATTGTATAATTCCTTATGCTAGAGGACCTATACGGAGTAGACAACCGGAGGAAATTTTAAAAGAGGTCAGAGAGCTTTCTAAAAATGGTTTTTTAGAAATTGTCTTGACAGGCATTCATATTGCTTCATATGGAAGAGAACTTAAAACTACAAGCTTACTTGATATAATACAAAAAATAAATGAGATTGAAGGAATCAAAAGGATAAGACTTGGCTCTTTAGAACCGACCACAATTACAGAGGAATTTATCAGCGTGGCTAAAAAAACGCCAAAGCTATGCCCCCATTATCATTTATCACTTCAAAGTGGATGTGATAACACATTAAAAGCAATGAATAGAAAATACACAACAGAAGAATATAAAAATAGTATAGAGCTTCTGAAAAAAAACATTTCTGATGTGGCTATTACTACAGATATAATGGTTGGCTTTCCAGGAGAAACAGTGGAAGATTTTGAAACATCGTTAAATTTTGCACGAGATATTGGATTTTCTAAAATACATGTTTTTAAGTATTCTCCTAGGAAGGGAACTCCTGCTGCTAAATATGATAATCAAATAAGTTCAGAGGAGAAAGAGAGAAGAAGCCAGCTAATGCTAAATTTGTCTGAGGAGCTTGAAAGACAGTATTTAAAGAGTTATATTGGTAAGAAAATGGAAGTGCTTTATGAACAGGAATTACAGGGCAAAGAAGGTTATATTGAAGGTTTAACTAAAAACTATATAAGAGTAATGTCAAAGGGAAGTATGAAATTAAAGGGACATATAAAAGTCGCTAAATTGGAAGAAATTGCAGGTGATTTATTTATAGGAAATATTTTGTAGCTGGTTGTAAAATTGTTGCAAAAGAAGCTAGGATGTATTAGTATAGAGATATAGCGTTTTCAGAATAAAAATAGGGTTAAACATAACAGAAACGCTAGGAAGGTGATATAAATGGGCATTAACGAGACTATGATGTTTAAGGTGGAAAAAGAAAAAGACAATGAGGCAAAGGAAATCTTAATTTCTGTGTATCAGGCACTCAAAGAAAAGGGCTATAATCCAATTAACCAAATGGTTGGATATATTTTGTCTGGAGATCCTACTTACATCACAAACTATAAAAATGCAAGAAGTATTATTAGAAGACTTGAACGGGATGAATTGTTAGAAGAGGTTCTGAAGTTTTACCTTGAGAATAATAGTACCGTATTGGAATAAATATTTAGACACTGTGGGCATTCTCAAAAATGGGGGTGCCTATTGATTTACTTAACATAAGCAATGTTGGCTTGCCAACTTGCGTTGTTTAGTATAAGACACAATGGTAGATCACCTTTAATACTATGAGGATTATTATGTATACTCACTGGAGTAAAAGGTTAAAAGCATAAAAATAAGTAATAAAATGGGGACATATAGATGCGAATTTTAGGTATAGATTATGGGGATGCTAGAATAGGAGTTGCTGTAAGTGATCCAATGGGGTGGACAGCACAAGGTCTTGAAACAGTAAAATGCAAGGATAGCTTAAAAAAGGCTCTTGTAAGAATAATTGAAATAATTTCACAATATAATATAACTGATATTGTTATTGGATATCCGCTTAATATGAACGGTACAAAGGGTCCGAGGACTGAACGAACAGAGGAGTTCATTAAAAAGCTGTTAGAGCTTGGTGAATTTAACATAATTAAGTGGGATGAAAGACTTACAACAGTTTCTGCTCATAAAACTATGAATGAGCTTGGAATTAAAGCATCTAATAAAAAAAATATTGTGGATACAATGTCTGCAGTTTTTATTCTTCAAGGCTACTTAGATAGGCAATCAAAAAAATAAAAAGCCAAAAAACTTAATGTTGGAAATTAGAATTAAGTATGATATTATAATGTCGTGTTTAAAATAGTAAATATATAAAATTAATACTATTTAAACGCGATTTTTAATATGAAAATTGAGATTATATTAGGAGGAAATAGATATGAGTGAAGACGAAAGAGATGATATTGTAGTATTAATAGGGGAAGATGGAGAAGAAGTAGAGTTTGAACATTTAGATACTGTTGAGCTTGACGAAAATGAGTATGTTATTTTGCTTCCACTTGATGAGCAGGATAATGAAGAAGTTGATGAGGTGGTAATTCTTAAGGTGGATCATAATGAAGATGGTGAAGATGCTTTTGTTACTGTGGATGACGAAGATGAACTAAACAGGGTGTTTGAAGAATTTAAAACTAGAATGGAAGAAGAATACGATTTCGAGGATTAAACTAAAATAAAAGCTATAGGTGTAAAAACCTATAGCTTTTTACTTAAAATAAGCAATGTTGGCTTGCAAACTTGTGTTGTTTAAACATCAAAAATTAATCCGTATCAATAATAATGAAAAAATTAACAATGAGGTTGAATAAGTGACGTTAATTTGTTATAATATTATCAAATATTGTGAATATATTAACACATCTTGCAAAGGGAGGTCTATTTAATGAGTGAAAACAAGTGCTGCTGCGGTTGCGTAGATGAAAACGACTTGAAGCTCAAAAAGATTATTGAGAAATATAAGGATACAAGGGGTGCTCTAATTCCTGTATTGCATGAATCACAGGAGGTATTTGGATATTTACCTGTAGACGTATTAAAAAAGATTTCAGACGGACTTAATGTTCCTCTTGCTGAAATTTATGGTGTTGTTACCTTTTATACTCAATTCTCACTTAATCCAAAAGGACGCTTTAAAATTAATGTCTGTTTAGGTACGGCGTGCTATGTTAAGGGCGCAGGTGACATTCTTGATAAATTCAAGGAAAAGCTGGGTATTGATGTTGGGCAATGTACTGAGGATGGAAAGTTTTCACTCGATGCTTGTAGATGTATAGGTGCATGTGGTTTGGCCCCAGTATTAATGATAAATGAAGATGTTCATGGTAGATTAGTTGCTGATGACGTTGAAGGTATTCTAGAAAAATATAAAGACTTATAATACTAATTGATAAATGAATTAACTGGAGCAAAGTATGAGGGATTTATCACTTCACATTCTTGATATAGTTCAAAATTCTATAAAGGCAAGGGCATCAGTTATTACATTACATATAGGTGAAATGACTAACAACACCCTTGTTTTAGAGATAGATGATAATGGTGTCGGTATGGACTATGATTTATTAACAAAGGTTGAAGATCCATTTGTTACTTCTAGGACTACTCGAAAGATCGGATTAGGGATACCTCTGTTGAAAGAATCAGCATTAAAATGCGAAGGTAAATTTAATATCAATTCTGAAATTAATATAGGAACAAAAGTATTTGCTACTTTTTCAATTAATCATATTGACAGGTTACCAATTGGCGATATAAGTGAAACTATGATTACAGTAATATCAGCAAATCCAGATATACATTTAATTCTTTTTTTGGACAGCTTAAAAGGTGAATTTAAGCTTGACACTAACGAAATAAACAAAATGCTCAATGGCGTTTCTATTAATGAATTTGCGGTATTAAAGTGGTTGAAAGAGTATATTGATGAGGGTATAAAGAATATTTTTGGAGGTGTACTTAATGAAGTCGATGGCTGAATTAGATGAGATTAGAAAGAAAACTCTTGATCAGATTTCTTTAAGATCAAATGCTGAAGGAATCAGAGTAATTGTAGGAATGGCAACTTGTGGTATTGCAGCAGGCGCTAGACCAGTTATGAAGGCGTTTATGGAAGAGATAGATAAAAGGAATTTGAAAAATGTTACCGTATCTATGACAGGTTGTGTTGGAGTATGCAAACTTGAACCAGTTGTTGAGGTAATTGGTGTGGATGGAAGTAAAGTTACTTATGTTAATATGACCGCTGAAAAGGCTGCTAGAGTAGTTTTAGATCATATTGTAAATGGTAGGGTATGTGTGGATCTAACTATTGGTGCTCAAGAAGCAAAGAAATAATAAATTGTTTATTTAAAATTATTGTAAGGAGGTTTTTTAAGATGCAATTATATAGAGCACATGTATTGGTTTGTGCAGGTACAGGTTGTACATCCTCCAATTCTATAAAGATAATGGAAGAGATGCAAGCCTTACTCTTAAGCAATAAATTAGACAATGAAGTAAAAATAGTAAAAACAGGCTGTTTTGGTCTTTGCGCAGAAGGTCCAATAGTTGTAATATACCCAGAAGGTGCGATGTATACCAGAGTTTGTATTGAAGATGTAAAAGAAATTGTAGAAGAACATTTGCTAAAGGGTAGAATTGTTAAAAGATTACTTGCTGGCGAAAAGGAAGCAGAAGACATTTCAAAATCACTAGAAGGTATAGACTTTTTTACTAGGCAGATGCGAATAGCTTTAAGAAACTGCGGACGTATAGATCCAGAGAACATTGATGAGTATATAGCATTCGACGGTTATAAAGCTCTTGAAAAAGTATTAACAGAAATGACTCCTGAAGCTGTAATTGATCTAATGAAGAAGTCAGGCTTAAGAGGAAGAGGGGGCGGAGGCTTCCCAACTGGCTTGAAATGGGAATTTGCTGCTAAGCAGGTAAATGATCAGAAATATGTATGTTGTAATGCCGATGAAGGTGACCCAGGAGCATTTATGGATAGAAGTGTTCTTGAGGGAGATCCTCATTCTCTTATAGAAGCAATGTCAATAGCTGGCTATGCCATTGGTGCAACAGAAGGCTTTATTTATGTAAGAGCAGAGTATCCAATTGCTGTTAAAAGATTACAGATAGCTATTGACCAAGCTAAGGAATACGGAATACTTGGGGATAATGTTTTAGGGACTGGTCACAAATTTGATTTGGAAATCAGACTTGGTGCTGGTGCTTTTGTATGTGGTGAGGAAACTGCATTAATGACATCAATTGAAGGCCATAGAGGTGAACCTAGACCAAGACCTCCTTTCCCAGCTGTTAAAGGACTATGGCAGAAGCCAACAATACTAAACAATGTTGAAACCTATGCTAATATACCTGTTATAATATTGAATGGTGCTGAGTGGTTCTCCAATATTGGTACTGAAAAGAGCAAAGGAACAAAAGTATTTGCTCTTGGTGGAAAAATAAACAATACTGGTCTTGTTGAGGTTCCTATGGGAACTACTTTAAGAGAAGTTGTTTATGACATAGGCGGAGGTATCCCAAATGGTAAGAAATTTAAGGCTGCCCAGACTGGTGGACCTTCTGGCGGATGCATTCCAACCGAGCATTTAGATACACCTATTGATTACGATACATTAATTGCCCTTGGTTCAATGATGGGTTCTGGTGGACTTATTGTTATGGACGAAGATAACTGCATGGTTGATATAGCAAAGTTCTTCCTTGAATTTACGGTTGATGAATCTTGTGGTAAATGTCCTCCATGTCGAATAGGAACAAAGCGTATGCTTGAGATACTGGAAAGAATCACTGAAGGAAAAGGTGAGGATGGAGATATTGAAAAGCTTGAACTATTGGCAAAAAATATTAAAACTTCAGCCTTATGTGGACTTGGACAGACAGCTCCTAACCCTGTTCTCAGTACTTTAAGGTATTTTAGAGATGAGTATGAAGCTCATGTATATGATAAGAAATGTCCTTCTGGTGTTTGTAAATCAATGATGAAATACACCATTGATGCTGGTAAATGTAAGAGTTGTGGACTTTGTACTAAAGTATGTCCTATGAACTGCATCAGCGGAGAAAAGAAAGTACCTTATGTTATTGATCAAGCTAAATGCGTAAAATGTGGTGCTTGTATGGAGAAATGTCCATTTAAAGCTATTTCAAAGGTTTAAGGGAGGAGAGTGTGAAAATGGCAACAGTTAATATTACTATAGACGGCAAGAAATTGCAGGTTGAACAAGGTATATCTATTTTAGAGGCAGCTAGACAAGCTAATATAAAAATACCAACACTTTGCTTCCTCAAAGATATAAATGAAATAGGTGCCTGTAGAATGTGTCTCGTTGAGATAAAGGGTGCCAGAGCATTACAGGCATCATGTGTATATCCAGTAGCAGAGGGGTTGGAAATATATACTCAGAGCCCAAGCGTAAGAGAAGCTAGAAAGGTTACATTAGAGCTGATTTTATCAAATCATGACAAGAAGTGTTTAACCTGTGTTAGAAGCAAAAACTGTGAACTTCAGAATCTTGCGGAAGAATTAAATATTAAGGATATTAGGTTTGAAGGTCAGCCAGTGAATCTTCCCATTGACGATTTCTCTCCTTCAATAGTAAGAGATCCAAATAAATGTGTTCTTTGCAGACGTTGTGTAAGTGTGTGTAAAGATGTTCAAACTGTTAATGTAATTAGTGCAACTGAGAGAGGCTTTAATACAGCAATTTCATGTGCCTTTGATAAATCTTTATCAGATGTTCCATGTACTAATTGCGGACAGTGTATAAATGTTTGTCCTGTTGGTGCATTAAAAGAAAAAGATGATACAGATAAGGTTTGGAATGCCTTAGCAAATCCAGAACTTCATGTAGTTGTTCAAACTGCTCCTGCTGTAAGGGTTGCTATAGGTGAAGAATTTGGTCTGCCAATCGGAACCAGGTGCACTGGTAAAATGGTAACAGCACTAAGCCACTTAGGTTTTGCTAAAGTATTTGATACAAATACTGCTGCTGACTTAACAATAATGGAAGAAGGTACTGAACTATTAAATAGAATCAAAAATGGTGGTAAATTACCGGTTATAACCTCATGTAGCCCAGGCTGGATTAAATTCTGTGAACATAATTATCCAGAATTCTTAGATAATCTTTCCTCATGTAAATCTCCTCATGAGATGTTTGGTGCCGTTCTAAAGAGTTATTATGCTGAAAAAATGGGAATAGATCCTTCAAAAATCTATGTTGTTTCAGTAATGCCTTGTACAGCAAAGAAATTTGAAGCTGAAAGACCAGAATTATCAGCAAATGGTCTGGCTGATGTTGATGCAGTTATTACAACAAGAGAATTGGCAAAAATGATTAAAGAAGCTGGTATTGACTTCAATAACCTTGAAGATACGCAGTTTGACGATCCTATGGGAGAGGCAACTGGAGCTGCAGTTATATTTGGTGCTACTGGTGGAGTTATGGAAGCAGCATTGCGAACTGTGTCTGAAATCTTGGAAAATAGATCTTTGGACAATGTTGAATATACAGCTGTTAGAGGAATAGAGGGAATTAAGGAAGCTATAGTTGAAATTGGTGGAATGAAAGTAAAGGCTGCTGTTGCAAGTGGCTTGGGTAATGCTAGGAAGCTTCTTGATAGCATAAAGTCAGGCGAAGCAGAGTACCATTTTGTTGAAGTTATGGCTTGCCCGGGAGGATGTGTAAATGGTGGAGGACAGCCAATACAACCTTCTTCAGTAAGGAGCTGGACTGACCTTAGAGCTGAGAGAGCAAAGGCTATTTATGAAGAGGATTCTAGCTTGCCAATCAGAAAGTCACATGAAAATCCAATTGTAAAAGAAATGTATGATAAATATTTCGGTGAGCCAGGAAGTCACAAGGCTCATGAGCTATTGCATACACACTATGTAGCTAGAGAGAATTATCCAGAGGAATAACAAGATGAAAGAACTAGATAAATAATCTAAACACTATTTTTTAAAAATGAAACTCTTAATGCTTAGGGGTTTCATTTTTTTACATAGCTATTTTTTAATCCTATTTGTTTAGATATATACATTACTTTGGAATTAATAGTATAATTGTTATATATAATTGAATATGTTTTATGTTAAATAAATAAGAAAGTAGAGTGTATTTATGTATTTAATAAAAAAAGTAATTCCCCTTACTTTGGCTATAAGTTTGGTTTTTACAATGTCATCTTGCACTTCTGAAAAACCAGACACTGATAAGACGCAAACAGCTCAAAGTACAAGTACCAATACAATTGGCGGTGGGCGAGTAGAAGAACAAGCTATAAGTGAGGACATTCATGTTAATCAAATAGGATATAAGAGTGCAGATAAAAAGATAGCTATTATTAAGGGGCAATATGGTTCCTTTGATGTTGTTGATGCAAGTACTAATAAAGTGGTCCTGACAAAGGATTTGAGTGAAAAGGTAAAGGATGAATCAAGTGGAGATACAGTAAGTTATGCTGATTTTTCAGAGCTTACGGTTACTGGACAATATTTCATTTCTATACAAACACTTGGAAGGTCCTATGAGTTTAAAATTGGGGATAATTCTATTTACACTGGAATAGGTGATGCAGTGCTCAAAGCACTATACTTTCAGCGTTGTGGAATTTCATTAGACAGCAAATATGCAGGTGAGTACACTCATGAAGCTTGTCACAAATCAATGGCAAAGCTATATGAGGATGAGAGTAAAGAAATTGATGTAAGTGGTGGATGGCATGATGCGGGTGACTATGGAAAGTATGTAGTTCCTGCTGCAGTGACGGCAGCTGATTTATTGCTGGCATATGAGTTTTATCCGAATAGTTTTACTGATGCTACTAATATTCCTGAAAGTTCTAATAATGTTCCTGATATTCTTGATGAAGCAAAGTATGGTATTGAATGGTTGCTTAAGATGCAGGACAAAGCTTCTGGAGGGGTTTATCATAAAGTGACCTCAAGAGGCTTTCCTGGAATGGCTGTAATGCCTGAAATGGATGTGGATGATCAATTTGTCATGCCTGTTTCGACAACGGCAACAGCAGATTTTGCTGCTGTAACTGCGATGGCATCAAGGATATATAAAGATTTTGATGTGAATTTTTCTAACCGTTGCTTAAAGGCATCAAAATTGGCCTGGGCTTGGTTACAGAAAAACAAAAGCTTTGTTGAATTCAAAAATCCAGAGGATGTGACAACTGGAGAATACGGTGATGGTTCAGGGTCGGATGAAATATCCTGGGCTGCTGCTGAACTGTATAGAGCTACTAAGGATAAACAATACAGTGAGTATTTTGTTAAAAATTATCAGACGAATGGATTTGGATTGGGTTGGCAGAATGTAAGCGGCTTTGCGGCAATTGCCTATATGTTTTCTGATTCGGATAAGGTAGACTTGAAGAAAACCGAAGAGATAAAAAAGAGTTGGCTTGATAAGGCAGATATGTTTGTGTCTACTGCGAAAAAAGATGGGTATTTACTTGCAATGCATAAAGTGGAATACAACTGGGGAAGCAATATGAATGTTGCAAATCATGCTCTACATTTGATGATTGCTGATAGACTTAAAAATAATGATGAATATATAGAAGTTACTGAAAACTGTGCACATTATTTAATGGGAAGGAATACCCTGAGCCAGAGTTATATAACTGGATTTGGCTCAAAGCAAATTATGCAGCCTCATCATAGACCATCTACTGGTGACACTGCGAAGAAACCTGTGCCTGGGTTAGTAGCTGGTGGTCCTAATTCTGCTTTAGAAGATGATATTGCTAGATCAAAGCTAGCAGAGTTAAGCCCAGCAAAATGCTATATAGATGATATGACTTCTTATTCAACAAATGAAGTTGCAACTTATTGGAATGCTTCAGCAATTTTCGCTTTTGCATATTTAAATTCAGATAGATAGGTAAAATATCATAGTATACTTATAATTGTTTATTTGAATAAACTATTTAATTACAATGAAAATTAATATTGATAACAAATTGTGGAAGTTAAGTTATTTAGCTAGAGGAGGTAATATTTTGGCAAAACAAGTTTGGAAACCATCTACAATGCTGAATCCTGTACCAGCAGTTATGGTATCTTGTGCAGATAAAGAGGGAAAACCCAATATAATTACATTAGCTTGGGCAGGTACTATAAACTCCGATCCTCCTATGGTATCTATTTCTATTAGGAAACAACGCTATTCTCATGCCTTGATTACTGAAAAGGGTGAATTTGTAATAAATCTGAGCACTAAAAAATTGACTTTTGCTACAGATTTTTGTGGAGTAAAATCTGGCAAAGATATAAATAAATTTGAAGCTATGAACCTTACACCAGAGAAAGCGTCAATTGTAGGTGTTCCAATTATAAAGGAGAGTCCTGTGAATCTGGAATGTGTGGTTAAGCAGGTGATTGAACTGGGCTCTCACGATATGTTTCTAGCTGAGGTGGTAGCTACCAATGTGGAGGAAGCATTACTTGATGAAAGTGGAAAGCTGGATTTAAGCAAAGCGGATTTGATTTGCTATTCACATGGTGAGTATTATTCACTAGCTAAGTCTTTAGGTTTTTTTGGGTACTCTGTGACTAAGCGAAAGAACTTAAAAAGAAATCGAAAATAAAAGTTTTACATCCATTAAACCTACCTGCTTACTCAAGCAGGTAGGTTTATCTTTAGGTGCGCCGTGTGTCCAGCAAAGCTGGACCACGCCAGGGCGCAATCTCGATTTGTTTCCAGATATGTTATTGAAATGTATTAGGTCATTAATAATAGTAAGAATGCCTATATACGTAACCAGAGTACAGATGATGCTGTACTCTATACGCCTATGCGAAAAAAAGACATTGAAAGTCTGCGTGGAGTAAAAGTTCTTGGCAGATATACTGGAACATTAATACATGATCATGAGACTGCTTTATATCACTTTGGAACCAAACACGCAGAATGTAACGTTCATCTTTGTAGATATCTTCGCAAAAATACTGAAGAAAGTGGTAATTTGTGGAGTAAAGAAATGGAGGAACTATTTAATGAGATGAATAATTGCCGTAAAGGAAAAATGAAGTATACAACCAGCTTCTCAAAAGAAGAAATCACAAGTTATGAGAGTAGATTTGATCTTCTACTTGATAAGGGGCACGAGGAAAACTCTCACACTAAAGGCAAATACGCCAAGGACTCAGAAAAAACACTATTGAATAGGTTAAAAAAGTACAAATTAAATCATCTGTTGTTTTTGAAAGATTTCAATGTTGCGTATGACAATAACCTATCTGAAAGAGAAAAAGAAACCATCTTTCCGTTCTAAATTCAATTGAAGACGTATTAACGGGTAGACCAGTCCAATTTTAGACTGGTCTATTAAAAATATTTAATTTCTTATAGGTTGAATAGTAACAAATACATAAATAATGGCATACATAAATAATTTCTAATAATATACATTATTTATATTGATTGCCATGTCGTATTATGGTACAATTTAATGCATTAGTAAAATAAGAGTATAAAATACATATTATTAAAAAAAAGGAAAACTTATCTAAAGATAAGGGCTCAAAGCTATGGGTCTAAGGTTGTTAAAACTATGATCGCCAAGTTACCACAAAACAGCTCAATGGGTAATTTGCCCATTGAGCTGTTTTGTGGGTTGAAATTCACTGGTATATATTCTATTCTATAAGACTTTTAGCTAGAGATTATTAAATTCTTATGGGGGGTTCAACTTGTTAAAAGACATCTATAGTGCTGGAATACTTGGAATAGGTGTCAATATTCCTGATGAAGTAAGAAAAAACGACTTTTGGTGATAATAAGATTGTTAGTTTAGCAAGAAAGGAAAGAGATACCGTTTCTTTCAACATCAGCAGCAAGAAAGCTCCATCTGTTATTTTGCGTTTTGGTAGTGTAGAAGCTCTTGTTGGAATGTTCGTAGACCCGACAGTTGCCGGATACTTTAAGAATGTTGGGCAGCAGAAGAATTTGCTTGATATCATTCAAAAGAAGGGTGAATTGCAGAAAGAGGCTACTGATGCTATTGCGTATGAGAAGGAAACACTTGGTAAGGCCGAAGCTGCTAACACCCAAGCTATAGCAGATGCTGAGGCTCATAAAGAGCAGGCTGTCGGTGAAGCAAAAGGTGCGGCTCTTAGAGCCCAAGTTGAAGCTTACACAGGTGAAGGTTCTGAGAGACAGTTCAGAAAAGAAGTTGCGGTTGCTATGGAGAGTGTATATCTTCTGAGTAATTCAGTACGGATATGTATTTAATGTAAAACCAATAGCTGGCTATTTTACTGATTACAGTATAGATTGGGAAAAGACTAAGTAGTCTAAGTTTGTACTTTAATCTGTAGGCTATAAGTAAAAAAGTTGAGAGAAGAGAGGATGGGGTAAATCATGAAAGCATTTTATTTTTCAGAAGTTGGCAAGGCGAGTCTAATTGAAATAGAAAAACCTAAACTTCAAAATGAAACTGATGCTATTGTTAAAGTTACGTTAACAGCAATCTGTGGAAGTGATATTCATTTAAAATATGGGCATATACCAACAACACCGGGGTATGTACTAGGTCATGAATATGTCGGTGTGGTAGAACAGATAGGTGAAGGTGTAACTGATATTAAAGTTGGGGACAGGGTAGTAGGAGCTGGAACACCTTTTTGTAGAGAATGTGAAAATTGCAAATCAGGTCATATATATCGGTGTACTAATGGGGGTATTTTTGGGAGTGGTAAAGAAAACGGTAATCTTAATGGTTCACACGCAGAATATATGAGAATTCCATTTGCTGATAATACTTTGTTAAAAATACCAAACGAACTGACAGATGAGCAGGTATTATTTACTGGCGATATACTTGCAACAGGGTATCATGCAGTAACTAAATCAGGAGTTAATGCGAATAGTACAGTGGTGATATTTGGGGCCGGACCTGTTGGTTTATGTGCTGTAGCAACAGCAAAATTGTTTAATTCAAAGAAAATAATTCTTGTGGAAGATAAAAACAGATACAGAGTAGAGGCAGGACTGAAGTATGGAGCAACTGATATCATACTTGCCAGCGAAACAGATGTAGTATCTGAAATATACAAATTGACAAATGGTAATGGGGCTAGTGCACTTATAGACGCTGCTGGAAGTCAGGATTCAATACAAAATGCAGTTAATGCAGCAGCAATAGGCGGACATATATCCATAGTAGGAATAGCCGGTGACATAGTAGTTCCAATGTTTACAGCACTGTTGAAGAATCTCCGTTTTGATGTAGGTTTGGTAGATTTATCTGTAATGCCAGAGCTTTTAGATTTTATCAAGAGAAAGAAAATAGATGTTACTGGAATTATTACACATAGAATGGCATTGAGTGATATCGAACAGGCCTTTGATATTTTCGAGGGTAGAAAAGAGAATGTTATAAAAATAGCTATAAAGCCATAATGAGTTCACAGATACCAAGCTGATAGCTTTGGAGGCTGGCTTGGGGGTACTCCGCAATGGTGGTAGAATCATCAACATTAGCAATGCAAGTGCGGAGAATATTCAAGGATACCGCAGCAACCAATGGAATGGCTGTAAAGGATGAAGCATTTGAAAACATAGAGGGTGCTGAAAAATATTTGGATGAACACAAGGCTTAGTATAGAGCCCCTTTTTCATAAAAAAATAACCCCCAAACTCCTAAGAGAATGGGATTTATGGTAAAATATATGTATGCAAAAACAAAATATTTTACATAAAAATTATACAATTAACCAAGGATTTTATCAATTAAAACTTCCATTAAATATTGATTACATAATCCTAGATAACGATTCAGTGCGTTTGCTAAGTCAATTTGTAGAGGAGATGGATTTAAAAGATTTGTATTCGACTTATCTCGTATTAGAGAAAATCAGGCAAACCCACGACAGATGCTGAAGATTGTGTTGTACTCATACATGAATCATAACTACTCGTCCCGTTTGATGGAAACTGCTTGCAAGCGAGATATTAACTTTATGTATCTTTTAGAAGATGCTCCAGTTCCAGACCATTCAACCTTTGCAAGGTTTAGAAGTCTACATTTTGCTCCATGTGCAGAGAGTATTCTTGCTAAAATGTCTAACTTTCTATATGATTTGGGAGAAGTATCAGGTGAAGCCATATTCATTGATGGATCAAAAATAGAAGCCTGCGCCAACAAATATACCTTTGTATGGAAAAAGGCAGTTACTAAAAATCAGGCTAAGCTACTAGAAAAGCTGGGTCGCCATTGAAAAGATCTATTGAAAATTTGGAAGAATATCTTGAAAAGCTTAAGGAATATACCCAAAAAGTACATATTTGTGGTAGCCGTAATAGCTATTCTAAGACCGATAATGATGCTACTTTTATGAGAATGAAAGAAGATGCCATGGGTAATGGGCAGCTAAAAGCAGGGTATAATGTTCAGCATGGCGTAGATTCTGAGTATATTACATGGCTTGTGGTAGGTCCTCAACCTACAGATACCACAACTCTCATTCCATTTCTAAAAAGTATGGAGAAATATCTTAAATTCAAATATGAGAAAATCGTTGCAGATGCGGGGTATGAAGTACAAATCAAATATTGGACTCATTGACAATATGGAATACAATCAAGATGAAGATTATTACATTTGTAAGAATGGAAGATGTCTTAAAGTATGCAATACTATAACTAGAAAGAGTAAAACAGGATATAGTAGTGTTAAAACTATATATTCCTGCAAAGACTGTACTGGCTGCCCCTATAAGAGTCAATGTATTAAAGGAAATAACTGCAATACTCCTATAGAAGAACGTGTTAAAAACCTAGAAGTAGCAAAAACATTTAACAAGTATAGGAAAGAAACTCTTGAAAGAATAACTAGTGAGGAGGGCTGTCAGCTAAGGATGAACCGAAGCATCCAAGCAGAAGGCTCTTTCGGAGAGTTGAAGCAAGACATGGGTTACCGGAGATTCTTAAGTAAAGGAAAACAAAATATTCTCGCTGAAACTGGCGATGGCACATAATATAAACAAATTACATAATAAAATTCAATCTGACCGGACACAAACACACCTTTTTAAACTTAAGGAAACGGCATAAATTTTAAAATTCAAAACAGAAAATAAAGTAACAAGCTATTATTGATGATAGCTTGTTTAAGTGTGTATAATTTTATGAAAATTAAATAATAATCCACATAAGCATGCTCAAACTAGTTGTTTATAGCATGAAAAAGGAGCCTCGCACAGTTATTTTTCAACAACTATTGCGACAGCCCCGTCTTTCTTTAGGTGCGCCCAGCAAGGGCGCAATCTCGATTTGTTTCCAGATATGTTATTGAAATGTATTAGGTCATTAATAATAGTTAGAGAATTTGGAGGGTTTATATTGAAAATAAGAAAGAAGAATCATAAAAATGATAATACAAAATACATAATGGTCTCTATTTTGACAAATACATAAATAATTTCAAAAAATATACATTATTTATATTGCATACCATGTCGTATTATGGTACAATCTAATACATTAGTAAAAAATGAGAAAAAAATACATATTATAACGAAAAAAGGAAAACTTATCTAAAGATAAGGACTCAAAGCTATGGGTCTAAGGTTGTAAAAACTATGATCGCCAAGTTACCACAAAAGAGAAGTTTTTAGCTCAATGGGTAATTTGCCCATTGAGCTATTTTGTGGGTTGAAATTCGCTGTTATATATTCTATTCTATAAGACTTTTAGCTAGAGATTATTAAATTCTTATGGGGGGTTCATCTTGTTAAAGGAGATTTATAGTGCCGGAATACTTGGAATAGGTGTCAATATTCCTGATGAAGTAAGAAAAAACGACTTTTGGGATAATAAGATTGTTAATTTAGCAAGGAAAGAAAGAGATCCTTTTAAGGGGATTGAAGAGAGAAGGGTTTTCAGTGAAGAGTTGCTTCCTTCAGATATAGAGGTAGTAGCTGCAAAAAGGGCTTTGGAGGATTCGGGAGTAGATCCTGATGATATTGAACTTGTATTAGTACATTCAATGGTGCAGGATGAATTGATTCCGGGTAATGCAAGCCTAATACAACATAGACTAGGGCTAAAAAACGCTGGAGCATGGAATATGGATACCTGCTGCTCCAGTTTTGTGACTATGGCAATAGCGGCATCAAATCTAATAGCTATGGGTACATTTAAAAATATTATTATTGTAACTTCGATTTTTCATTCTCAAATTCTTGATTATTCACACTATATTAGCCCAAGTCTTGGAGACGGTGCAGCTGCAGTGGTTATGGGACGTGTTTCTGAGGGGAGAGGTTACATAACATCTCATTGTATATCAAATGGGGCATATTATGATGCTTTCACTCTAAAAGAGAAAATTCCTCAAGGTTCAAAATGGATACATTATAAACCGTCGCCTGCAAAGCCGGTACTTGTATTTAATGATGAAACAGCTTATAAAGTTGGGAAAAATTCTCTGAAGGACATGATTGCTGCTATTAATGTCGTGCTGGAAAAAGGAGATATAAGACCAGAGGATATCGATTTCTTTGTATCACACCAGCCTGTACATTGGGCTCATGATGCATGGCGGGATGCATTGGGGATTTCTCCTGCAAAGTCATATCAAACTTTCCATAAATATGGGAACTTGGCATCCTCAACGATACCAATAAACCTGTATGAAGCTAGAATGAAGGATATGTTGTATGATGATGGGATAGTACTAATGGCATCTTCAGGAGCAGGTGAGAACTTTTCAGTGGCCTTATTCAGATGGGGAAGATAAAAATATGATTATTATGAGAGCTTGAAAACTCTCTTATAATAAGGGGTAGTGAAATTGTTAATTTATTATTCACTAATCCTAAAAAATAATAAAAAATGGAGGTGTTTTACAAATGTTTGATGTTAAAGCAAACACATTAAAAAACAGATTGTATATAAGTATCGAGGGTACAGTTGCTGGTAATGAGGTTGAAAATTATAAGTCAGGCATTAAAAAGAATGTTGCAATGTTAAAACCAGGCTTTACTGCACTGATGGATTTGAGAAAGTGTGCAGTTTTTGATCAAGAGGTAATGAACCAGCTTCAAGGAGCAAAGGAAATAGCTGTAGGCGGGGGATTGACACGTAGTGCTATGGTTGTTGAATCTGCGGTTCTAAAAATGCAAATGAATAGGAATTTCAAAGATGTTGGTCCACAGGACAAGGCTTTTACTGAGCTTGATGAAGCGGAACAATTCCTCAATACGTAAGTACTAGCACTGACTCCAATAGCCACTTTATCTGTTATTAATAAGATGTGGCTATTGGAATTATCATATTTAGCAAGCTAATATGAATTAATTCCTTTATGAAGGGACGGTTAGATGGATGAAAATTTTAAATATAATTAGAGATAAGAACATAATGTCGCCCATAGTGGGGTTTTTAATTCTTTCTCTTTTGATTATTAACATAATACAGGGGATTTTTATTAACAGCCTTATTGTGGAGATAATACTTTCTGTATTAATATGTTTTTTAGCAGTTGTATTGGCGGTTTCTATCTATAAGTTGAAAAAAAATATGAAAATAGTTATATCTTTTTTAGATAATTTTGAAAAGGATGGCTCTGCTTCAGAATTTAAATATAATGAAAAAGGACAATTAGGGTTATTGGGCGATAAGGTAAAAGGCCTTGTTAAAAAGATACATAGCATGTTAGGAGAAAATGCATCAACACTTACTAGTATGGCAGATTTGACAGAAACAATTAAATATTCAACTCAGGAAACTATAAAGTCAATTGAACAGGTAACAACGACAATTTATGAAGTTGCACAGGGTAGCAGTGAACAGTCCAAGAGTGCACAGGAAATGGCTGAACTTATAGAAATTGCCACAGAGGCAATTAGCGAGGTTACAAAAAATACGCATTTAGTTGAGAAAGAAGCAAGAACTTCTGCTGAATTAATTGAAGCAAATCAGAAAATTGTAGTAAATCTAAAGGAAGAAACGAAACAATCAATTGATATTTCAAATCAGGTAGCAACAATTATTGATGAGATGAATAGTAAATCAGAAGCCATAAGTGGTATCGTAGGTATAATAACTCAGATAGCAGCCCAGACAAATCTTCTGGCACTCAATGCGGCAATTGAGGCTGCTAGGGCTGGAGAAGCCGGGAGAGGTTTCGCAGTAGTTTCTGATGAAATAAGAACCTTAGCAGAACAGTCTACTAGCTCAGCAAAAAAAATTGTCAGCATAATCACAGAGTCCCTCAATGATACTAAGCGCGCTGCGGATAAAATGGGTGAGGCTAGCAATATAATAAGAAATCAGGAAGGGATAATTAATAATATTTATGATATATTTATAAAAACAAAGGATGATATATCAAGCTTTTCAAACTATATGAATTCGTCAAGTGCAATGCTTGAGGAAGTAAACTTATCAATAGGTGAAATTAATAACCAGGCACAAAATGTAGCAAAAATTATAGAGTGCAATGCTGCCGCTACAGAGGAGGTATCTGCTGCAAGTCAAGAACAGCAAAGTGTTATGGAATCTATATTCGTTCAAATTTCTGGATTGTCTGAAATGGCACTTGGATTAGATAAGAGAATGAGAAAGTTGGCTGATAGATAACATAGTAAAAGAATAAATTAATGTACTCAAGCTATTAAGTAAAGCTTTAGATGACGCGTTTTTAAGGAAAGTAACGTTCAAAGAATAAAAATAAGTAATAAAAAGGGGGACCGAGTCCATGCTAGTACTTTAATGGAGTTTTGTGCTAAATGCGGGGCATGGACATATTTATGTATGAATTCTCGTATTGTGAGGAGAAGAACAGGATACATATTTATATAGAAGGTGAACTAACAGCTACTGAGATTGATGATTATAAAAGGGAATTGATTGAAATAATAGAAAAAACAAAACCTGGATTTACTGTTTTGGCGGACTCATCTAAAAGCAGCATATCTTTTTTAGAAAACAGTTCAAAGTTACAGGCTGCTAGAGATTATGGAGTTAAAAAAGGTTTTAAAAATGTTGCCACAGTACTGGGGGCTGATGCATTTAGGTTACATGAAAAAAATCCATTTCAAGGAATAAAGAATACTTTTATGTCATTAAAAGAAGCTGAAGCCTTTTTGGACGGGTTATAAATTAATAATACTCCTTACTACTATGTAAATTAATGTTGAAAAACCATAAAATAGCCAATCGGATTAAGACTATTTTATGGTTTATTAATGTAAAACATATTATATAAATAGCACTAAATCAAAATGTAAACATATAGTTCATTACATTGATTTATGAATTGTTCTTGAAAGTACTTCTAATTGCTGAGCATGAGTTAGTTTAATAAAATGTACTGCATAGCCAGATACCCTAACAGTTAGAGAATTATACTTCATTGGGTCCTTCATTGCAGCTTCAAGGGTATCACGGTCTAGTACATTTACATTCATGTGGTGACCACCATTGATAACATAGCCGTCAATCATTGCTGAAAGATTCTTAATCTTTGTATTTTCTTCCTTACCTAGTGCAACAGGTATAATTGAAAGGGTAAGGGAGATTCCATCGCCACAGTAGCTATAAGGTATTTTTGCAACAGAGTTTAACATTGCAAGCATCCCTGATTTGTCTCTGTTATGCATTGGATTTGCTCCTGGTGCAAAGGGTTCGCCTTTCTTTCTTCCATCTGGAGTTGAACCTGTCTTTTTTCCATAAACTACATTTGATGTAATTGTTAATATTGATAGTGTATGTTTTGCATTGCGATAGGTTGGATGAACTTTAAGACTATTATAAAAGCTTTTAACAACCTCCTGAGCAATAGTATCAACTCTATCGTCATTATTTCCAAACTGAGGATATGGAAGCTCGGTTTCAAAATCAGTAATTATTCCTCTTTCATCCCTGATTACCTTCACTTTTGAGTACTTTATGGCACTGAGGGAATCAACTAATACTGAAAAACCTGAAATACCAAAGGCCATTAGTCTGTTTACATCTGTATCGTGCAGTGCCATCATAAGACGCTCATAGGCGTATTTGTCATGCATGTAATGAATGATGTTCATTGTGTTCACATATAAGCCTGTAAGCCAATCCTGCAGTTTTAAAAAGCTACTAAGAACTTTGTCGTATTCCAGATATTCACCATTATAGGGTTCACTTTCAGGTGCAACCTGCATGCCTGTTATTTCATCTTTTCCTCCATTTAATGATAGCAGAAGTAACTTCGCAAGATTACATCTGGCACCAAAAAACTGCATGTCTTTTCCAAGACGCATAGCTGATACACAGCAGGAAATACCATAGTCATCACCATAAATTGGCTGCATTAGGTCGTCGTTTTCATACTGAATGGTACTTGTTTTTATAGAGATCTTTGAACAAAATAGCTTAAAGGCTTCAGGCAGCTTTGTTGACCATAAAACTGTTAAGTTTGGTTCTGGTGCAGCACCGAGATTGTTTAAGGTCTGCAAAAACCTATAGGAGGTCTTGGTAACCATATGTCTTCCGTCAGCACTTATTCCACCTAAGGATTCTGTTAACCAAACAGGATCTCCAGCAAAAAGTTCATTGTAATCTTTTGTTCTTAAATGCCTGATAAATCTAAGCTTTATAATAAATTGATCTATTAGTTCCTGAGCTTCTATTTCTGATAAACTTCCGTCTTGAATATCTCTTTCGATATAAATGTCAAAAAACACATTTAGTCTGCCTAATGAGTTTGCAGCACCATTTGTCTCTTTCATTGCACCTAAAAAGGCCATATATGTCCATTGAATGGCTTCAAATGCATTAGTTGCAGGTTTTAGTAAATCAAAGCCATAGGCTGTTCCTAATGTAGTTAAGTCTTTTAAGGCAGCTATCTGATTGTTAACTTCTTCCCTTTTTCTGATTGTTTCATCGTCCATGTTTGCTGGCAGTTTATTCAAATCCTGAAGCTTTTCATTTATAAGTGTTTTTATGCCATATAGTGCAACTCGTCTATAGTCCCCAATTATCCGGCCCCTTCCATAAGCATCTGGCAGGCCTGTAATAACTCCACATTTTCTCGCCTTCCTCATTTCCTCAGTATATGCACTGTAAACACCGTCATTATGAGTTTTAATATTCTTAAAAGTCTTGTCTATTTCAGGGGAAGGGGAGACACCAAATTGCCCACAGGCCTGCTTCGACATACGATAGCCCGTATTTGGTAGAAAGGCTCTTTTTAACGGTGCATCAGTTTGAAGACCTTTAATTATCTCATAAGGTTCATCAATAAATCCGGGTTTATGACTTGTTATACCAGAAACAGTTGAAGCATCAATTTCCAGAACTCCGCCATTTAAGTGTTCTTCAATTAAGAGACTTTTGCAGGTTTCCCAAAGATGCTTTGTTTTTATGCTTGAGCCAACAAGAAAGTTTTCATCTCCATCATAGGGGGTATAGTTAGTTTGAATAAAATTTTGAACATCGATGGAATGTTGCCATTTACCAAATTTAAAATTTGAGATAATCTGATTCATGTTTCTGCCTCCCTAAATATACTTTAGTTACGTTGCCAAGGGAATTTATTCTGAAACAGAAATAACAAAATAAAAGCCGCCTGGGCAATATTAGTGCCCAGGCGGCCGGCTTTAAAAGTTATACTCCCATGTGGTAATCTCCACTTCCGCCAGTCGTATAACAGTTTGTTTAATCTTATATCTTAAGTATAAAAATAAAATCTAAATATGTCAATGGTTAAAAATTTAAACTCAGTTTTTAGGCTATTCAGGTTCATTTGGGTTTTTTATTGTCGGGCATTTGTAGCAGTTACAGCTCTGGCAGTTGTTTTCATTATTCCAGATCTCATCTGCCACAATAGCCCAGCTCTCTGATGCCTTTTGACATTTTGAACTCAGCTCAAGAACATTTTCTGGATTTTTCATATCTGTTGATTTTGCTCCGGAGCTTTCCACCATCTCCGTCAGTCGATTAGGATTGTCAAGTAAGGGACAAGGTCGTAACTGATTTGAATTAAAGGGCTGATTTTTGTAATATTGCATAAAAAGTGGGGATTTTAGTGCCTCCATTAACGTTTTTTCATAAATGTTGCTATCAGAATAATGAATAAAGGCACATGGCTCTATATCACCGTTAGCATTAATATGCAAATAATATCTTCCACCTGCGACGCAGCCATTGACATATTCACCGTCATTCCAGAAGTCTAGTGTAAATATTGACTTACTATGACGGAAATGGCGAAGCTGATGATACATAAATTTACGCTGTTCAGCTGTAGCAATCAGCTCTGGAGCGGCATCAACACCAACTGGTATATATGTGAAAAACCATGCAAATTTTGCACCTCTGTCAATTATCTCATCAAAATATTTATCACTGCCTATCACGTGGGTATTACTACTCGTATAACAACAGGAAATTCCAAATAACAGTTTTTTTCTTTTTAGAATTTCCATGGCATTAATAGTTGAGCGATAAATTCCTTGACCTCTTCTGGAATCAGTCTCTTCTTCAAAGCCTTCAATACTTATGGCAGGGATAAAATTTTTAACCCTTAATAAATCATCAGCAAATTTTTCATCAATTAGTGTGGCATTAGTAAATGCCATAAATAAACAATCACTGTGCTTCTCGCAAAGGCTTATGATATCTTTTTTACGTATAAGAGGTTCACCGCCAGAGAAAAGGTACATGTATACACCTAATGCTTTACCTTGGTTAATAATATTGTCCAGTGTATCAATACTCATATTAAGCTTATTATCATACTCTGCTGCCCAACATCCAATACAGTTTAGGTTGCAGGCTGAGGTGGGATCCATCAGAATTGCCCAAGGTATATTACAGTCATTTTCCTCTTTAACTTTATCCTGTTTTGGACCTCCAATTATTGTTGCATTAATTACAAGATTCTCAAAGATTCTTTTTCGGACACCTTCATCAATATCTGTCCAGAAGCTTTTAATTAGTTTGTACCAGTTATTGCTATTATCATTTAATATCTTTTTGAGGACTCTTATCTGACCCTTCACAATTCCATTTTTATCATACTTTTCAATCCAATTGAGCATTCTAGGAATGTTTTTGTCAGGATCTTTATTAAGACGATTTAACGATATTTTAGTTGCCAGAATTTTTAATTTTTCTTTTATTTTATTAATCATCATAATAACTCCAAGAAATAATTTTATTTCATTCTATGCACGTAACAAGTATCTGGTGCAAATGGAATTAATTATTAATTAAAATAAACTAAATGTCATAGAAAATAAAAAGAGTCTGCCGAAATAATTATCTTTCCAGCAGACCCTAATTAACATAAGCGATGTTTCTTAACAACTTGCGTTGTATTTTTTCAATTTGCAATTAATTATTTTGTTGCAAGTACCTTTTTCAGCTTTGCAAATCTTGGTAGACCATCTTCCTTAGGAGGAGCTGATTCGCCTTGAATTAGTGGCAAAGCGTAGTCAATGAACTGCTGATTTAAACCATTACCAGCTTCATTAATCCATTCTCTTGGAATTTTCTTTTCAGTATTAGCAACGTCATTTAAGTTGAGAAGCTGAATTTCACATTTGTATTCTGAACCTTCCGCTCTTTTGAAACCAACCATTTTGTCTGTCATACCTTCAACAGCATATTTAACAGCCATTTGACCTGACATGTATGATTCGTTAACATCGTTTGCCGAACCACAGTGAGCAGCACATCTTTGAAGTAAGCTGAACTCAATACCACGAACCTTTGCGCCAGTCTTTTCTTTAACAATTGCAGCTAAGGTAGCAGCAAGTCCGCCTAATTGTGCATGACCAAAGGAGTCCTTTGTATCAGCAAGGTTTGAACCATATTCTGAAATGTACTTACCGTCTTTATCCTTGATACCTTCTGAGACAGCAACAATACAGTTGCCATTTTTCTTGTAGATAGCTGCGCAATCTTCTAAGAACTTATCCATATCAAAGTCTATTTCTGGAAGATATATAAGGTCAGGACCTTGACCCTTGTATGCAGCTAATGCTGTAGCAGCAGTTAACCATCCTGCATTTCTTCCCATAACTTCTAATATAGTAATCATACCAGTGTTATAAACTCTAGCATCATGGTAAACTTCCATTGTTGATGTTGCGATGTATTTAGCAGCACTTGAATAACCAGGACAATGGTCAGTTCCGAAAAGATCATTATCTATAGTTTTTGGAACTCCCATTACTTTACATTCATAACCAACCTTTTGCATATACTTGCTAACCTTGTTACAAGTATCCATCGAGTCATTTCCGCCATTATAAAAGAAGTATCTGATGTTATATTTTTTGAATACTTCAACAATTCTTTTGTAATCTGTTTCATCTTCTTCTGCTGACTTTAATTTATAACGAACAGATCCGAGAGCTGAAGAGGGAGTAGTTTTTAATAGGTCAAGTTCATATGAATCTTCCTTACTCATATCATAGAATTTTTCATCAAGAATACCCTTGATGCCGTGAGCTGCACCGTATACAGCTGTTATTGCTTCTTGTTTTAATGCTTCCTGAAATACTCCAGCAGCACTAGCATTGATTACAGATGTTGGTCCACCTGATTGCCCAAATATAGCAGCACCTTTTAAAACTGACATTGAATATACCTCCTAATATATATTACTTAAAAATATATGCGTTGCTTTTATCAATTCATGTTATTAATGAAATGATAGTACAATATGCAATTACAATAAAATATAGCATAATGAAAAAAAAAAATCAATTCACTTACTACGCTTTGATAAAAAATTATCAAATATTTCTTGATTTTAATTGTGATATTGCATAAAATAGAATCAGGCAAATTTAGATTACCTTATTGCTTATCAAAATATTTTTTTGTTAAGAATATATATTATAAAAGGTAAAAATTAAATTACAAAGGAGTGCATTATAATGCCATTAGTAACTTCTACTGAAATGTTTAAAAAAGCATATGAAGGCGGTTATGCTATCGGAGCTTTCAATGTTAATAACATGGAAATAATTCAAGGAATAACTGAAGCAGCAAAAGAAGTAAATGCTCCACTTATTCTCCAAGTTTCATCAGGAGCTAGAAAGTATGCAAACCATACTTACCTCACTAAATTAGTTGAGGCAGCAATTATTGAAACTAATTTACCAATTGCTTTACATTTAGATCATGGTGACACTTTTGAACTATGTAAGTCATGTATTGATGGTGGATTTACATCAGTTATGATTGATGGTTCACATCATTCTTTTCAAGATAATATCGCATTAGCTAAAAAAGTTGTTGACTATGCTCATCCAAGAGGAGTTGTTGTTGAGGCTGAGTTAGGAAGACTTGCTGGTGTTGAAGATGATGTCAATGTATCAGCAGAAGATTCTTCATATACAGATCCTGCAGAAGTTGAGGAGTTTGTTACAAAGACTGGCGTTGACTCATTAGCAATTGCTATTGGTACAAGCCATGGTGCTTTTAAATTCAAGCCTGGAACAAAACCACAGCTTAGATTTGATATATTAGAAGAAGTAGCAAAAAGACTTCCAAATTTCCCAATCGTTCTTCACGGTGCATCCTCAGTAATTCCTGAGTATGTTGATATGGTAAACAATAATGGTGGAAAAATGCCAGATGCAATAGGTATTCCAGAAGATATGCTTCGTCAGGCTGCTAAAATGGCAGTTTGTAAGATTAACATAGACTCAGACTTGAGACTTGCGATGACTGGTACTATTAGAAAGTACTTTAATGAGAATCCAAGCCACTTCGACCCAAGACAATATTTGTCACCTGCAAGAGCTGCTATAAAGGATCTTGTTAAGAACAAGATGATTAATGTTCTTGGTTGTGATGGCAAAGCTTAAGCTAGGTCAGAATTATTCAAGAAGTCAACAACTCGGTATTTAGAGTAAAAGCCTGAGAATTCATGAGCATATTTTGAATATGTTGAATTAATGGTAGAGATAAAACAACGCAGGTTGGTAAGCCGACATTGCTTATGTTAATATGAACCCTGTAAGGTTACACCACTAAAGTGGTAAGACTTTACAGGGTTTTTTATACATTTTTTCAGCTATTCAATATTAAATAATTATTAAATTGCGCTTACAAATATTGTTATATCAAGTCGAATGCTTTATAGTTAATATAAAGGATTATGTATTTTTATGAGTTGTTTTGGGCTATTAGCCTGAAATATGCTTATTTTTACGGGGGTAAAATGAGTAAAAAAATAGTGACAGTTTGTATTTTACTAGTGGTTTTGATGCTTTTTCCGATAATTGGATTCAAGGTGTTTAATGATCAAGAGCAAAAGGTGAATATCATTAATGCGCAGGAAACTCCAGTTGTGGAGGATTTAAGAGGAGTATGGATTGCTTCAGTTGCAAACATTGACTTTCCATCAAAGCCGGGTCTAAGTAGCGAAGAGCAAAAGGCAGAATTGGATAAGATTATAGAAAATGCTGAATATATGGGTCTAAACGCGATATTCTTCCAGGTTCGCCCTACTGGTGACGCTTTGTATAAATCGTCAATTTTCCCATGGTCAAAATATTTAACTGGTGAACAAGGCAAAGCAAATGATAAGGATTTTGATCCTTTAAAATATATTATTGAGCAAGGTCATAAAAAAGATATTCAAATTCATGCATGGATAAATCCTTTGAGACTCTCTATTGACAAATACTCATCACTTGAAAAGGCTAAAATTAATTTGTCAGAAAATCACCCTGCAAAAAAGCTTTCCAAAGCTATTGTGCTAGGACCTGATGAAAAGTTGTACCTTGACCCAGGTAATCCGGAGGCAATCAAGCTAATAACTGATGGAATTGCTGAAATAGTTAAGAACTATGATGTTGACGGAATACATTTTGATGATTACTTCTATCCGTCTAAAACTGAGTCTAAAGGTAATAAGGATTTTGATGATGCTGAAACTTATAAGAAGTATAAGGGGCAATTCAAAAATAAAGAAGATTGGCGAAGAAATAATATAGATACGCTTGTTAAGAATACATATGAAACGGTAAAAGGAATTAAACCAGAGGTTAAGTTTGGAATAAGCCCTTTTGCAATATGGTCAAACAAGGACAGAAATGAAAAGGGCTCAGATACACAAGGTGGAATATCTACATATTATGATTATTTTGCTGATTCAAAAAAATGGGTAGAAGAAGAGTATATTGACTATATTGCACCTCAGTTATATTGGAACATAGGTTTTAAGGTTGCGGACTATTCTGTACTTTTGGATTGGTGGAAGAAGGTATGCAGTGGTACTAAAGTTAAGCTATATGTTGGACATGCAGCATATAAAATAAATGATACCTCCCAAGCAAATGAATGGCTTGACCCGTTACAGATTCCAAAGCAGATAGCGATGAATAGAGACAGCAAAGCTGTTAGCGGTAGTGTTTTTTATGGTTATTCAGCACTAAAAAATAATACCTTAGGGATTAAAGAAAAGCTGCGTGGCATTTATGTAGCAGGAAGAGATGCTGGAAGTGCTATTCCCGAAGACAGGGATTTACTTATTGCTGCGCCTGTAAATGGATATAAATCATCATCTTCTAAGGTAAGCATCTTAGGTAGCGGTGATCCTGGACAACCTATATATTTGGATGGTAATGTTATTGAAACTTCTGAGGAGGGCTTTTTTACTTACTATGCAGACTTAAAGGTTGGTGAAAATAGTTTTGTATTTAAGCACAAGGATAAAGAAACTGTATTTAAGGTGATTAGAAATGCAGATTCAACTTCAAGCAGTTATAAAATGACCAAACCTGAATTCAGACCGGGTTCAATATCTCCAACACAGTCAATGACAATGAAAACCGGGCAAAAAGTAACATTTTCTTGTGAGGCACCAGAAGGCTCTAAGGTATGGGTAGAGCTTGGGAATTATAAGGTGAATATGACTAGTTCGGAAAGCGCTAAAAGTAGTGTCGAAGGTCAATTAAAACCTGTTAAATATTCTGGAACATTTACATTCCCAGTTGTTAATGGTAATGAACGTATTCTTAGCTTAGGGAAACCAACATTTGTAATGGAGTACAAGGGTACAACAGTTACTTCAAAGCAAAGTAACACAATAGCCATACAGTCTGATAAGTATAATAAATATGCTGTAATAAGTACCTCCGATGCAGAGGCAATAGGACGTTCTGGCCCATCAACATCACATTCCAGAGTAACGCCTTTAATTAATGGTGCTGCTGATTATGTTGTTGGCTTTCAAAATGACCACTATCTACTCAAAAGTGGAGTCTGGACGTCAAAAAGTAATGTAAAAATAGTTGAAAATAAAGCGCTGAAGAAAAATACTATATCCTCAATACTTGTTAAGGAAAACAGCAGCTATACTGACATCACCTTTAAAATGCCTGTAAATGCTGTATTTGATGTTGCAGCGACCTCTGAAACCTTAACCTTAACCTTTTTTAATACCACAGGTGTGAAAGCTGATTCATCAGCACCAAGCAGCTCAATTTTCACTTCATTAAGCTGCCAGAATAATTCAGGAAATGCAGTATATACTTTCAAACTGAAATCCAAAGATAACTATTTTGGTTACTATGCTCAGTACAAAAATGGCGCATTAGTTTTTTCATTAAAGAATGCTCCGAAAATATCTAAAAGTGGAACAAAGCCACTTACTGGTTTGAAGGTATTGCTTGATGCAGGACATGGTGGAAAAGAATCAGGTGCAATTGGTCCATTAGGTAAAAATGGACTTTATGAGAAACAGATTAACCTTTCAATTGCTTTAAATACAAGAAAGTACTTACGCTCGCTGGGAGCAACAGTTATTATGACAAGAACAGATGATAAGACTGTTAGTCTTACTGAAAGAGCTAATTTGATTAGAAAGGAAAAACCTGATATTGCGGTGTCTATTCATAATAACTCAATGGATGTAAGTGCAGATTATAGTAAGCATACAGGCTTTTTGACGTTATATTCACAGCTTGGTTCAAAGGCAGCAGCTAGTATTATACAGGACGAAATGGTAAAGCATTTGGGTAGAAAAAATGGTGGTTACAGATGGCAGAGTTTGTCAGTTTGCATACCTACCCAAGTACCTGCTATTCTTATAGAAGGTGGCTTTATGTCAAATCCGGCAGAGTATGAATGGCTTGCCAATTATAATAATCAGGTTAAGATGTCAGAAGCTTTAAGTAAGGCTATAGAAAACTGGGCTTATAAGAATGCCAGGTAAATAGAGGGTTGTAGACACGATTTATATATGTATTATTTTGAAACATCACAAGAAGAGTAGAGTAAAAAATTTGACCTAATGTAAAATAGTTCAATAAAAATTTATTTTCTTAAATCCTTTTGCATTATTATAACGTTATACTAAGTAGTAACGTTACTAAAATATAAAAGGATTTTTTATTTTGCAAAGTAGATAGCTTGTACAAGTTGGATTTCCTTAACACTTTACAAGTATAAGTTCAACTAGGCTTCTGCCTTTCTAATGGCTGGGAACAAACTAGTTTTAATGTGTTAGGGGGATACATATTTGGAGGACAAGCAGTTAATCAAGCGAATACAGCGTGGTGAAATAGAAAGGCTGGATAGCTTAATTGAAAAATACTATAACAAAATTTATAGCTTTTGCTATAGAAAAACTGGAAATGCAACAACTGCGTATGACTTGACGCAAGAGGTATTTTTAAAACTTGTTCGATATATCAATACATATGTAGATAAGCAGAAATTTCAAAGCTATCTGTTTACAATAGCACTAAATATTTGTAATGATTACTATCGAAAAAATATAATGGCTGAAGAAGATATTGATAATGCCGAAGTGGTTTCTCCAAAAGATAGCATATCTGATTTTGAGACTTCTGACATTGTTAAGAGAGCATTAAATACACTGCCAGACTTCCAGAAGGATGTTATTATTTTGAGATACTATCATGATATGAAAGTTAGAGAAATTGCAAAGATAGTTGGAACAAGTATTCCAACAACAAAATCTCGACTGAAGCAGGGAATAGATAAACTCAGAATTACACTAGGAGAGGAGAATTTATTTAATGGATAGAAGGCTTAAAAAAGTATTAAACGAATATGAAGTACCTAATATTTTAAATACAAAAATGCAAGAAACAATTAGATGTGCAAAGACAGAATTGCAAAAGCAAAATCTAATAGCAAGACCAAGTTTTATTGAAGTTTTGATTGGACAGTTACAATATATCTCTTCTACTGTTTGGATTGCTCAAATTATTATAATTGGAATATTTTCAGTTCTTCTTATGAACAGTGAAATTCATTTAGTACCTGATATTTCAATACTGTCAGTTATTTCAGCTTGTGGACCCATCATTGCCTTAATTGGAGTACCAGAACTATCGAAAAGTTTTTCATACAATATGTGGGAGATAGAGGATTCCTGTACATTTAATTTGTATAAACTTATGTCAATGAGATTAATGATAGTTGGAATGATTGACATTATAGTAATGACAATTCTTGTGGCAATCTCATCAACAGTATTTATTGGTAGCTTTATAAGCTTGGTTTTATATATGTTTGTACCATTCAATTTAGCTGGTTTTATATATTTGATAATTATTAATAGAATTAAAAGTAAAAATGTCAACTATATAACAGTAGCAACCGGTATTTTTATTTCAGTAGTACTAAATCAGATCATAGATCAGACACAACTTTATAAATCAGTTTCTACGGGGATTTGGGGTTTAATGTTCTTTGTTTCAGCTGTTTTATTAATTTGGCAAGTAGCAAAATCAATCTTACAACAAAAACAACAGGAGGAATTACAATGGAACTCAATATAAATAAGCTGACTAAACAATATGGAAGCAAAATTGCTGTTGATAGATTTTCTTGTTCATTAAAAGCCGGAGTTTATGGCTTGTTAGGAGCAAATGGTGCAGGAAAAACAACGTTAATGCGTATGATTTGTGATATTCAAAATCCAACCTCAGGTGAAATTCGATTTAATGGAACAAATATTAGAGAAATGGGAGAGGAATATCGTAGCCTGCTAGGCTACCTACCTCAGAGCTTTGGATATTATCCAAATTTCACAGCATATAAATTCTTGATGTATATTGCAGCACTTAAAGGTTTACTTCACAATAATGCAAAGCAAAAAAGCTTGGAACTTTTAGAAATGGTTGGGCTGCTTGATGAGAAAAACAAAAAAATAAAAACCTTTTCTGGCGGTATGAAGCAAAGACTTGGTATAGCACAGGCTATGTTAAATGATCCTAAAATCATTATTCTAGACGAACCAACCGCAGGGCTTGATCCAAAAGAACGTGTACGTTTTAGAAATCTGATTAGTTCATTTTCAAAGGACAAAATAGTTATTCTATCGACCCATATTGTATCGGATATTGAATATATAGCTGACGAAATACTTGTTGTGAAAAACGGTACGCTATTGCATAAAAATAAGGCGGATGTAATTACAGACGCTATAAATGGCTTTGTGTGGGAGTGTGAGGTAGATCCAAGAGAGGTTGATGAAATGAATTTGAAATATACTATTAGCAATATGAAGCATGTTGGAGAAAATGCCAGTCTCCGAATTGTATCGAAAAAAAAGCCATGTGAAAATGCTATTTCAGTACAACCTAATTTAGAGGACTTATATCTGTTTTACTTTAAGGAGGCAATGTAAAATGAAGGACTTAATAAGCTTTGAGGTAGGCAAAATATTTATGAAAAAGACCTGTATCTATATAATTATTGCAGCTGTACTTATTAATTTATTTTACTTTTTCATGATAGATATAAGTAACGAGGGATATTATATTTCAGACCAAGGATATAAGGAAATTGAAGCAATAACTAAAGAGAAAGCTAATGTAAAGGAGTTTGCAGGTGATTTAACAGATGAAAAAATAGCTAATATTCATAAGGAAATATCATTAATTTTAGACAATCCTGAAAATTATGTGGCTGAGATAGATAAGAATAAACAGAATGAAATTGATGAAACAAAGATGAATATGGAAGCAATAGGCTATACCCAACATGCTATAGATGATAAAATTAAAAGTTGTAGGCTAAAAAGTGAAATATATGATAAAGATTATCAAAAATATGTATCTATACATGAGTTAATTGATAGAAGGTTTATTACTCCTGATGGAGAGCTGATTCCAATAGCTAAAGCCTTTCCTACTTTGGAGGAACCTCTTGAATATGATTATCATACTGGATATGATAGGCTGATTCGAAGTCTTACAAACTGGGTAGCGGTATTTTTATGCATTATTGTGATTGTTTGCATATCACCAGTATTTGCTGATGAATATGGTACTGGGACAGATGCTGTAATATTGACAACTCGATATGGTAAAAATAAAGTAGTTTCAGCAAAGATTATAAGTGCCATACTATTCTCTACAATTATATTTGCAGGTTTTGCTCTGCTAAATACCTGTCTTTATGGCTTTACTTATGGACTTAGTGGTGGAAGTGTCAGTGTTTTTTTAGATTTTTGGTCTTCAGGAAAAGGCTATGCTGTGACATATTTCCAGCAATGTATTGCTGCACTGATTTTAGGACTATTAGGAACTATGTTTTTAACAGCTATAACATTACTTTTATCTTCAAGGTTGAAAACAGCGTTTTCAAGTATCATTATGGCAGCATTAATTGCATTTCTTCCTGTTTTTGATATATTTAAAATTTCTATTTACATTAAAAAAATATTTGATTTGTTTCCAATTAATATTATGAATGTTACAGACAAATTCGGTACAATAATTAACTACCATTTCTTTGGTATAAATGTTTTTCAACCATATGTTATGTTTGCTGTAGCTTTAATTGGTAGTGCAATTCTCATACCCTGTGCTTATAGAGGCTTCAGTAGACATCAGGTATAGTAATCCCACAAAGAGTTTTAATGTGGGCTTGGTTGTTTAGAAATTATTTATATAATGCGATTATTCCAATCTTTAATAGTCCGTTTGGTTGGTTTATTACCGATAATATTAATACCAAGGAATATGCTAAGGCTGTATATGAAAAAACAGTAATTATCACATCTGACTCAGATACGACCATAAAAAGTTCAATTCCATATTCATTAGCTGATTATTTTAAAGATGCAACTGTTACTGAATTTAAAGAACTTAAACATACTGATTACTGGTCAAGTGATGAAGTTGTTTCAACAGTTAAGGATTTTATCAATAGGTAAAGTGGGTTTCCTTATTATTCTAAAGGTTGTATAATTAGTTTGAACAATGTTTACGCAGCTTAAGATGATATTAAACCATAGAGCACAGAGGTGCCGTTGATAATAGGAGAAAATATGCCAAAGGTATTTCTTGTTGAAGATGATTCAGCGCTCTCATCAATTATGAGTGACAGATTAACTAAATATAATTACAGCGTTCAGAAGGTGACAGACTTCAAGGACGTAGAACGGCAGTTTGAAGGGTCAAAGGCAGATATAGTTTTGATGGATATAAATCTACCTTACCTAGATGGTTTTTATTTTGTTCGTTCTATTAGGCGTACCTCTAATGTGCCAATACTAATAATTTCAGCTAGAAATAGTAGTAGCGAGCAGATAATGGGTATGGAGTTTGGAGCAGATGACTACATAATAAAACCTTTTGATATGGATGTACTATTGGCAAAAATGGGAGCATTACTTCGAAGAGTGGATACATCAAAGAATGATTTCAATTATATAATTAAGGCTGGAAGCTTGGAACTTGATACTGAAAAGCTTTTACTTAAAAGTGGTTCGAACAATATAATCCTTTCTAAAAACGAATATAAGTTAATTAAAAAGTTAATGGAGAGACCGGGAAAAATAGTTAGCAGAGAGGTGCTTTTTGAGGAGTTATGGGATGATGTGGCTTTTGTTGATGAGAATACCTTGTCGGTAAATGTTACGCGTTTAAAGGCTAGATTAGAGGAATTAGGCTTTCCAAATGCAATAAAGGTTAAGCGTGGTTCGGGATATTATCTGGACATAGTGGAGGATAATATATGAAGCAGGAAGCAGCTATACTTTTAGCCTTTATCAAGGACAAGCTGGCACTTTTAATTCTATATATTACAAATACAGCTCTTATAACCTTGTTTTTTAACCTATCTCTAAAAAGTACAGAATGGTTGTATCCAATTCTAATATCGAGCGTTATTTTCATTCCGTATCTGATTGTAGAATGGTTCTCGTATAGAAAATTAATTCTGATGCTGGATTTTAGTGAGACTAACATGCCTGATGAGATATATACAAATACTCAATACATAAAAAAAGTAAATTCCTCTATTATAAAAATCCACAGACGATATAACAATAAACTCAATGAAGAAATGCAGAAAAATATTGAATTTAGGCGCGTTATTTCTCAATTCGTCCATGCTATGAAAACTCCTGTAACAGTAATAGAACTGGCACTTCAGAGATGTAAAGATAGTATTGATGAGGAGGAAGGGGAATGTGCAGTAATAGATACTATCAATGATATCTCCGAAGAGAATACAAGACAGTTAGAAATGTTGAATAATCTACTTGAGTACCTAAGATTAGAGGAGTTTAGCAAGGATTACACACCTGTAGAGGTAGACCTGTATAGTGAATTGACGCAGGTTATAAATAGTAAGAAGAAAAGCTTTATCTATAATAACGTTTGCCCTAATATTATAATTGATAAGATGTCTGAAGAAAAAGATAAAGTAAATTATAAAGTAGAAATTCTAACCGATGTAAAATGGAATAGAATAATGCTAGACCAAATCATCTCCAATGCAATTAAATACTCAGCTACAACTGAGAAAATGAAGACAATCGACTTCACAATTTCGCAATTTCAAGATAAGACAATTTTGAATATTAGCGACTATGGAATGGGAATCCCACAACAGGATATACCTAAAATAATGGAGCCATTTTTCACAGGTGAGAATGGCCGAAAAATGAAGAATTCAACTGGCATTGGATTATACATTGTAAAGCTAATATCTGAAAATCTATCTCATGAAATCTTGATAGAATCACAAGTTGGAGTAGGAACTCAAGTGAAAATTATTTATCATAAAAATCAAAATAATCGTTTGATATAGCACATCACTATCTTTCAAAAATGTAAGCTTCATGAAAGATAATTCAATACTTCATAAGAAACCATGATTTTATAATTGCATTAAGGTTATTAAAAAACTTAATGGAGGCGAATTATAATGGCATTAATAGAAGCGAAAAACTTAATTAAAACATATTATGAGCAAAAGAATAGTGAAGGTACATATGCTCTCAATGGAGTAGAGTTATCGATAAATAAGGGGGAGTTTGTTGGCGTAATGGGTCCATCAGGTAGTGGGAAGACAACACTTCTTCATATGCTTAGTGGTATTGATGCACCTACTAGTGGAACTGTAACGATAGAAAAGAAAGATATTTTTTCTATGAAGGATGAGGAACTTGCTCTTTTTAGAAGGCGTAGGATGGGTTTTGTATTTCAAGAATTCAATCTGTTAGATAGCTTGACGCTAAAAGAAAATATCATGCTACCATTAGTATTAGATAAGAAACATATAAATGAAATTGAAGAGAAGGTTTCAAAATACACCAAACTATTTGAAATAGAAGCAGTAATTGATAAGCATCCTTACCATGTTTCTGGAGGACAGCAGCAGAGAGCAGCTGTAGCTAGAGCCTTAATGAGTGACCCTGCTGTAATATTTGCAGATGAACCTACAGGAAATCTGGATTCAAAATCTTCAAAGTCGGTTATGGGTTTTCTTGAGAAAGTAAACGAAAATGATAAAGCTACAATTCTAATGGTTACGCATGACCCATTTGCTGCAAGCTACTGCAAACGAATTATATTTATAAGAGATGGAAAAATATGTTTTGAACAGCAGAGGAGCGGAAGTAGAAGTGAATTCTTTGAGAAAATCATTGACAGTCTTGCAGTACTAGAAGGGGAGGCTGACAGAGATGACATTTAAAGGTATTGTTTGGAAGAACTTTAAATATGGAATTCAGAAGAATCTAGCTTTCTTTCTTTGCAGCACCCTTACAATAGCCATATTCTTTATATTTTCAAATCTGACATTTAGTAAAGAAATAGATGATTTTATGAATTATGCTGGAATGGGTGCGGAATTTATTTTCCCATCGATGGTTATTGTTATTTCGATATTTTCAGTTGGATTTATTAGTTATATAAGTAATAGTAAAAATAAGAGCCGTTCTAAGGAATTTGGGCTATATATGACAATGGGAATGTCAAAAAAGGACATTTCAAAGCTTATTATTATCGAAGATGCAATTTTGATGAGTACCTCTATTGTTATGGGTATGCTGATTGGGACCATATTTTCAAGACTAGTTTATATGATTATTATGAATATGATAGATTTAGAGAGTATGAATTTTGTTCTTTATTATAGAAGTTATTTGTTAACTGGAATTGTGTTTGTTGTAATTTATGCGTTTAATACAGTCCTTACTGCGGCTTCAAGACGCGAAATGAAAATAAAAGAACTGATTACTTCTGACAGAAAATCAGAGTATTCTAAGAAAAGCTCTGTAAGTCTTGCCGTAATGGGATTGGTCATGATGCTAGTAGTTGCTGGAGTAGCTATTGCTTCAACTAAATCAAGAGATGTTGCAATGAATAGTAAGCTTATATTAGCAGCGATAGCTATAGGAATAGTAGGTGCATATTTAGCTATTTCAAATATAATAGGAATAATCTCAGGTATTGCGAAAAAAGACAAAGGTGTATATACAAAGAACTTGATGAGCATATCAGAATTAAAGTATACCTCAAAGAAAAATGAAAAAGTGCTATTTATATTAAGCCTATTAAGTGCAATGATACTTTTTAGCTCTGCTTCTATGATTTCTTTGCTGAATATGTGTGACACAATAGTGGATTCTTCACCTATAGCTAATATTAGCTATGTTGATGCCTATGGAGTAAACAGTTTTCAGGATAAAGCAGTTGATAATTTGATTAATGAAAGTGACGCAGCACTTAAGGAACATAAAACTTATAAATGCACTTTTGCATATAAAGTGACAGAAACGGAAAGTAAGGATAATCTTCCAATATGTATTATTAGTGCCACATCTTTTTCCAAAATGATAGGTAAGAATGAAATTATACTGGATAATGAGGCAAAAATCCTTGCAGCTGACCCATTACTGAAACCAAAAGAAAGTCAGCTTGGTGAAATAAAAATAAATAATGGCCTTATTCAAAAGGATTTAAAGCTGTTGGAAACAATAATTAGTAATAAATTTAGTACAGAAATAGTAATTGGAAATAGATATTTGATGGTAGTATCGGATAAAACCTTTATTGATCTTGAAAAGAACGCTCTGAATAATGGAACTATTCATAGTATAGATGTAGAAAACTGGAGAAAAACAGGAACAGTTTTCGATAGTTTAAACCGTCTACGAAATAGTAGTAATTCTCTATCAAATCACTTTACATTAGCAGGAAGTTATGCAACATTCAAGCTTATGAAGGAGCTATACTCAACTTTTGTTTTTGTTATGATTTTCATTAGTATATTGTTCTTTGCAGCATCAATATTGATTCTTTTGTTCCGTCAATATGAGAATGTAGATAAGATGGCAAAGAAATATTCACAGCTAAGAAAAATCGGATTAACAAGAGGTGAATTTAAGAAATTCGTAGGGTCGCAAACCAAATTTGTTTTTATAACTCCTTTAATTTTTGGCTTATTTATAGGTGCCTGTTTGCAGCTAATAATGCAATCTTTATCGGGTGGAAATGATTTTTATGCGGATTTTTGGAAAACAAATGTGATAGTTGCTGCAATATACATTCTACTTCAGATTATTTCTTGCAAAGCAGTAATAAGCGCGTATTTTAAAAGGATAATAAGTGTTGCTAGGGTGAAATAAGGTAATATAAATTTACGAAAAATTTTCGCTAAGCATTTCCAGGGATACATATACCATCCCTGCGACAGATAATGATTATAGAAAAGTTGAGTGCTAACATATATAATGAGATATTTGCTTGTATAACAATTTAAATCCACGTCAATAATTTTTATTGAGGTGGATTTTTGCGTGAAAGAATCAAAATGCAGTTGTAATTTGACCACGTACCTCCATGATAAATTTCATTACTACTTTTGCCAAATGTTGGCATGGAGGTTTTTATGATAAAAGTTGGAATACCGAGGGGACTGTACTTTTATAAATATTCAACACTTTGGGAAACCTTTTTTAAAGGTCTGGGTGCAGAGGTAATAATATCTGATAAAACTAATAGAAATATAATGTTAGATGGCACAAATACCTGTGTTTCAGAAGCATGTCTTCCAATTAAGGTGTACTTTGGGCATGTAATGAATCTTGTGGGAAAGGTGGACTATATTTTCACTCCACGCTTTACTAGCATTTCAAGGCATCAGTATATATGCCCTGAAATTGGCGGTGTACCAGATATGATAAGAAACTCTATTAAGATACTGCCAAAAATAATAGATACTGAAATCAACTTGCGGAAGTCTAGCAAAAATTCATGGTTAGCAGCACTTAGCATTGGAGAGTTCATTACTAAAGACAGGGAAGTAATTAGAAATGCATACAAGGATGCACTTATGGCTTATCAATGTGAACGACAGGTATTAAAATCAGGTGTATTATTGGATGAATTTAAGCAAGATAGTATTCAATTAAGATTAATTCAGAAAAGAAGTACAAAACTAACTGTTGCAATTATAGGGCATAACTACACTGTATATGAT
>JAEZOA010000171.1 GCA_023441625.1 Bacillota bacterium
ACTCTCACGCTAACCTCCACGCCGACTTTCAGCAAAAATAATAATGATACTTATCGTGGAGGTACGCTGTCAAATTATAACTATATTTTAATACTCTCACGCTAACCTCACATTTTTATATTCATAATTTTATTTGAAATAAGAAAGGCAGTTATAAGCAATATTAGACATGCTGTCATAGCTCCTCTTCCCTGAGGTGTATTAAACACAGGTTCTATATAATCGGCTGCTGTCACTGATAAAACAAAAACCATGCCAATTGGCATTAAGTTTAATATCTTCTGTTCAAATTTTCTTGATGAGAGCAAAGTCTCAATTTCCTGTTTCATCTCAATTTTGTCACTGATTATTCCAGCTGAATTTTTTATTGCCTCTATTAAATTTCCACCAGTTCTTTTGCATATAGTTATGACATCAGAAAAATTTTTAATATCATCTATCTTTGCTCTTCTGGCAAAATCACTAATTGCCTCTTCAATTGTAATATTGTAGGATAGTTTATGAATGATTATTTTTGTCTCCTTGATTATGTACGCTTCATCACTAGGATAAAGAACAAGTAAATCTTCAAGTGCAGTTTCAAAAGCGTTTTCTAAAGCTCTTCCTGCACATAATGATGAGGATAATGAAATTAATAAATCTTTAAATTGTATATTTAGTTCATTTCTTCGCTTAACAATTATTTTTCCTTGTTTGTATTTCAAGTATAGAATTCCAAGAGGGCATAATATTAAAGCTAGTATAATGCTTCTATAAAATAAATATGAAACTGCAAATATAAGTATAGCTGCCATTAGAGAATATATTATCTTCATTTTAATGGGTATAGTATATAAGTCATAATCTATCAAGCTCATCCCCCCTATATTTCATAATACAGCAATACTTTGTTTTATAAACATGTATAGCCAACTCTTAAAATTTAACATTTATTCCTGAATTTAATAATTTGTATTTGTTGATTAATGGATTGGAACTTCTTTTGAGACACCCTATAACTGGGTCAGACGGATTCGAGTTTTCCTTGATGCTTTCCTCAAAAACAAAAAGCGGATTGAGTTTTATTTGATTATTCTCCACACCTAGTACTTCCGATATCTCCATTGTTCTTCTTGATTTATCTCTAAGTCTGGAAAGAAAAATAATTATATCAATTGCTGATACTACTTGCTTTCTTACTGCTTCAATTGGTAGAGCCGATGAACTGAGAACCATTGTTTCAATTCTCGACAACATATCTTCTGTTGAGTTTGCATGACCAGTGGAAAGCGAGCCATCATGCCCTGTGTTCATTGCCTGGAGCATGTCAATTGCCTCAGCACCTCTTACCTCACCAACAATTATTCTTTCTGGTCTCATACGAAGCGAGGTTTTAATTAGATCCCTAATTGTAATCTCGCCCCTACCCTCCAGATTTGAATTTCTTGTTTCAAGCCTGACTAGATTCGGAATATTTAAGATTTGAAGTTCTGCTGAATCTTCAATTGTGATTATTCTTTCATCATTAGGAATAAAGTTTGACAGAGCATTTAAAAATGTAGTCTTTCCAGATCCAGTTCCACCTGCTATGAATATGTTATACTTTGCTATAACAAGTAGTTTAAGTGCTTCTGCTGCCTCTGAAGTTATAGATCCCAGTTCTATAAGCTTCTCTACATCAATTGGCTTTTCTGGAAACTTTCTTATTGTAACAATTGGTCCATTTAAAGCAATTGGAGGTAGAACAACATTTATTCTCGAACCATCCCTGAGTCTAGCATCTACAATAGGAGTAGACTCATTAACTGTTCTATTAACCGCAGTTACCATTACCTGAATAATATCCTCTAATTTTTGAGAAGATTCAAACTCTAAATCAAACTTAAAGCTTTTACCATTCTTCTCTATAAAAATATTATTAGGACCATTAATCATTATTTCTGTAATCTTTGGATCATCCAGAATTGGTTGTAATATATCTAATCTTCGAAATGAATTAAATACAGTCTCAATTATTTCCTTTTTCTCACAGGATTTCAAGAGTAATTGCTTTGATTTTTCAAAAACTGATTTAGTAATTAATTCATTTATTTCTTCATCTGAGAAATTTCTTTTTAGGTCTATTTTCTCGTTAATTGAATTTCTAATTTCGGTAATAATTTCTTGATTCAAAATTGTCCTCCAAAAGTGCATAAGTTATAATATGTATCGTCTTGCAATATCTTTTAATGCATTATTCAATAATTCAGGCCCTCCATTTGGCTTGATAAGATTTCGTACAGAAATGAAGCTTTGGTCGAATGGGATTTTTGATAGGATTTCTTTGTTTAGGCAGGACTTTTCTGATTGGAGGGCCTGTTTAGATACTTTATTTGCAACATATAAAAGTTTATGCGCTAAAAAAGTATCGTGCACAAATCTGTTTGATAGCATATCCATACTATCAATAAACATCTTTGTTTTATGTAAACATATTTCCTCATCGATAAAAACATATAGTATTTCGTCAGCCATTTCAAATAATGAAATTGTATTTTCATTTAGTTGAGAATCTATATCTATTACGATAAGATCATATTGTCCGCACTCTTTCATAGCATTAATCAGAAATCTAATGTCTTGAGGGAGTAGCTCATTTATCTCAAATGCATTATTAGGTTCTTTAAAATAATGCACATTTGAAGTAGTGTCCTTACAGCTCATGGTTGAAATCTTTGAAGATAAATTTTTATCTTTCTCTTTAGCATAATAAATGATATCAGATATGGAATAATCAATATTAGTTGAAAAGAAAAGACTAATTGATTGGAACTGCTCAAGATTTAAATAGAATACAGAGAGGCCAGAATAGGAGCAAATCGTACTAATTCCCAAAGCAACTGTAGTTTTTCCTACATTACTGGTTGCTGAGTATAGCGCAACTGTTTTTGTGATTTTATCCTTTGTTTGGGTAATGATATTCCCAGCTTTTGTGTAGATATTAATAATATCTCCTGCTATCTTATTAGCATCCCTATACTTATATATTGAGCAAATATCTTCTAAATCAACACTATGGGTTCCTGTTGTCAAAATTATTATGTTTTTTTTGGAATAATTAGAGATAAGATTGTAATATTTCTCACAGACTAGAATTATATCAGGTTTAATCTTCTTAACCCATTCTTCTATTTTGCGGAAATTATTGCAATTATTTACCAGTAAGGTTTGTGAATAATGGTGAGTTAAATAATTGGATAAATTAGACGAATACTCATCATCATCATCAAGGATTAATATTTTTATGAGAGCCATTGATTTTCTCCAGTTCTTTTGTATATAAAAAAAGTAAAATAGCTTACTTAAACTAATTACGGAATAAAGAGAAAAATAAGATTAACTAACTAATCCCATTATATTACAATTTTTTATATTGTCAACAGTTTTTTTGTATATTTTATAAAATTTTTCAAAATATTTACATTTTTAGAAAAATTTTAATACCCGTTCACTGATATTTTGCCCATTATTGTAGCAACTTCTATTTCTATGTTTCCCTCCACACCATTAAATTGATTATTCGTTACTGTTCCCGAGCTTTCTATTGATACTTTTGAATCAATAGGAAAGTATAAATCTATATTACCATTCTCTGTATTAAATGAATATTTTGACTTTTCTTGACATTCGGCTTTTAAATATATATTGCCGGAGCTTATGTCAATTAATGATTGATCTGATAGTTTTCCTGAATTAAATCTTAAATTACCATTAACACATTCATATAATAATTGACCCTTCATTGATTTTATTTCTGTATTTACAGATTCTAATTTAGCTTCTATATTGCCTTCAAACTTGTCATTTAAAATTAAACTACCATTCTTCTGAAAAATGTTGATTTTCTTAATTTGCTTAGGGATTGTTAACTTTAAATCTGAATATACGTCCTGAAAGTTTTTTATTCTTCCATCGTAATCAACTATTAAATGCAGAGTACCCTCTTTCTCCTCTGCCTTTATAGAATACTTATTTAATAACTCTTCAAGCTCTTCTCTCTCTTTATTATCTCTAACAATATGTTTCACTTCTGATTCTATATTCTTTTTGTCCCAGCAATAGATCTGGAGATTTCCAGAATCAATTGTAATATTTAAAGTTTTAGTTTCTCTGCTTAAATCAATTGAAGAATCGTTATACTTAAAAGCTTCACTCTTAGAAACAGCTGGACTTTTATCTCCACAACCAGTAATAAAAATTAACAAAATAAATATTATAAATGGAAAAATACGTCTCATTTTTATTCTCCTGCTAAACTATTATTTGCAAAGAATATAACACATGTTTCCATATATTAACAATCTATTTCCCTACAGATTAAACCGGCAGCTTTAAAGAATATATTAATAAATTGTTATCACTTGCTGGATAACACAATAAAAAACTAACCAGCCCGTCCAAATTGCTTGATAAAACAGGGAATTTGATATTTTTAAGGATATTGTAGGATTTTACTTAAAGGCTAATACTCAATATGGTGAGGATGGCGTTTATATGCAGCCAATACTGGTGATGATGCAGATATACTCAGAATAAATTCAGAATAAATTCAGATTAAATTCTGAATTAGTTCAGATGTGAATACTTATTAAGTAAAGGATATCTATCTCCCACCCTTAATAACCTTTATTTCAACTTCTTGCTTTTCAACCTTTTCGTTAATATTATCGACTTTACTTTCTAGTGTATTAAGCTTTTCAAAAACAATTTTATATCCATCCAATGCAGCCTCAACTTTAGGCTTTAAATCATTTTCCAGTCTAGCGACTTGATTTCCTAAGGTTTTAACTTCTTGTTTTACTGATGATATTTCACCCATTAAACCTGAATACATTTTTTCCATAAGCTCAAAAATCTTTTCTTCCATATCTTTCACGCACCTTCAATAGATTATGCCATACCTGATTTCCCAACTGCTATTATTTCTATTATAGCTTTATCTATATATAAATTTCAATATAATTTTATGGTTTATTTTTCCTAATAGCCTATGGCTTATTTATTTGTTCAGAGCCCTCCAATTACAATACTATCATTGGAAGGCTCTAAAATTGATATATTTATTTGTACGCAACTCCCTTTTTGGGAATGCATGCATTTAAAAATTAAATTCTTTTTCCCAATCAAAATCCCCTGATTTCTCTAAACTCTTAGGCCAATGGGAGCACCATTTCGGCACTTCTGGATTTTCCACTCTGTCAAGGCTTGGTGTGTAGGGCTTTATATCAAGCACAGGTGAACCATCGTTTGCGTCAATATAAGTAATCTGAATAATGCCGTTTTCGTAATCAATATTGATAACTTGTACTGCTGATAAAGCAATCGGATTAGGACGAATAGGTGACCTCGTAGCGAAAATACCCATTACTTCCGGAGCATTTTTATATGGCTGTTGTGTATCTATAATGTTCCTTGCTTCCTCATTGTCAAAGTCGTTAAACCACCAGATGACATTGAGGTGGCTAAAACCATTTAACGCTTGTAAAGCAGCAATAAATTTCTGATCAACTTTGATAAACATTCCTCCCTCATTTACACTGATTTTCCCAATGGGCTTTACCTGAAAATTTGTCATTTTTCTTTCCTCCGTATTATTTTATTTGCCGGCAAATTCAGTCTAGCACCTCACATCATGTGAGAGTCAACAAAAAAATTAGGCACTGCCAATTCCGGCTAACCTGTCATATATAAACTGATTTTCAATATTTGTATAAGTCTAGCAAGAAGTAAAATCGTTTTACTAACTTTTACCACATCAAAAAGCGCTTTTCAGAAAAACTGAAAAACGCTTTAACTATTTATTCACTAATGGAATTTGTATTTCGGTCAAATATTTATCAGGGAGTTCCTCATTCCACGGTCCACGGTGAACAATTTGTCTGCTTTGTCCAGTCATTTTAAACTGGCTATGTTCTTGTAACCAAGCAGCAAAGGAAAGATAAGCACTTGCGATATTTTCAAATGGTCCATACACCATAGTACAAGCCATGATTGGTACAGGCTCCGTATTGCGGTATGTAAAATCACTTACATCCTTTCCCATTTGTTCCACTAGGGCACATATTTCAATATCAACATCCTTTTCTCTATAATCTGTATCGTAATAGATGGTAAAGGTATTGTCTGAAACGGGAATTCCATATTTATTAGCAAAAGCCGACATTTCTTTCCACAATAGACCCTCGGCGTAATAATCGGGAACAACCCGCCTTAAAGAAAACACCTTATAGCTTGGAATAGATTTAATTGAAACATTATAGTGTATTGTTATTTTTTTCTGCCTAATATCCCTTTTTGCCAATTCAATTTTAGACAATTTATCCTGCTCGGCTTTGATTGTATTTTCAATTTCTAGACGTTTATTATTAAGTAGATTAGTAATAAAATCGTCATCCCATTGATTTAGTGCAACTGTGATTTCTGAAACATTAAAGCCTAAATCCCGCATAAATACAATCCTATTCAAATCAGAAATTTGCTCCGTTGAATATAGTCTGTAATTTGTAAATTTATCAATCTCCGCAGGTTTTAATAAGCCTGTTTCATCATAATACCGGAGCATACGGATTGATACTTGTGTGAGTTTGGAAAACTCGCCTATTTTAAACAATCACAGCACCTCACAAAAATAAACTGTTTCTAAATTTCTATCTAAAATACTCAACACCCGCTTGGAATAGCTTTTGATCCTTTTGTCCTGGTACATTTCTGTAAAGGTTTGAACCAATTCTCTCTGAATGACCCATTTTACCAAATACTCTTCCGTCTGGACTTGTAATACCTTCAATCCCATTAACTGAACCATTTGGGTTAAAAGCAATGTCATAGGTTACACTGCCACTAAAGTCTACATATTGAGTAGCGATTTGTCCATTGGTTTCTAAGGTCTTTAACACCTCTTCATTTGCAGTAAAACGACCCTCTCCGTGTGATATTGCTATTGTGTGAACATCTCCAACGTTAACATTATTTAGCCAAGGAGATAAGTTCGAGGTTATTTTGGTATTTACTAAGCAAGACTGATGGCGACCAATTGTATTAAAGGTTAAGGTTGGGCAGTTCTCATCAATGTCTCTGATTTCTCCAAATGGTAATAAGCCTAGCTTTATGAGTGCCTGGAAGCCATTGCATATACCCATTACTAAGCCATCTCTTTGCTTTATTAGCTTCATTACAGCTTCACTTACAACAGGATTTCTGAAAGCTGTCGCAATGAATTTACCAGAGCCCTCTGGTTCATCACCAGCGCTGAAGCCGCCAGGAATCATTATTATCTGAGAACTGTTTATTTGTCTTTCCATTTCCTTGATTGATTCTTCTATATCCTTGTGTGACATATTTCTAATTACTAGAGTCTCAACAATTCCACCTGCATTTTCAAATACTTTTCTTGTATCGTATTCGCAATTTGTCCCTGGGAATACTGGAATAAATATTCTAGGTTTTGCAACCTTCGCTGCTGGCTTAACCTTTGACTTGGCTATATAACTAAATTCAATAGGTGTTTCTTTTATTTGTTTTGCTCTAGTTGGGAATACCTTTTCAAGTGGCTCTTGCCATTTGTTTACAAGCATATCTAGACCTATTTCTGTCCCATTTACATTTATTGAGGTTTTATCAGTAGTAGTTCCTAATAATACATACTCGAAACCATCAAATGCCTTGGTTAAATCCTGGCTTTTCGGCAATTCTAGAATTATTGATCCATAGAATGGTTTAAATAGCATTGCACTATCAATATCCTTTTCAAAACTAAAGCCAATCATGTTACCAAATGCCATTTTGCTAATTATTTCAGCTATACCACCAGCCTTAATTGAGCATGCTGATAAAATTGCTTTTTCATTAGCCATTTTGAAGATACAGCTATATACCCTATCTAATTGGTCAAAATCCGGCAAGGAATTTTCGTCCAAACCAACTCTTAGCATTACAACCTTATTACCTGCAGCTTTGAATTCATTTGAAATAACATTATTAACATTAACGGTATCAACTGCAAAGGATACCAAGGTTGGTGGAACATCAAGCTCCATAAAGCTTCCAGACATACTGTCTTTTCCACCAATAGCGGCAGTTCCAAGCTTCATTTGTGCATAATATGCGCCAAGCAATGCACTTAGCGGTTTTCCCCAACGTTTTGCATCCTTACCTGGCTTCTCAAAATATTCTTGGAGCGTAAGCCTAGCTTTGCTATAGTCTCCACCCATTGCCGCAATCTTTGCAATTGATTCTACTACTGCAAAAACAGCTCCGTGGAAAGGGCTCCAGGTTGATATTTCAGCATTATAGCCATAGGACATCAGAGTTCCAGTAGTAGTATCACCCTTCATTAACGGAAGCTTTGCAGCCATACCCTCTGCTGGGGTTAACTGTGTTTTACCACCAAATGGCATTAAAACTGTATTAGCTCCTATTGTAGAATCAAACCTTTCCACAAGGCCCTTTTGGCTACATCTATTCAAATCCTGTAAGTTTTCTATCCATTTTTCAGTAATATCATTTACCTTTACATTACTATATTGTTCAAAATAGGTCTGCTCCTTTGGAGCGGCTATTTCAATATCTATCCTCTGTTTTGCACCATTTGAATTAAGGAACTCTCTGCTTAGATCTACTATCTTCTTACCTCTCCAAAGCATCTTTAGCCTAGCAGCCTCTGTAACCTCTGCCACCACAACTGCTTCAAGATTTTCCTGTGCTGCAAAATTAATGAATTTCTCTACATCCTTTGCTTCAACAACAACAGCCATACGCTCTTGAGACTCAGAAATAGCAAGTTCTGTTCCATCAAGACCCTCATATTTTTTAGGAACTACATCGAGATTTATTTCTAGTCCATCTGCCAGTTCTCCTATTGCAACGGATACTCCACCTGCGCCAAAGTCATTACATCTCTTTATAAGTGTGCTTACATCTGGATTTCTGAACAAACGTTGAATCTTTCTCTCAGTTGGAGCATTACCCTTTTGAACCTCTGCACCACAGGAAACTAGTGATTCCTCAGTGTGAGCCTTTGAAGAACCTGTAGCTCCGCCACAGCCATCTCTTCCTGTTCTTCCACCTAGAAGTATTATCTTGTCCCCTGCTTTAGGCTCCATACGTATAACATTTTTTCTAGGCGCAGCACCAATTACAGCACCTATCTCCATTCTCTTTGCTACGTAGCCTTCGTTGTATATCTCTGCAACCTGTCCTGTCGCAAGACCAATCTGATTGCCGTATGAGCTATAACCAGATGCTGCTCCTGTAGTTATTTTTTTCTGTGGAAGCTTTCCTGGAGTTGTATCCTCAAGCTTTGTTCTTGGGTCTCCACTACCTGTAACTCTCATTGCCTGATAAACGTAAACTCTTCCTGAAAGCGGATCTCTTATGGCTCCACCAAGACAGGTTGCTGCTCCACCAAAAGGTTCTATTTCAGTTGGATGATTGTGAGTTTCATTTTTGAACATAACAAGCCATTCTTCATTTTTTCCATCCACGTCAGCATTAACAACTATGCTACATGCATTTATTTCATCTGACAAATCCAAATCATCTAGCTTACCCTGCTTTTTAAGTGCCTTCATAGCTAGAAGAGCTACATCCATAAGACATACATCTTTGTCGTCACGCCCCTTATAAATATCCTCTCTGGCAGCCGTATAATCAGCAAAAGTTTTCTTAATTATATCGGTATATTTACCCTCTTCAAATTTCACACTATCAATACAAGTTAAAAACGTTGTATGCCTGCAATGATCCGACCAATAAGTATCAATCATTCTCATTTCCGTTACTGATGGATCACGTTTTTCAGTATTTTTAAAATAACCCTGACAAAAAACAATATCGTCGAAGGACATGGCAAAACCCATATTCTGTAATAGCTCAGAGAGCTGAACTTCCTTCATCGCTGTAAAACCCTCTAATATAGCAACATCTTCAGGCTGTTCAATCTCAGTCTTTAAGGTGTCAGGCTTCTCCAATTTTGCCTCCTGACTTTCAACAGGGTTAATATAATATTCTTTGATTGCACAAAATTCATCATCAGTTATTTTACCCTCAAGTACTATTACTTTAGCGGCTTTTATTTCTGGCTTTTCACCCTGAGTTAATAGTTGAATACATTGTGCAGCAGAATCAGCTCTTTGGTCGTATTGTCCTGGTAAATACTCAACAGCAAAAGCTTTGCAGCCAGCTTCAATTTTGAATTCTTCATCATAAGCATAATCTACAGGAGGTTCAGAGAATATTGTGTTTCTAGCCTTCTTGTAATCTGAATCACTTATTCCCTCTATATCATATCTGTTTATGATTTTGACAGCTTCTAATGTCTTAATGCCCAAGGTCTCTTTCAAATCTGACAACAATCCCTGTGCCTCAACAGCATATGGTTTTTTCTTCTCAACAAACAGTCTTTTAACAGTACTTTTCATGAGTAATCCTCCTCGTAATAACTTATATTATATGCAGCTATTAATTTTCTCTCTTTACTTGTAATTATAATATGATACAATGTATTAGTAAAATTAATATTTTTAATATTATATATTAGGTGAACTTATGGATATTAACTTTGAATTGTATAAAATATTTTACTACTGTGCTCAAAACAAAAGCTTTTCAACCGCTGCTAAAAAGCTTTTTATATCTCAATCTGCTGTGAGTCAATCCATTAAAGGACTAGAAAAACAGTTAGGCGTTAATCTCTTCTACAGAAAGTCCAGAAGTATACAGCTTACCTCTGAAGGAGAGCTGCTTTTTAGCTATGCTTCACAGGCCTTTAATTTTCTAAAGACTGCAGAGGGTAAGCTTCAGGAGATAGAAGGACTCCGAGCCGGTGAAATCAGAATTGGTGTGAGTGATTCCATATGTAAATATTTTATAATGCCATATATCAAGAAATTTGGTCAGCTATATCCAAATGTAGCTATTAAGGTAATAAACAGAACTACCCCGCAGCTTTTAGAGGTTTTGCGTAGTGGTCTTGTTGACATAGCAATATCAACTCTTCCAGTTAATCAAGAAGTGTTTAGTTCAGTTCCTTTTATAAAAGTAAATGACATTTTTGTTGCTTCAAAAAAGTTTTCAGAACTTCAAAATAATAAAATTGAGCTAAAAAACTTAATCAACTATCCTCTCGTGCTGCTTCAGTCAGATAGTTCTACAAGAAAATCAATAGATGCTTTTTTTAGTAGTTATGGACTCAATTGTTCACCAGAAATTGAATTAGAGAGCCTTGACCTGCTGGTAGAATTCGCGAAAATAGGAACAGGTATAGCCTATGTGTTAAGAGAAAGTGCATTGGATTTAATTAAGAAGGGGGATCTTTTTGAAATTCAGCTTAAAGAAGTCCTTCCTATACGCAAGATAGGAATTGTTAAAATGAAAAATGTACTACTATCAAAAGCTGTAAATACATTTATAGATATACTTTTATCCGATGCCTAAAGAAATTCTTTTATTAATATATCTTTCTCATATGTATAATCATAAAAATCATCATTTACTTTTACAACTGGTGCATACGCACACTGATACGGAACATAAACAATCTCTCCAATATCTCCATTTTCCATTTTTACTTTTGAGCCAATATAATATCTAGGCATATTTTTAAACATTATCATCATGACTTTAGGATCAAGTGAATCAAATCCAACTCTTTCAAGCTCCTTGAAGGCAACGAAAGGGGTTTGTCTTCCCCTATATACTCTCTCTGAAGTAATAGCATCAAAAATATCTGCTACAGTAAGTATTTTTGAATATAAATTTTTCTGTTCACCTTTTATGCCATAAGGATAACCTGTCCCATCTTCTTTTTCGTGATGCATTATTACAGCTCTTTTAACATCCATACTGATATCGTTATTACCTTTTATAATCTCATATCCGTATACTGTATGTCTTTTCATTATTTCAAATTCAGCTTCCGTGAGTGCTCCCTTTTTATTCAATATTTCTGAAGGAATCTGTGATTTGCCTACATCATGTAGAAGGCCTGCCATTACAACATCCTTCATTCGTTTTTTACTTAGCCCCATCCATTTTGCTAACAACATGGAGTAAACTGATACATTTATTAAATGTGCGTAAGTATAATTATCTGCAATTCTAATAGAATTAACGCAATCCATAAGGGAGCTACATTCATTTATCTGACTATATATATTATCTGAAACCTCCTCAGCCTTACTAAAATCTAATCCTTTTCCAGCTGCTAAGTCCTGAATCATAGTTTTAACCTTATTAACATTATCAATATAATTCTTCTGAGTGTCACTGATTTCGCTATGGTTCATATATTCATTTCCATGTATTGCATTGGTCTTGTATATAAAAACTTTTTCAACTTTAAACTCTATCAATTTTTTAATTATGTAATCGGTAATTAATGTATCCTCTGGAACAATCATATTCCCACCAATAGTATATACATCATCACCTAAAAAACACCCTATAATTTCTTGGTTAACCTCTACATAATACTGTTTCATATAATATACCTACTTTTCTGTAATAAATTCATATCATATGTACTTGGAAATCATTCTCTATTATACTATATGTTAACTAAATAGTCATCTTTTTCGATATAATTTCTATATTTTTCTCTTTATTTTCTAATTTATTGTATAAAAAATCAAATAAAAACCTCATTTCACTGGTATTCTGAAACAAGGTTCATAAGTTAAATTAGTTTTATTATAAAGTGAATTTTGAGACTTGATCCTTAAGTTTCTCAGATGATATAAGGTTATTCTGAGTTGAATTCTTCACCTCTGCAACTTTCTCAGCCACCTCTGCTGTCTTGACAGTGATAGATTCTACTCCATCTGCACTTTCATTAACACTTGATGCAACCTGTTCAAGAGCACTGACGATATTAGAAATAGACTGATTCATTGCTTTGGAAGAATCATTAAATTCATTCATCATAGTACTAAATTGAACTGAATCAGAGTAATACTGCTCACCAGTGTCGATTAATTTCTGGTAGTCAGTAAGAACATCCTTATCAACAAAATCCAAAAGAACCCCTGCACTTTGGGTTAATGCACCAACTGATTCATTAACTATGTTTACTATTGTTTTTATGTCTACTGCAGTCTTTGAAGATTGGTCTGCCAACTTCCTAATCTCGTCAGCTACAACCGCAAACCCCTTACCAGCCTCTCCTGCTCTAGCTGCTTCAATTGCAGCATTTAAAGATAATAAATTGGTTTGTTCAGTAATTTGCAATATTGCTTGAGCAAGAATTTCAATTTGCGAAGCTGCGCCTGCTTTCTCAATAGCTGTTTTAAGTTGTTGCTTAACATCGATATATATATCGTTAGCATGTTG
>JAEZOA010000172.1 GCA_023441625.1 Bacillota bacterium
AAGAATATCTTCAATGGGCCAAGGTCAAATCTTACAAGTAATTTCTTAAATACAAATGCTGGAATGGCATTTTTAAAAAACTCTTTGAAAAGAGTTAGGAAGAATATGTCTTCATGAATTTGCCGTGGTTATTTATTAAAATACTTGAATTTTATATGACAATTAGTGATAATGGGTGTATAGATAAATTGGAGGTTAAGGTTAAAAGAACGAAAATAAATAATAAAAGGGGGACCGAGTCCATGCCAGTACTTTAATGGAGTTTTGTGCAAATGCGGGGCATGGACATATAGATGATGAATATTGCAGGTTTAATTGACCATACTGCATTAAAGCCTGACACCACAGAGGAGCAGATAAGAATACTTTGCAACGAGGCTATAGAATATGGATTTGCTTCGGTATGCGTAAATCCTTGTTATGTAAAGCTTTGTAGCGAGCTCTTGAAAAATAGTAGTACTATTAAGGTTTGTACCGTTATTGGATTTCCGCTTGGTGCCACTACTACAGCTGCCAAGGTTGCTGAGGCAAAGGAAGCTATTGAAAATGGGGCAAATGAAATCGATATGGTAATTAATGTTGGGGCATTAAAATCAGGTGATACTGGTTTTGTTAAAGAGGATATAGCAGCTGTTGTTCAGGCAGCAAAAGGAAAGGCTCTTGTTAAAGTGATTCTCGAAACCTGCCTACTTACAGAGGAAGAAAAGATAATTTGTTGTAAGCTTTGTAAGGAAGCTAAGGCAGATTTTGTTAAGACGTCAACAGGGTTCAGCACTGGAGGTGCTACAGTAGAGGATATAAGACTTATGAGATCAATAGTTAAACCAAGTTTAGGAGTAAAGGCATCAGGTGGCATACGTGATTATGAGACAGCAAAAGCCATGGTGGAGGCAGGAGCAAGTAGAATTGGGGCAAGTGCCTCAGTAGCAATAAGCAAAGGGTGAAAAATAGAACTGCCCTAATTATTCATCAGTTACTAAAACTCATGTATAATTAGGGCATTTTTTGTAGAATAGATAAAAAATTTATTTAAAAGAACGATTGCTATTCAACATCAGCCTTCCACAGGCCATGCAAATTACAATAAGCATAGACTTCTGCATTTTTCTTATCACAGAAAACAGCCTTTGGTGCATCCCCTGGTGAAAGACTAATTCTCTCAGTGCCTTCGTCACCGATAACTGCAATCCATTCAATATAGTGTGCATCAATCATTGGATGTGCAGCAGAACCAACCTCTACGCTGATTTTACCAGCTTCTCTAACTGCAACTGGAACGTGTTTTTCTACTGCGGCATCAGTAGTATTAGGTACAAGCTTTTCCATATTCTCTCCACAGCATACAAGAGTACCTCCACCACTCTTTATCAAGCCTACTAAATTACCACAGTGCTTACAGCGGAAAAAAGCAACTTCTGACTTCATATAAAAATCCTCCTTAAAAATTTATTTAAATTTGTGCGTAACAACTAATTACATTATACCATTTTTAAATAATTTGAAACCAAATTATTTAAGTAACAGAATGTGTATTATTTGTTGAAATTCTGTGGATAAAAGAGTAGTAACAATTAGTTTTGTCCACAGAAACACTATATTTCGTGGACAAAACTGTTGATAAATCTATATATATGGGGATATCTTGTAGATATTTCCTTGTTATTCTAGCTTAACTTGTTAATAACTTTTGCATTTTATTCGACCCCTTTAAGAGAGCTAACCATATCAACGCTTTTTACCTTATTCGATAACATAAGGTTTACCAGTATAGATATCAAAAAAGTACCGACAATGCTATATAGGAAGGATGAACCAGTTATTACAGTCATTATGTCAAATGTCCTTCTCATAAATACAAAAATATAGTCAATTAGCCACCTGCCCATAGGGATACCTAGTATAATTCCCCCAGCAGTTAGCCAAATATTTTGAGTTAGTAATAACTTACGGATTTTTTTTGTCTTGAAGCCAATTACCTTAAGTGTGGACAGTTCTCTTTGGCGCTCAGTAAAGGATAATACCCCAAGGTTATATAGTACAACTACAGCTAATACAACTGCTGCTAAAACCAATACATATACTAATACATTCATTGCCTCTGTCATGGTTTTGTAGCTTTGAGTTAGATCTTCAATAGTCCATATTTTATCCACACCTGCAATTTCCTTATCAATTAATTGGGAAGTAATAATAGAGGTGGGAGTAAAGGTGTAGCCAAGCTTTTCAAATTCATTTCTCGTTAGAGTAATTCCCTGTGAAATAGGATTGCGATAAATAGCTCCTACCTTAGAGGTAACCCAATGTTCATCTCCATAAATATGCCATGAGAATTCATCTCCTACCTTGAGGTCTAGAAACTCAGCCATTTTGTAGCTGATTGAAATACTATTGCTTGGCAAATCTATGTAGTTTCGATTTTCATCAACAGAACGAATTAGTGTAACTTGGTCGGTAACAAGGAGCTCTCCGCTTTTCTTAATTCCATTTGCTTTTAATTCTATAGCGTTTTCTAATAATGCCTCACCATTATATTGAGTAAGGATAGTATCAATTTGCTCTTCTGTAACGGTTTCGGATAAGGCTAGCTTTGTTTCAAATTGACTCAGTTCTTGATAGTTCCAAATAATGATATCGTCTAGACTGTCCTGTATTCCAAAGGCACATGTTAAAAGGGCTGTGCAACCAAGTACACCAACGATAGCCATAGAAGAACGTATTTTACTTCGGAAAATGTCTCTCAAATTCCATTGTACACTAAATCCCAATTTACTCCACAATCTTGTTTTCTCCAATAATCCATGTTTAACAGTTTTTGGTGCTTTAGGTCTTAATATTTGAGCAGGAATATCCTTTAATACACTGCGGCAGGCAAAATAGGTTGTTAAGGTGCATCCAGCCACCGAAGCTACTGCCATAAGAATAACAGTTAATGATATACTTGGCTGCCATTGGGGAAGAGTAAATATAGTTTGCAATGGTCCATAAAATAAATATGGCAAAATTAAAGGACCAGCAATTGTACCCAAAATAGCTCCCGCCAAACTTATCCATAAGCCATAAGATACATAATGGAATAGAATGCGTCTATTTCTAAAACCAATGGCTTTTAGTGTACCAATTTGTGTTCGTTGATTATTAACAAGTCTTGCCATTGTTGTGAGTATAATTAACATAGCTATTATAAGAAAGGCTACTGGAAATATTTCACTCATTGCTTTATGCTCATTTATTTCAGAATCTATCATTGAATAGCTTTTCATATTTTTTCTGGGTAGATATACACTGTATTTTCCACCTAAAGTTGCATCAATTGATTCTTCCAGTTCAGCATCACTAATTGTGTTATTAGTTGTAACTAAAAGCTCAGTATAGAAAATTGGCATAATATCCGGAAATACCTTATAAGAGAGGTAAGCAAAGCCATAGTTATCGTGATTTGGTACTATATCACTACTGCCTGCGCAGTAAATATATTCAGGATTAAATACTGTTCCAAGTACTTTTTTTTCTATAGTAATACCATTACTAGCAATAGAGATTGTGTCACCGACCTTTATTTCTTTAGCATCAGCGAATTGACTATCAAGCCAAATACCATCTCTATCTAGAGAGAATTCTTCACCCTCAGAAAGCAAACTCTTGGAAATCTCGTTATTCTCTAAAAAGTGTAGCGTAAGAGTAGGACTGTTATCAAAATCAGCAATTCCGTCCAGTGTTAGACGCCTTTGAACTCCTGTAACGCTCTCCACCTCTGAAACTTTTCTTGCATCTTCTAATGAAAATCCCTTGCCATATATGTTGACATCTGCCAGATTTGCTTCTTCATAATACTGGTTGACTATGTTTCTTAACCCGTACCATTCACTGCCAACGCCTGCATAAATAAAAACTCCCAAGAAGGACATAAGAAATATAGCAATAAATTGAGTTTTATTTAATTTTATATCTCTGAGCATTTTACGAAAGAGCATTACCAATTCACCTCACTTACCAATTGGGGAGCTTCATTAACGGTGATATCCCTCACCTTGCCATTTTTTATCCTTATTACTTTATCTGCAGCCTGAGCTAATGCTGAGTTATGTGTAACAATAATTACTGTTTTATTTTTTTCTCTGCTCATCTGCTGAAGCATACTAAGAATGACTACACCTGTCTCAGAATCCAGTGCACCTGTTGGTTCATCACAAAGGAGCATAGTAGGGTTTTTACAAACAGCTCGTGCAATAGAAACTCTTTGCTGCTCGCCTCCCGATAGCTGAGAGGGAAATTTATTGAAATGGTCATCCAGACCAACTGAAGTAAGTACCTCAGCAGCATCAAGGGAATTTTTTGAAACCTCCTTTGTTAGTGTTACATTTTCTAAAGCGGTTAGAGTGGGGATAAGATTATAGAATTGAAAAACAAAGCCGACATTCTCTGCGCGGTATTCTGTTAGTTTTTCATCCTTATAATGTGTGATGTTTTTTTCGTTAATAATAATTTCACCAGAGGTAGCAAAATCCATACCACCTAGCAGATTTAAAACTGTTGACTTTCCAGCACCGCTTGGGCCTAAAATAACAACAAACTCTCCCTCATCGATTGTAAAGTTTATTTGATCAACTGCTAAAAACTTCTTTTCTCCCAAAGAATATTCCTTTGAAACATTTTTAAATTGAATTAAATTATTCATTGATATCACCCTCACTTATCATTTTATAAGTCTTAAACAATTATATGAATATGAAGTTAGTTTCATATTATAATATTAGTATATGTTACCAAATTTAAAATGTCAATATGAATATGAAGTTAATTTCACATTCATATTTATTTGACTCAACTGATAAATATTATTATAATCGTAGTAGGTAGATCAGCGTGGAGGTGCTAATAGAATGAGTAGTCGTGAAATACGTGAACCGAAGCAACAGCGTTCAATAGAAAAAAGAAAAAAAATAATAGATGCCGGGTTTAAGCTGTTTTGTGAAAAGGGGTATCATGCCACTAACACTGTTGAAATAGCAAAGCTTGCAGGGGTATCAACAGGGATTGTATACAACTATTTCGTGGATAAAAAGGATATTTTTATCGCAGCCCTCGATGCTTGTTATAATAGCATGCTTAATCCAGTGCTTGAAAGTTTGGTAACTATTGAAAAGCCTATTGATGTATCAGCTCAGCTCCGAAAAATTATAAAAATGCTAAATGAATCCCATACAGCTATTAATTCAGCGTATGAAGAGCTGGAAGCTATGGCAAGTATGGACAAGGATATCCGTGAGTTCTATTGTCAATGTAAACAGAAAATGGTGACTTCATTTTTAAAAATATTGGAAGTAAACGATATTACGCCTACACATCCTTATGAGAAATTATACATTACAATTAATATAGTAGAGAACTTATGTCATGAAATGGTGTATCATCAGCATGAATATATAAACTATGAGGTTATGACAGAAGAAGCAATAAAGGTAATTGTAGATATGCTTTCAAGTTAAATTTTATTATAGTTAATACCATTATTATTACAGTTGCTATAGATACTACTTATTTTTGGTAAACCCGTATTTTACAGGATATATCCTTAGTGTGGTTGATAACTCAACTATTACTAAGGTGTTTTTTTACCTTTAGAAGTGGATAATATTAACCTTGCTTATCTACATTATATACACATAGTATACACACATATATAGACTTATCAACAGCTTTGTCCACAAAATATAGTATTTGTGTGGATAAAGCAAAACAATCGGTTAAGTTATCAACAGACTTTTAACAAATTTATTCACATGGGATAAGGGAATTTCATAATTTAATAAAGCCTTAGGTTTCCCTAAGGCTTGAACATAGAAAATAAAAGGAGATATAAATGAAAAAGATTATGTATTTATAGTAACCTTTAAATATTAATAATTTTCAAGTTTTTCTTGAACAATTTATTAATTTGATTTACAATTTGCCATAATATACTATTAAATATACAATATGGTAGATATCCGTTCTTGGATATATTATGACTATTTTATAAGGAGTATTTAGACATGCTTTTAGAAATCTTAAAACAGCATATGCTGTTACCGGAGAAAGAATTTTTTATAAACAAAACATTTGAAATTGATGGAGTAAGCGCAATACTGCTCAGCATAACTTCGCACTGCGATAAAAATATTTTGTGGGTAATGTATCATCAACCTGCTATTAATTTAGAAGAAGCAGAAGAGGAGATAGAGAATACTACAAACAGAAAAGATATGATTAGAAATATTTATAGGAATTCTGCTCAAGATTTTAATTTTTATGAGATTAAAATTCAAGGGCAAAAGATGACCTTTTCTTCCTCATCTGCTAGTACTGTATATGATAATAATATTGATGCATATATGCAATTACAGCATTTTATTGAACACGGCATGAATGTTGGACCTCTTGACAAAATTGATTTATCTAACATTGTAATAGCAGCATATGAACAATCTGACAACGAAGAACTTCCACAGATTGATTTGTCAAAGAACTTGGATATTATAATAAAAATCGATGAAAGCTATAAGGAGGTGCTTATTAATCAGCCTCTTCATTTAGAGTTAGGGAATATGGAAAAGGGGAAGAAATTTTACTTTTATGATTCTATAAACAAAGTAGACCGCTTTTTCTTTGTTGATAGTATTGAGCATTATGATATTTGGCAAAAAGCGGAACTCCATTTTAGTAATGAAAAAATGAAAGGGTTTAGTAAAGAAGAGATTGAAAAAATGAAAAAACAACACTTGAAGGGTGTAGAAGAAACCTGCCCTAAGGGCATGGACCTAGCAATTATTAAATATGAAGCTGAAGATAATATACAGCTTAATTTCTATTCTAAAGAGTTTTTAGAAAAAAAACGTATTTTTAAAAGTTCAGCATCCTTCTTATTCTTTGCATCACACGGAGAAATGGGCATTAACTCTTTAGAAAGCCAAATATGCATGTTAAAGCCCATACCTAAGGATTTCAAAGGGAGCATGGATATTGAACTGTTTTCTTGGATTATGAAGATACCTGAATATAGTATAGAGGTTTGAAGTGAAAGGGAATAAGATTCTAAACTTAAAAATTTTACAATTAACAAAAGTGTGAAAGAACTACCAATAAACAAAAAACTCAGCAATTGACTATATTAAAGCAAATCTAGCAGGAGAAATTGATTTTAATATAGTTGTTATGAAAGCTTGTTGTTCATAATGTTTTCGATTACGAAAAAGCTATATAGAATTCTTGAAGATGAAAACAAAAAGAAGGACCTATTTTCGTCCTCCTTCAATAACCTGTATCTTTATATCCTGCCGGTCTACTTTGTCGGAAAGGATATCAACCTTATCCTCTACAACTTCAAGTTTTTCATATGTCTGCTTGTAGCCATCATACAATCCATCCATTTTATTTTCTATTCTAATAACATCGTTCTTAAGTCCTTGAATTTCTGCTTTTGTTTCCTTTCGGAATTCTGTAAGCTCACTGTATATCTTTGTAAGAAGCTCTAATGTATCATCCATCAGCATAACCTCCTATTGCTTTGTGTGTAGATTATATCATATGCTCATGAGATAGTGAAGAGTCATTTATTATAGTATCTCATATCAAAATAACAGAAAAAAGGCTAGACCAACTGTCATCCTCCCTTGATTACCTATATCTTTATTATAATATCAGCATGCTTGTCATTTTGCGTTCTTCCTTTTGGAAGACTCAACGAATTCAAGCCTTTTATCCTGGCTATTTACTGACAAAGCAAGATAATCCATCTTATTATTTAAATTGTTAAGCTGCAATGAATGTTCCTCTAACTTAGTAGTGGTAGCGGAACCCTGCTCGCCAAGTATCTGAAGCTTATCATTGACATCATGTTCTACTTTAGCTTCAAGCTTTGATAGTCGCTGCACAACATCTTGCTGTCCTGATACAAGCTTATTAAACCTTGTATTTGCTTCTTTTCTGAATTCTGATAACTCACTATATATCTTCTCAATCAGATCAAATGTTTTATCTTCCACAGGTACAGCCTCCTATAACTTTGTGAGTAGATTATATCATATGCTCGTGAGATGTTGAAGAGGTATATATTAAAGAATATCGTATCAGAATACTTGCCCATACAGGCTTTGACTCTAGATGTTTTGTATTTATGTAGTATGTTATACTCATTAGTTAACTTTAATGTATATCATAAAATACAAAACCGCTAAGCCATATGACTAGCGGTTTTAATTGGTGCGCTTGACACGATTCGAACGTGCGACCTGCGGTTTAGGAAACCGACGCTCTATCCTACTGAGCTACAAACGCATGATTAAGTTTATAGAAACAACTATAATAGTATACTAAATATCTTCTATATTTTCAAGTCATTTTATTCATTCTTGCACCTACTAATACACCACCTACTAATACACCATAAGAATTATTAGCATATGAAATTATACCGGGAGTTTGACAGTTGAA
>JAEZOA010000003.1 GCA_023441625.1 Bacillota bacterium
GAATTATCTTCCGTGACGGGAATTCCCGCAACGGACCTCGTTCAGTCAGTTCAAGGTGGTACCCCGAACATACAAGGAACTTGGGTTCACCCGCAAGTTGCAATCAATCTTGCACAGTGGCTTTCCCCTAAATTCGCTGTATTAGTATCTAAATGGGTTTTTGAATGGATGTCTGGAAGTATTCAGCAACCACAGCTTCCATATCACCTAAGAAGATATCTTGTGAATATACCAAACGTTCCATATGGATATTTCTCTATGTTAAATGAAGTAACACTATCTCTTATTGGGCCTTTAGAAGCATTAGGCTATGTAGTATCATCTGGCATGATTCCAGACATTTCACTCGGTAAAACGTTTTCAAAACACTTACGCACCTTAGGTTATCCAGTTGATAGTTATCCAAAATACCCACACAAATATGAAGATGGGCGTATCGTTGAAGCTAGGGCGTATCCTAATGCATTAATCGGTGAATTACGTCGTTTCTTTGTAGAAGAATGGCTACGAGACAAATCGTACAAATATTTTGAAGATAGAGATAAAAATGCTTTGCCATACCTTAATAAGTTTCTCGCTCTTCCAAATTACCGCGAGGTTATGGGATATGTCGAGGTTAATACAAATTCTAATCCATTAACTATATAATAACTTAGCCCCAGGAGTAATCCCAGGGGCTTAAATTTTACAACTTTGCTATCATATCATCAATAACCTCTACACGATCGTGTAGGTCCTTAATTGCATTATTAGTCTTTTTACCTCTTACTCCATCCTCAACAAGACCATATCCAAACTCATTGAGTTTAATCTGCAGGTCCTTAACTGTAACTACTTCAACAACAACAGCAGTATGCCCTTGTCTTAGCAGGATATCTCCCTCTTGCAGATACTTAGCAGATGTCAGATACTTTTTATCATTAAGGATTTCAAAGGCCTTGGTAGCTTTAATGGCATCTAACTGATTAGCTGTACATATACTAGAGCTGATTTTAATACCTGCAGCATTAATGCATACAGCTACCATGGCTGAACAATCAGTATCGCATTTTACCTTAATCTTTGATATATCAAAATTAACCGCCTGTGCTTGTTTAAAGAGCGATAGACGGTTATATTGATTGTACCCTATGCAATTATTGTCTGTGATATCTTTTGCAACCTGAGCGATTTTAGAAGCTACTGTTTTATCTTTTGCACGAATAACACTTGTCCATCCAGTGCCTGACTTGTACCAGTCCCAGATAGCGACCTCTTTGCCTGTTTGGTCCCCAGCTTTACCACCGGCCGATTTACCATTCTCATCGTAAACTGCATGTGCTATCTTTATCATACTAATCCTCCTTAGGATATAATTCATTAACAATGCCCTCAATCAATGCATCAATCTGATCACTGGATAGACTGATATTCTTAGCAATGAGTAACTCCTTCAGCTTTTTAGTAACATAATCCTTTTTATCAGCTCCACCACGAATCGTCTGCTCTGCAGCTTGCACAAACTTATAGGCCCATGTCATGATTTCTTCCAACTGGGTACCGTCAAGTTTTGCTTTAATCCAAGGTACTAAATACCTTACGATAACTCCAATTACTAACAAAATAACTGCCTTTAACACATCAAATAACAATTCACTCATGCCTCTACCTCTTCTTTCTTCTTTTCTGATTTTTTAATTCCGGATAACGCCCATAACTCAATTGTTGTAAAGCTGAACCATCCGGTTATCAATGTTCCTGGTTCGGATCCAGTGTGATAGAATACAAATAAAACAGCTCCAGCAAATAGCACATTTAGAGCTATCACAAGAGCTACGATCACTTTGCTATACTTTCTCTTTTTCACTATCCCTCCATATCATGTGCCTTCTTATTTATGTGCTTTTCCAGTTTATCGACCGCTTCGGTGACTGGTCCATTGCATCCTTGCTCCTTCAAACCTTTTAAACAAGCAAGTAATCCATATACAATAAGACACTGTTCCTCCTTTAAGGCTTTGATTTCTTTATCCTGTTGGTTCTGTTTTAAGTACCATCTATATACTGCGAAAATAGCTGTAAAAATAGCTATAAACGCACCAAGTACTGATGCTAATGTGATAATAGTATCTTGTGTAATAACCATTCTGTCCTTTCCGCACACAAAAAGAGCACCCGAAGGTGCCCTATCTATGTACATTACATTATTCAGTTACTAGATCTTCGCATCCACTGTCAATAAGAATCTGTTTTACTTGTTCTTTTAACTTAGCAGGCACTCTAGTATATGTATAGCCAGGTCTTTCCATTATAATCTGTTGCGCCCATAACATTGCCATCATATCCATTCCTCCCTTCCCAAAAAATATATAATATATTAATGTTCTAAGCACTATATACTATTTCACTCATCTCAAGTAGGCATTCTGTCAAAGTATCTGTTTGTTGCTTGAGCAATTCATTCTGTTTCTTCAGTTCATCAAGTTCTTTTTCCATATCTCTAGGTTCTGCCCAATTTGGATTAGGATAAAAACCTTCTTCTTCTGTGTAACAGTATTTATAAGGCTCTATTTCATCAGAAATTTCGTTAACTGTGTATACCTTAACCATATTTTCTTTTAATACAGACAAATGTGAATTTATTTTGTATCTATCTTCTTCCTCTACAATTTGTTCTGAAATAAACATAACCTCATTTGTTTTAATATGAACCATTATATTCATAAAAACCTCCTTTAACCCATTTGAACTCTTGAATATGTACCATTAAATAAACTAGACGAAGCTCTTGTAACCCATGTAATACCATCTTCACTTGTGTAAATATAGTTATAATCATTAATTACAAAACGTTCACCATCGAATCTCACAAAACCAATATAAGCACTAACAGTAGCATTATCATTATAGCTAATTGAAAATGGTAACACATTAAACGTAACACCATCATCAGTAGAATAAAATACTCTTATTTTAGTAGATGGATTAAATGTTACTACCCATGTACCATTACCCTGTGCAACACTCCTAATTGATTGTATGTATGCTGTTTCTGAGTTTTGATGGATTAAAGAAAAACTTTTTCCGTCGTCAGATGAAGAATTTAGATGATAAGTATTACCTTCATGCCCTATTAAACGAGAACCAACATAAGCAAAGCTTTGAGACCTATAAAACTTATCTGGCATTGTTACACCAATTCTTCCCTCAATTAAAAAACCACTTTTTTCTTTATCATAACTTCCATGAACTCCTGCATAAGATTCGTACTGACTAAAGAAATATTTACCACGTATGCAAGAAATAATACCAGCATAAGTAACTGTTCCATTTTCGTATCTATTAGTGTCGATATTATATGAATACAATTTTTTTTCATGGATAACAATCGGAATAACACCTTCATGTACCTCAAGTAATTCTAAAGTTCCTCCTGTTTGGTATTCGCTGTTAACAACTGTTAATGTTTTTGAATCAACATCTAACTCATAGATATAATGTATCTCAGATTTTACAGTATCACCAGATGTCGTTTGTATAAAAATACGTCCATCATGCCTACGAATTCTACAAGAAGGTGCTGTTCCTCCTCCAACAGTTACATTTGACATAATCATAACAGCAGTATCCCAACCGTCATAAGTTACAAAAATATTGTATAAGTTAGCAGTTGAGTCACCCATTAAAGCAACACCTACACCATCATTACCACTGCTCCATATCTTTACTCCATTAAGCCATGCTTCTTTTAATTTTTGTCCCTCAAAATATGGTTCATATTTGTTTCCATTAATAATAATGTCATTTGCCATAACGTCACCTAAGCTTTCTTAACAAAGTAAATTGTATTTTCAACATGAGTTTCAGGAAGAACATCAACTACTGATACAGAATAGCCATTAACTGTTTTAGCGTTTCCACCATCAGCAATATCTCTCCAATCACTCCAAACTCCTGCCTCCAGCACCCTTTTAAATATTGTTTTGTCAGTCCAGTAGCCAGTCGATGTCTGCCACCCAAATTGTTCTGACAGCCTATATCCTTCAACATACCTAGCACCACCATTTAATATAGAATGTGCAAAGTTATTTGTAATCATTGCTCTATACCAACGTGAATCAGGAGAATTTATGTGTAAATTATCATAATGAGAATTAATTTCCTCTTCTGAAGTCCCTTTGTAACCAGTAGGTTTATATGTTTCTAATTCACTTTTAAAAGCAAAGTCATCAGGCTCAAATCCACCAATAGAATCAGCATTGCCTCCATTAGCTGGTAAAGAAGTAGGCATATTAGCAATTAATTGATATTCTTCTGCTAAATGTCCTCCTAATGCTGCAGCATCTCCACCTTTAGAAATTTGCGCATATTTCTCTGCTTGATCGCAATAATACTTAGCATTATCTGTATCATCACCTTCCTCAACTCCACCAACTGCGTACCTTTGTGCTTTATTTGCATTAACTACTGCTGTTTGTGCTTGAACAGTTATATCAGCAAGATAATCAGGTTGCAATTTTTCTGGTGTAATACTACCACAAACTATGTCAGCTTTCACTTTACCTTGCTCGTCATATGTAAAATAAATTGTTTCACTATTTTCTAACTCAACATTTGTCACAAATTCTGATATATCAATATACTGTGTACTTCCGTCAGCTAATGTTAATTCAATTTGCTGTGTTTCGTTGTTATAATAAAAGTTAACTGCTATTTTTTCCATGGCAGTATCAATAACATATGATGTCCCATTTCTATTTATAATGGTTATACGACCAGTACTTTCTTCAAATGTTATCTCTTTTACAAGAAGATTTATATCAGCCTCATTTGCCTTACTTGTGTCAAGGGCAATTACTCTATTATCTATCTCATTAAGAGCTAAGTCCATCTTATTAAGGTTCTTAGCACCTAGCGCTGTTGCTGTTGACGGTTGGTTTTGCCAATTGATTCTATCATACGTTTTATCCATCTTCTAATACCTCCCCTCTCTAATTTTTCTACTCTGGTTACTAATGAATCAATCAATATTTCATGCCTTTGAATCATCTTTATATGTTCTGCATGTAAGCATTTATACTTGATTTCCCATACGCCATCTGGACATAGGGCTTTTTCATCATCACTCACATCATCATTTTTTCTAATCATATCAGGATATATCTCATATAATGCATGTGCACCTAAACCAATGTCATGGCCCCCATTTAGTTTCCAATCCCATTCAATAGGCTGTAACCTCATATATTGGTCTACGTTGATGTCTTCTATTTCCTTAATATTTTCCTTTAACCTTTCATCAGATGTGCTTCCTACATATGCTTGAACAAACGAGGCACAGGCAACATCAGTATTTCCAGAAGTATTACTAAAAGATACAAGTTCACCACCAGCTGTAGTTGATGCCCTTGTATATGCAGCTAAGTCCTCAGTATCTGATGGAACATATCCGCTTACATTATTTGTTGTAATTGCTGTTGCTCCATTCACCTTGCCAAAATATCCATTCTTTGTAATGGAAGCACCCGCACCATTTTGACCTGTTACTGAAACTCCTTCATCAGAGATAACTGTATACCCTGTAGAATATTGACCTACATGTATTTCAGCATCACCTTGTACATAAACTCCTTTTTCATCAATTTCTACCGTCACAAAGTCATCTACTGTTTGAGTAATTGTACCACCTGTTATTGTAGCACCAACTACATCTCCGCTAAATGTTGCATTACCATCTTCATCAAGCTTAAAGTTTGTACTGTCAACAACTAACCTATTTGATGAAAGTATTACTTGATCATGTTCCACTGATATTTCAGATGAGACATTTCCTTTAGAAACCTTAGTTGAAACCCTTGAATCTGTAATACTTATAGAACTACTTAAACTTCTTTCAGCATCTTGGGCTCTTAAAATTTCGAGATATATACTATCTGCATTTGCTTGTATTTGAGAAGTAACTCCATCCTCTCCATTGATTTGGATGTCTAAACCATCGACATCAGCTTTTATCTTCATTGATTGTGATTTTAGCTGTTGTATGTTTGTATCCATACCAAAGTCTTGTTCTTGATATTCAGAACCATCAGCATGAATTGTGTCAGTAAGTATCTGTAAACCAGATAATTCCCTGTTAAGAACGAATGTTTCAATTGCATCATTTGTTGTTACAATCGTTATTGAATCACCAACCTCAACATATGGTAACCCTGCCATGATTGTCGTTTGAGGCGTATAATACCTTCCTTCAATTACCTTAAGAACATTATTAGCAACACTTGCCAATTCGTCTGATGTCATTCCGAAGGTTATGAAATTATCTTGGATTATATAGCCACTTTCTCCACTTCCAACAGTAACACCTATATCACCTTGTTGCTCTCTAATTTGTAATTTTGTAATTGGCTTAACTACATAATCATCATAGTTACAATCTCTATATCCTGCATCACCAATAAATTCATTACTTTCTGACGGATATAAGTTTTCAGCTGGATATAATGTTTCAGAAGGATACAATCCATATTGGCCTAGGTGCATAAACTTAAGCAAGTTATCGCGAGTTATGTGACCAAAAGCTCCGTTTATTTCCGCAATCTTCATCAATACTTCCCTACCTGATATTACTGTAGGGATTATTGTTTTTCTAACAATGGCATTATCATTTATAAGCTCTTGTTCAAATACAGGTATCCCTATATATTTGCAAAGGCTTATTCTAAACTCCTTTATTGTCATTGGGAAAGACAAGCTGTTAAACCATGATGTTACATCAACATCAAACTTTTTCATTTGGTCATATGCAATAATATCTCTAAATCTACTGTCCGAACGTTTCTTAGCTGAATCTACTTTGTATGTTCCTAATGGCATTGTATATGTACCATCTACAGTCTGTGTGACTATAACTGTTTGATTTTTAAGGTCTTGTTTCACATCAGCAATAGTAATATTTAAAACTGCTGATTCACAAGAACCAAACTTTATAGTGTTTTCAGAACATAAGCTTTCAGTAAGTTTAAATGATTCACCATCTATTAGCTCATTTTCAATTGTTAGTCCTAATTCCTCAAAGTATAATGTTAATACTTTATGTGAAATAGATTTAGCAATTGGAAGGCTATCATTCTTATATATCATTCTTAAGTTTTCATCAATCTGTAGCATAATAGCCCTCCTTAATATTCAATCATTTCAAACTGGACAGGCTTATAATAAACTAAATTGCCCACTGCCATTAAAACCTCTAATTCCATATCAGGAATATAAAAATTACCCCTTTTATAGCTTTGGGAAATTGGATGCCAAAACTCCAAATCAATTCTATCCCTACCATTAAATATATTTGATAAATAAGGTATATCATTATCAGTGATATACCCTGTGTCAAATGTAAAGCCACTTCTTAAATGGGGTAAAATACCCCTTACTAACTTTCCATTTCCATCTACATAACTATCTTTATCTGTACGTCTGTCTGGCGTAATCTTGAAGTTGCATATGTATTTATTGGGAAGTATTTCATACCCATTAGGCAAATCACTTGATATTACTTTGATAAAATAACCTCTAAAACTACCATAAGCCATCGATTACACCTCCTTTAAAATGCAGGACGTCCTGTCCTTTTTGTATAATTAACTGATTCATTTCTTACTGCATTGAAAACTGAGTTTGATGAAACATTAGCCACAAGATCTTTATTCTTAATTTCACTTGTGTTTGACACCAATGCTCTTAACAATTGAACCATTTCTGCTGA
>JAEZOA010000071.1 GCA_023441625.1 Bacillota bacterium
ATAATATTGTTGTCCAAGCTCATATGCAAAATTCTTATCTAATACAGCAAAATCAAATCTTTTTTTCCCTTTTATTGCACTACCAGTATCCATAGCAACTGTATAACCAAAGCCCTTTATGTAGAAAATTGTCCCATATGGCCAGTGATTTTTGTCTATTGCTACTGATACACCTGGAATAATTGGTTGTCCTGAACTAGTAATCCCAAGATTATTTCCACATTCTTCAACTGATGGTGTATATGCCGTGCCTAAAAACTTCCCAATATATTTTCCCTTACTATATTCAGTTTCTAAGGATGTCCCATCATATATTTTATAGGATTGCGGCGTGACTCCCACTGCAGCAGCCTTTTTAAGAGATTTTTGAAGTTCAAGATTATCAGACACCAGCTCATTTTTACTAGTCTCTAATTTCTCCTTTTGTTTTTGTAAAGCTTCTAATTCTTTTTTTATTTGCTCATTTTGCTTCTTAAGTTCGTTGTATTGATTACTTAACTTATCATTTTGAATTTTATTTGTACTGCTTTTTGAAGTAAGAGATTGATTGGATTTTAGTATTAGCATTGCTTGTACACATTCATAATTATATTTATCTTTGTAATGAGTTACTACATCACTTATTTTTGTACAGTATATTGTCAGTAATGCACAGGTACAAACTAATGCAAGTATTAAAATTTTATATACATAATTTCTGTTTTGTATTTGATTTTCAGAATCATCCATAATAGTGCTCATGCCCAGCGTTTCAAAAATACCATGACAGAAATGGCATAAGCTCGGTACCTCCTTGATTTATTTTCGTAATTTCTTTTAACCTTCTAAACTCCTCAAATATGCTTATACTTATTATCAATTGTTATCAAAAAAACATATCTTTATACCTATTGGTATAACATTATTTAGTTTAGAGATAATAATTAAAGACTAAAATCTGATAGCAATTTGCTAAAACATAAATCTCATAAACTAATACATTAAAAGGTGAAAACAAAGATGTTTAATATAATTAAAAAAATTTTTAAGAAGAATAATCAAGTCAATATTCAAAATGTTAAAAACAAAAAAAGTGACAATCGAGCACAAGCAGACCAAAAGAATAGTGGAAATGAAATCAAAATTCCAAAATCTATTGACTCTGTTAAAAGCATGATTACGCAAGAGTTCTCTTTATGTAGTGACTTTATTATTCGTGAAATTCTACTAGGAAAACTCAATATTAAGATCATAATTGCATCTATTGAAGGCTTCGTGGATCAAAAAATATTGTCTGAAAACATTATTGAACCCATTATGCAATACTCTGGAAATAACAACATCTCCTCTGTTGTGAATCTTTTAAAAAGCACTATTGTTAGTTCTGGTGACTTAAAAGAGCTAAATACTTTAAAAGACACCATTGATAGTATTTTAAATGGAGATGCTGTATTATTTATTGATGGTGAAAAATCAGCTTTTAAGATAGGCTTAAGCTCACCTGAGAAAAGACCCATTGGAGAGCCTAATACAGAAATAAGCATTAAGGGTTCTAGAGAAGCCTTTACTGAGCATCTTCGTACAAACATAACCCTGCTTCGCAGAAGGATAAAAAATATTAATTTAAAAGTAGAAAGCTTAACTATTGGCGAGAGAACAAATACTCAAGTAGCTATTTGCTACCTCCAGGGTATTGCTAAACCAGAGCTTATTGCTGAGTTAAAAAAACGCATCTACAATATAAAGACTGATGCCATTTTAGCTTCTGGCTATGTTGAAGAGTTCATTCAAGATGACAAGTATTCATTTTTTCCAATGGTAGGAAATAGTGAAAAACCTGATAAGGTCGCAGCTAAGATTTTAGAAGGAAGGATTGCAATTATTGTAGATGGAGCTCCCATCATTTTGACTGTACCATATTTATTTATCGAAAGCATACAGGCTTCAGAAGACTATTATGGGGAGTACTTCTTCGGTTCTTTAATGAGACTTTTAAGACTTGCAGCATTATTTTTATCTATTTATTTGCCCGCTCTTTATGTAGCGCTTACTTCCTTCCACCAAACTATAATACCCTTTAAGCTTTTGATTACAATTGCCGCAGCCCGAGAAGGCATTCCATTTTCCTCCTTCATCGAAACCTTAGGAATGGTAATTGTATTTGAATTACTTCGAGAAGCAGGCTTGCGTATGCCAAGAGCCATTGGTCAAGCAGTTAGTATTGTAGGTGCAATTGTACTTGGTGATGCTGCTGTTAGTGCCGGTATTGCTTCTGCACCTGTTGTTATTGTTGCGGCTCTTTCGGGCATTTGTAGTTTTATTGTACCACCTTATATGAAAACAGGTTCTATTTTAAAAATTTTGATGCTTATAGTTGCAAATATGCTAGGCTTGTTGGGAATTGGCTCTCTTACTATTGTTATAGTTGTTTATTTATGTAGTATTAAATCCTTTGGTGTTCCATATTTATCTCCATTTACTCCTTTCCAAGCTTCAGACATAAAGGATACTTTAATTGTTGTACCCATTTGGGCAATGTTTAAAAGGCCACGTTCATTTGGACAAAATACTAATCGTACAGTTCCTGAATCCTCTAATACAAGGGGGAAACAGCATGATTAGAAGAATTGCAATCTGTATTTTATGCTTATTTTTGCTTTGTACACTCACAGGATGTTGGAATAATAATGATTTGAGTGATTTTTATCTCTTGTCTGGTCTTGGAGTTGATATTACTGAAGATGGTAAGGTTATGGTTTCAGCGCAAATTATTAAAACCTCTTCAATCAAGAGTGGAGGTTCCAGCAGTGGCGGAAGTAGTAGCGGTGGTGAAAATAATAAAAGCTTTGTTGTTATATCAAATACCGCTGATACAGTTTTTGGAGCTACGCAAGGTTTGCATACTAAGGTAGGGAATAGATTATTCTTAAACTCAGCCCAAATAATAGTATTCGGAGAAGCAATGGTGAAGTCTGGTATTCAAAGCTATGTAGACTATATTTTGAGGGACCCGAGTACAGAGTTTAAAACCCAGGTTATTGTTGCAAAAGGCACAACTGCAAAAGAGATATTAGAACAGGATTATGATCTGTCCAAAATACCGGGTGCCTATTTAAGAGATACCTTGGATACATCCAAATTAGATGCTTTTTCTAAAAAATTCATGCTCCTTGAGCTGGCAAGAGAGTTTGAAGCAGAAGGAAAGGAGCTTTCAATTGGAACTGTAGAAAAGCTTGATAATAAAACAACTACTGAAGGACTAGCAGTATTTCAAAAAGATAAATTAGTGGGCTGGCTAGATAAATATGAGACCCGGGGCTATATGTATATTACCAATCATTTTAAGAAAAGTGTTTTAGAAGTTAAAGACCCTATAAATCCGAATAAAGTAATGGCAATTGAATTAAAAAAGTTATCCTCTAAAATTAAATTAAAAATGGATAAAGATAATGTTCCTGAAGCTAATATTAAATTAAATTTTATAGCTTATATCAGTGAACAAGATAATCCAGAAGCTGAGGAAAGCGAATATTTATTAGCTGCTAATGAAAGCTTAAAGGTAAAAATCAAAGAAGAAGCTCAAAATACTATAGAAAAATGCCAAAAAGAATTTAAAAGTGATATTTTTGGCTTTGGAATGCGTGTTTACGATAAAAACGTTAAATACTGGCATGAGTCAAAAGAAAAATGGAATACTGAGATTTTCCCTAATATGACAGTAAATATTGAGGTAGATGGAAACATAGTTAGAAATGGTTTGTTAATTAATTCCATTAATGAAAATAAGGAGAACGCTAAGTAATGTTAAAAGCAATAATTGCTATACTATTAGTTTCTGCATTAAGCTTAAAAGAATTACTACATTCCAAAAAAAGAGGTATTGTAATGGGTATTTACTTTACACTAATGGGAATTAGCATGCTATTAGCTATTCTCATCAGCATTAATAAACAACCTACCAGTCCTATTATTTTTATTATGGATGCATTAAAAGGATTAGGATTAGGCTTAGGCCTAGAATAATCTCACTTGAACTCATGGAGGATATATGAAGGAAGCAAAAATATCAAACTTCCAACTAGCATTACTTATTTTTGCGGTTTTCTATGGAAGTATTGCAATCACTAATCCGGCTTTCGGCGCAAAATCTGATGCATGGATAGCAGTAATAATTGGTTTTATAGGAGGTCTTATTCTTGTAACAATGTTTTTATATGTCTCTAAATTAAATAGTGGACAAACTCTTACTGAAATTTTGGAAAATTGCTTTGGGAAAGTTTTGGGAAAGATTATTAGTATTTGTTATATTTTATTCTATTTGTATAAATCATCTATCAACACGAGACTCTTTGGAGGATTTATGGCAGGTTCCAGCTATACTGATACACCTATAATTGTGCTTTATATTGCTTTTTCCATAGGTGTATTATATTGTTTAAGAGGAGGATTATCCAATATTGGAAGGGTTAGTGAAATCCTGGTTCCTATAATTCCTATATCTGCAATAGTTATATCTACTTCCATTTTTACTATGATGGACTTCAGCGGATTTACGCCAGTTTTAGAGGATATTACTCCAGTAATAAAAAGTGCTTTTAGAATTATAAGTATAATTTTCGGTGATATCTTCATTTGTTTATTTATAATACCCTATACCAATAATGAGAATGGTAGATTCAAGGCTACTTATTGGACTATTTTAAGTTTTGAAGTTTTATTAATGCTTTTAACAGTGAGAAACATAATAGTAGTTGGCCCTAGTTTAATGGTAAAAATGACTTATCCATCTAGTGTAGCTGCACAAATGATTCCCTCAATAAATATTAATCCCCTTATTGATATCAGCTTATTGGTAGGAGCTGGCCTTAAAGTTGTCATTCTCTTATATGCAGTAAGCAAAATTATCTCAGATTTATTTAGACTTGAGGAATATAAACCAATTCAAACAGCTTTGGTTATTTTGAATATCGCTCTTGCATATTGTGTCCTCCCTCAAAATGGAGCAGTATACCCTATCTGGAGTAAAAGTTATGGTGATGATATTATCGCATTCCCTTTTCATGTATTGTTACCATTAATAATTCTTATAATTTCAATTATTAAAAATCGAAAAAAGATTATTCCAAAAGCCTTACAGCCACAAGGAGGTTAAAATGTATATTAAGAAACTATTTATCTTAATTATTCTAATTCTGAATTTTTCTTTGAGTATTAGTGTTGTTTTAGCAACGCCACATTCATTGAGTACACCTGAAGCTTGTGTTAAGGAATTCCTGTGTATTAAAATGAATACCTTAGTTACTAAAAATGTAGATACTATTGACGATTATTATTCATCAAAGTATCCCAATGCTCAAAAATACCTGCTATTTACAAAACAGGAGCTTTTACAGGACTATATAATTGCATATGCGTCAAATGACTATGATATTAAGAAAGTAATCCCACAAGTAAAAATTATTAGTACAAAAGTTAATAATGATGTTGCCTTAGTTGAAGCTCATCTTAAAACAAATATTTATTGGAATGCCTCAAATGCTCTGGGCAAACCTATTGTTGGCACAAAATCAGAAAAGCATTCATTTACTCTGTGCAAAGAAGATGACAGATGGATAATACTTATTGATCAATATATGACTAGTCGTGGTCATTCAAGTGGCTTAGATAAACAAGATTTAAACCGCTTGTCAGACACTATAGAGAGATTGAAAAAGGAAGCAAAGGCTTCAATCGATAAATCCAAAAAAAGTAAATCCACAAGGCTCACTTTGGAATATTCAAAGCAAAAAACAATCAGCAGCAAAACAAATTTATCACATAATGGTATTGAGCATAGAAAGCGTCTAACTGCTAGTACCATATACAACAGAGAGGGTGCCTATAATTGGGCTTACACATACTGGGATAATTATTCTACAGCTTTTGTAAATCTAGGTGACGAGAAATGGGAAGGTGGCGACTGCACTAATTTTGTTTCACAATGTCTAAGGGCAGGTGGTGCAAACAACTCCGAAAATGGTACCTATCAATGGTATTACAAAAGCAGCGGTACTTCAGATACCAAAAATGATAGTTATTCTTGGACCTGGAGTACAGCAAGAGGCCTAAACTATATTTTGCATGGTAATTACAAATCGCGAGAATTTGGACCAAAAGCAACAGAAATGGTGATTAACGGAGATTCTGAATATAACTCTGTTATCGGGCAATATGTTGAAATTGGAGATATAATACAATATCAATGGAAATCAAATATGAACATAACTCATTCTGCAATAATAGTTGGTATTCTCTTCAATAGTTCTAAAGAAAGATATGAGCCAGTTATTGCAGAGCATACAAATGATTCCTGGTCTACCCCTTGGACAAATAATGCCTATAAAACATATTTTGTTCATATTGAAGGGGTAAATTGATGGTCAACCTTATTCGCTATACCTTACCACAACAGTGACACTCATTGAGTTATCAGTACTTTGAGCAAAAATATCTCCATCCATCTTCTTTTGTTATGAGCATTCTAACTAATAGACAGGTTATAAGAAAATTGATACCCAAAACTATAACTAATATAATATTTCTAAGCATCCCCATCTGCTCTGTACTGCCACCAAAGTTTTTTTCTATGTATTCGCTGGTACTCTTAATATCAAGTTCAGGGAATTGATCTTTCAGAGTCTTAATGGCCTCTTCCTTATCTATATCTTTGTCATTAAATTCCCTAAACACCTCAAGATAGCTACAATCTTTAAGGCTAAACTTATTCTCCTCAGAAAACCTAACCGTATACCCTGTATTATTCATAGATTGGTATATAGCTGTTATAATATATTGACCTGTTTTATCTTGCGTGGTGCAATTAATGGTATCACCTAATCCTACATTAAAATATTCCGATACTTTAGTTGAAATGGCTATTTCATTCTCTAGCTTTGGAGCTACACCACTTAAATAAGTAAAATTATCAGCTCCATAATCATATGCCTGTATACTTCTTATACTTTTCCTCTCTTCGGGATTGTCTATATAAATTACCGAAGAAAATGCCATTTCGGGATAAAGCTTTATATTTACACCTTTTTCCTTCACTTTCTGCTCAATTTTGTTAATATATTCCATTAAATTATTAATATCCAAGGTTTTTTTAGAAAAGCTATCCTTTTCAATGTAAATATCAGTTGTTTTAGACTTTCCTAATAGTATAATTGCCTCATTTGAGCTCATTGTGTTAATAATGTTTATTGGTATAATTATTATAGTTGTACCTAATATAAATGTAATCATAAGAATTATAAATTTCTTAAAGCTACCTATTAAGTCATTAAAGGCTAAATAGCTTGGTGTACTAATATGCTTCATCTTGTGAAGCTTTAGCTTCCTTGAAACAGAAAATCTTTCACCTGTACTCCCTTGCCTAATAGCTTCAATTGCAGATAATTTATTTATCTTTTTCGTACACATATAGCAAAAGCCAATTGTAATAAAAATTATAAACACTACACTTATTATAGATAATACATAATTAAACATTGTAGCCTGCATAATAATATGTGTTGATATTTTATTCATAAGATAACTAGTAAATGGAATACTTGCTATAAAACCTATACTGCCTCCAACTAGAGCTAATGCTAAGTATTTAGCCATGTAAATACTCTTTATACCTTTATTTTTTAGTCCTATTGCTTTCATAATACCGATTTCTTTATAGTCCTCTTCAATAGTAAATATAATGGTAAATCTAAGAATTAAAAATGAAATAAAAATCAAGAAAATGCTTAGTATTATCATAATCGCAGCTGTAATCAAATCCATAAAGTAGGTAAAAGTGACTAAATCACTGTTAAAAATAAACATAGAATTAATTCATTACCTAGTTCTTCACATTGTATTGGAAGAGTAATATCATAAGTAGTAATATCTATCATTTCGTCATAACTTACGCTCTTTACTTTACTGCTACTGTTAGCCCATTCTTCCATCTTCCTATCATTCGCTTCATCGTAATATGTCAATATCATATTATCTGCAGTATTTGATACTTTTTTAAAATTATCTAATGCAGTCGTAGTTGTATATAACATATTAACACTGCTAGCAATTAACATACTGGCTATTATCAACTTCCTCTCTTATCTTATGTGAAAAGTATATAATTTAAATTATTAAATAATCCTTAAATAAAAATAGAATTTTTGCAGACAATAAAAAAAATGGTCGCATTTATGGTAAACTTTTAGAACGAAGGATTTAAATGATATCAAAATGTAATTACTTAAAGGAAATAATTATGGACGTTCAAACAATTTTACAGGAACTTAAATCATTAGGTGCCGAGCGAACAAAAAAAGTATATATGCAGCAGGGTGCACTTGAGCCGCTCTTTGGAGTTGCGACAGGCGCAATGAAACCGATTGTAAAGAAAATAAAGGTCAATCAGACGCTTGCGGAAGAACTTTATGCCACTGGCAATTATGATGCTATGTATCTGGCTGGTATGATTGCTGATCCAAAAGCAATGACCAAATCAGATTTTGACAGGTGGATGAAAAGTGCTTATTTCTATATGATTTCTGATTATATCGTAGCTGTAACGCTCGCCGAAACCGATATCGCGCAGGAAGTTTCCGAACAATGGATTTCAAGCCGAAAGGAATTGTATATATCTGCTGGATACAGCTGTTTTTGCTGGCTGCTTGGCAACCGCAAGGATGATGAGTTTGACAAAGAAAAGTTGAATGTTATGCTTGAAACAGTAGAAAAAACCATTCACGCCAACTCCGACCGTGCCAAATATGCCATGAATAATTTTGTTGCAACCTTAGGAGTTTCCTATCTTCCACTGCATGACAAGGCTCTGTCCGTTGCAAAGGTCATCGGGACAGTGGAGGTATTTAGGGGTAATACGAAATGCAACGTCCCTGTGGCTGCTGAGGAGATTCAAAAAGCGGTAGACAAAGGACGACTGGGTTTCAAACGCAAGAACGTACGGTGTTAGTGTGTGATTTTTCTGCATGTCTTCATGCATTTTTCTTTTATTCTTAATGCATCATTAATATGAACAACTTGATGGCGAGTTATAGGCATTAGCAATATACCTGCAACCGTTTTTTTACCCCAAAAGTCCAAGAGCCATTTTGAACCTTCAGCTTCTAAAATACCACCCTCATCTAATACACGCTGTATTCGGGAAGCTTCAAATCTCTTTTTCATATCAATAGGCATCAATTGTGTTATGATTTGGCGTGTTTTTCTACCTACTGCTATCCTATAATTTCTAAGCTCCGTCATATTGATTTGTGAGCTTAGAGAGGTGATTTCATCCCTGGTCATTGCATTTCCAGTATCACAAACTGTAACCATCATTTTTTCTAGCCATTTGCCACTATTTATTACTTGACTATCATCAGCAATCAGAATATTTGCAGTTATATCTTCTATTCGGGTCAAATGCCAAATATCCCAAGCAATAGTTGACGTTTTATTATCCAACATTGTGCTGAAAACTTTCTCATTTAGTCCATCCCACACTTCATCCTCAAAGGTTCTTGTATTAAGACTTGACATTTCAGATGTATGTACAAGAGAATGTAAATCGAGACATATTTGAATTGCCTGATCAAATTTATCTGGTTTATGAATTATGCTCTTCAATAAGGCTTGTTTTGGATTCCATTGTTCTGTAATACTAAGCATATTTATGCCCATGCCCCGAATTTGGCACAAAACTCCAATAAAGTACTGGCATGGACTCGGCCCTCCTTTTTTTATTATTTTAGTTCTTTCATCCTTCACCTCAAATTATTCAATTTCTACAATATATTCCATTATATCGCTTAAATCATTTGATTTCAAATAGTGTGTAGCTATAATTGAATCACGATGAGTTAATGGGCTTGGAGTTATCTTTAGAAGCATGCTCAAATATTTCAAATGGAATGCTACCATCCCAATTCAAATTTAAATTAATAAATATACTTATTGACAATCTAACAAATGTTAGGTAATATATACCTAACACTTGTTAGATTTGCTATAATATTACAGGTCAGGAAAAATGATATATTTATCCTATTCGAAAAGGTGTGACTATGAAAAAAACAATAAATACTAAAAACCGCATTTTAGAAACTGCTCTGAACCTATTTTCACAAAGAGGATATAGTTCGGTATCTATACGTAATATTTGCAGTATCGTAGACATTAAAGAAAGCTCAGTATATTACCATTTTAAAAGTAAAAAGAGTATTTTAGATGAATTGTGTAAAAATTTTATAGATGTTACTCATAATATTTCTAAAAATTTTAATATAAAAATGTCAGAGGCTTCAACTGTTACAGATGAAGAATTCCTATCTGTATGCCAAATCTTTGTAAATAATTATCTTATGGATGAGAGCATAAATAAATTCATACGTATGCTGATTATTGAACAAAGCACTAATCCACAAGTGGCCGCATTATATCATAACATGCTGTTTGATAATGCCCTTGAAGGTCATCGAGCTATATTCCAATGGCTGATTAGGATCGGCTTTCTTAAGAACTCCGATGTTGAGTATATGGTCATGGAATACTATTCTCCAATTGTGTATTTTTTTCATAGATATCTTGTTACAGGATTGATTACAGAAGAAATCAGAAAGGAGATGAATGAAAAAGTTATAAATCATGTAAAGGTTTTTTTGACTAAATACAAACAACAATTCTGAGAGGAGAGTAGGATAATGGTTAATGTTTTTAAAAATCAGAAGAGTATGGAAAATGTTCTAAAGTCTTATGATGAATTACTTAAAATGTGGGGTGTTGAGTATGTAGAGAAAGATGTTCAGACATCCTTTGGGAAAACTCATTGTATAATAACTGGAAAAGCTGAGAACCCACCTTTAGTGCTATTTCATGGGGTAGGAGATAATTCTGCTGTTATGTGGGCTCCCAACATAAAGGAGCTATCTGATAACTTTTTTTGTATTGCTGTAGATACTCTTGGAGGACCAGGAAAAAGTATACCGAATGAAAAGTTTGAAAAAAAACATTTTAACCAGCAACTTTGGATTAATGAGATTGCAGATTATTTCCAGCTTAAAATTTTTAATATTGCGGGTGTCTCAAATGGTGCAGTCATAGTGTTTAATTACATAACAAAGGAAAGTAATAGAATAAATAAGGCTGTTTGTATTGAGGGCGGAATAGTATCAAGTCCTATAAAAAGTTTATTTAGTACTTTGGGAATGATGTTTCCGGAGGTCTTGCTACCCACAAAAAATAATATGCTAAAAGTATTGGCAAAACTATGTTCGCCCGAATCTCGCTTTATAGAAAGGTATCCTGAGATTTCACAGCACTTAATTTTGCTTATGAAAAGTCACAACCGTAAGGCTATGTTTGTCCATACACTTGAAAAATATGATAGAGATAAGAGTATTAATGTAAAAGACAAGCTTTATTTCTTGATTGGTGGGCATATGGTTGAAAAGAGAAAAGAGGTTATTAAGATATTAAATGATGGAGAATATAAATATATGATCGTTCAAAAAGCAGGTCATGCGCTAAATCATGAGCAACCTGAAATAACAAACAATGAAATCATTAATTTTCTTCTAAAATAATAAAAAACGATTAATAATCATTTTTCAAAAAGCTATAAAATTTGACCTATTAAATCAAATTTTATAGCTTTTTAATACGGAAAATAGAAGTTAAGAATACATTATTTGAAATGCATAATCATATTTTGGTCTATCCTAAGAATTATTTGTTTCCACAATAAACTCTAATAAATCATTTAAATCATCTGATTTCAAATAGTGTGTAGCTTTACCTATAATAGATTCACAATAATTTAATGCGATTGATGTCCCACAATACTCAAATAGCGGAATATCAGACGCACCATCACCAACTGCAACGCATTGCTCAGGTCTAAAATTATTTGACTCACAATATTCCAACAAACAAGAAATTTTACCTTTATCACCTAAATGCTCTAAAATATTACCAGTAAATATCTTGTTATCTGTTTCATAATGGCTCCCAAAAAAACCATCAAAATCCCAAGCTTCAGATGCGACTTTTGCAACCTGCTTTGGACCAGCAGTAATTAAAATACACTTTATACCAATTGTATTTAGCTTGTTTATAGTACTTTTCACATTTTTCATAGGCTCTAACGTTTTATCAAAGTTTGAATAGACTTCGCTTTCAGATAAGCCTATTACTAACTTCGCTTTGTGATAATCAGCCTCAATCCAATTGAACTCACCATCTGCCTCTCTTTTTTCTATTTCAATTAGCTCATCTAATTTTCCATTAATCTTGCACAAATACATAACAGAGTGTATTCCCCTAATAAGCGTATCGTCTAAATCAAAACACACTAATTTAATATTTGTCATAATCACCTTCACTCGTTATAGTTTTTTTATTATTAAACAGTTGTAAACTCCATTTTATCTCTAACTTTTACATTTCTGTATTCAGCTTTTTTCTTTCCAATAGAAAAAGCACTGAGGATTTCTCTGTTTTCAGGTATTCCAAGTTTAGTATATATCTCTTTTAACTCTTTTGATTTCTTAACCTGAAAGGATTGTAATGCAAAACTAACCCACCCTAAGAAGCAAGTTCCCAAATTTAACGTTTCTGCTCCTAACATTATCTGATATTCCATAATTGTTAAGTTTTCTTTAGAAATCGGATTACCTTTTTCACTATGTAGAAGAATTAAACTTGGTGCGTCATATGTTACCATATTAATACTCTCTGATTTAGCTGCTAAAATATGCCCTATCCTTTCACAAGTATTATCTATACTATCACTAAGAGTAGAATTGAAAGCCTTAGGAATTTTCATCCAGAAAGATGCTAATTTCGTATAGAATTTTTCTAGATATTTATAAGTGTATTCAATAAGTTGAATTAACGATTCTTTGCTTTCTACAATAATAAATTCCGTATTCCTAATAGCTTTTGTATGCCCTCCTCGTGGAGATAAGCAAGCAACTTCAGCTAAAATTCGTTTTTCATTATCTGATAAAGCTTCATCTTTATAACTTCTAATCGACCTTCTTCTTTTAAGAAAATCAATAATCTGTGAAGTTTCAAGGAAAGGTTTGTTATCATAAAATATCTGCACGTCATTATTTTTTACAGTTCCCATTGGGCATACAGATGCACAATCTCCACAATTCATGCAATATCTTTCCCTGATCTTATTAATAGCCACTCCATATTCATTTTTATCAAAAATTTTTGCAGGACATACACTTGCACATATCCCACATTTTATACATTTCTCATTGTCAATAAATAGCTTTTGTTTTAACTCCATTTTAATTCCTCTCGTTTTAAGTTACTGGTACATTACTTAATAAGCATCACACCAACTGGCTCCATTCTTTCTCATTGAAGCCCACCAGAATATAATCCTCAGTAATAAGTAATGGTCTCTTAACCAGCATCCCGTCGGTACTCAATAACCTGAGCTGTTCATCTTCACTCATAGCCTCCAGCTTTTTCTTCAATTCCAAGGATTTATATAGGAGCCCACTTGTGTTAAAAAACTTTCGAATAGGGAGCTTGCTTCTTTCAACCCACGCTTTTAATTCATCGTAGGTAGGATTATTCTGACTAATATCTCTGAAATCATAGGAGCTACCCTTTTCATTCAGCCATTTTTGTGCTTTTCTGCAGGTCGTACATTTTGGATAACAAATAAATAACATAATACTTCACCTCAAATTTCTTTTATTTGGGTCTAAAAAGCGAAACAGAGTTTTACCATTTGTACATTGATTCTATCCTCTAATGATGGTTACTACTGTAAACTATTATGGCAGAATTCTAAAGTTAATTCAAAACAATTTGTATTTTGGTTTCATTTCATCAAACAGCCAATACCTCAGCCAATCATCAAATACTATGGCTCCAAGGCTTATAAAAATCCATAGTATTCCATAGTAAAGACATATCTGTCCTTGAAGGTTAAACGGCAAATTGCTGTAATCCCAAATATTCAGCTTTAACCATACATTCAAGATAAGGCCGCTTATATATTCAACAGTTGTAACTACACCAGCAGATATTATACCTTGTAGCCACAAAGGTATTTCCCATGTGAATAATTCGTTTACCAGCCCTATCAGCACAAAGCAGATACCTCCCACAATAACCATCTGCCAGGCAGAATAACCGTTATACATTCGTTCAATAAAATAGTAGAAAAAGCCTCCGATAGCGAATAAAATAATCAATTTCAAATACTTCATAATATCACGTTTCCTGTGTTTATTCTCTAATATAATATTATGCCTTTTCATATCTTTAGGTGATATTATGTAAATCTTAGGATCAGCATACTTGTTTTAATGATAAATTGCACAGTTAGAACAAAATTTTTAGCATCTCATACAGGCAGTACATGAAGGTAAAAGCCTATGGGAATACTGCTATTTAATATATTTTATTACATTGTTTAACCGTTCGACATCGGAAGGAGATATTTTTAGGGTGTGTAATTCACTTCCAGAACCACCATATATATAGTCAAGTTTTTGATATCATTTGCAATAACTTTTTTAACTTCATCCCACATGTTATATCCACCCTTTTTCTTACATATTACCTTTCCTTAATATATTCAATTAGTTCATCATCTTCAAACATGACAATCATTTCTCTAGCCGAATATTTACCAGTTTTTAAATCTAAGTCTGCTCCTTTATCGATCAAATATTTAGCTATTTTACGAGATTTTTCATCAGCCTTACCCACAGCATACTCTAATGGAGTATTTCCACTATTATCAATACAGTTTATTTCTGCACCCAACTCCACTAATAATTTAGTAATTTCGTAATCGTAGTTTATTACTGCAACATGTAAATAAGTACTTCCGTCCTTATCTCTATAGTTCAAATCCAAATTCTCTTTTAGTTCATTTTTTACTTTCTCTAGTTCATGATGTGAAATCATATAAAATAATTCTTCTTTCTTATTGAGCATACAAATTCCTCCTTTATTCCAAATGTTTATCTTCATGTTTACGTGATCGATTTGAACTTGGTTTTTCCCATTGATAAAATTCTGAATTATTCATATATTCATTAAATTCTTGTTGAGTCATTCCCTTTTTTCAGCCTCCTGTCGTTCATACCAAAACTCATGTTTTCTAACATGCCCCAAATCAGGTTTGCCCTCTATCCACTCTTTTTCGTTATTATCCCATGCCTGACCTTTGCTATTAAAACGTGTCTTTTTATCCACAGCATCAATTGTACTTTGACGAATATATGGTCTCACTAAATAATGCTTACCCTCATTAGGATAGTGTTCTCTTTATATTCTTCCCATGCTTTACTCATTCCTGCTTTATTATATCTACCTACATTAGCAGCTTGGAATTCATTCCAAGTCATAGGACCAGCTTCACTAACTCCCGCTAAAGCTCTTTCGATATCTGATCAAGAGCTTTTGCTTTGTTTAGTTCAGCATTAATTTGGCTTTCATCCTTCATTGATTTAAGTAAATCAGTTACTTAGATAGGATTCAAATACCCAACAACTACTCAGTTATATCTTCTATATCAGCTTTTATAAGTTCAATTAAATCACTAGGTGTAAGCTCCACCTGGTAACCGATTTTTCCTGCACTAAATATTATTGTGGGGATATCTTTGCAAGAGCTATCTACTACTGTCCTGTAATCCTTCTTCATTCCAATAGGTGAGCAACCGCCTCTAATGTAGCCTGTAACCTTGTTTATTTCATCCATTCTAATCATCTCAACAGACTTTTCTCCAACTGCCCTTGCAGCAGCTTTTAGATTGAGCTCTTTACTTACAGGTACTACAAAAATATAAAAACTTTTACTAGCTCCCTTGGTAACTAGAGTTTTGTATACCTGCTCAACTGGTTTACCTATTTTATTTGCTACAGATACCCCGTCAATTGCTCCATTTTTATTATCATATGAATATGTATTATAAGATATATGTGCACTATCTAAAATTCTCATAACATTTGTTTTGAATGCTGCCAATAAACACCCTTCTTCCTAAAGTATATCTATTTTATTTTCACTGTAAGAAAGCTAAGTTTCCAATGTTAAAATTTTATTCTATCAGATTCTCTGGAATTGGAAAACGATAATGCCCAATAATACGTCCAGCACGACTCCATTTAAGCAATAAATTTTCTTCCATAGCGTAGGTACTTGCATTATGCAAGACATAAGGAACGCCATCTTTTCTTCTTTTATCTGAAATAATGGCAACGTGCTCACTATTCTTCAAAACCACTATATCACCAGCCTGCCACTTAAACAAGTTTTTCTTATTATAAGGTTTTACTTCAATCGTCAAACTAGCAGCAAACTTTTCAAAAAAAACTGATTGGTTTTTAACACGTCTAAAATCTATATTGGGGTCAGGAATAACTACACCCCACGTATAATCTTTAGTATTATTTGAAATATCCTTATCCATATTGGATTTCAGATCATAGCCAGCATTTTTAAGTGCTCTCCAAATAACATCTGTACATACACCTTCATCCTGTGGCGGATAGCCCCCATCTTCATAATATGTACTCTGATATTTAGTATGGTTAAATATCTCAAGTCTAGCTCCCTGAACAATATCATCCATATCATATATACCATCATTATCCAGGTCACCCTCACAGACAATCTTCTCAATAGTAACCTCCCCTTTGAGAAAGAAAAAAGCGTCATAATAAACAAAATGGTTATAGCACAACAATGCTACTACTCCTAATGTTAATACAATTGACGCTAATAATAGAAATCTCTTCATACTACCTTCCATGTCCCCACTGTACCAGCTAATTACTATAGGGCACAAGAGGATATTTTATTTTAATCCATATATATCTTGCTCAATGCATATTTTGGCACGTTCTGCTGTCTTTTCATCTGCTTTTAAAGAATTTTCTATAAACTCTGGATGCTCCTTTAAGAAGGCTCTCATGGTTTCTGTTGGAGCTTCTAAGTAATCCATAAGCATTTGGTGCTGCGCAGCTGTTATATATCCTTCGTCCTGTGCACCATCAAATAAATTTTTATCTACATTCATAAGTGCATGTGATTCTACACCTGCACTATTAAGTTTTTCAGCTCCTCCTTGAAGTCTATCTATAACAACAAGGCTGTATTTTAAATTGCCATTTAAGGCTTGAATGGCAGGTATCCATGCTCTTACATAGCTAGAAGCCTCTGTAATAATATCAGCTATGTGCAATACATTTGCGTTTTTAATATCCTTTATTTCTGTTGAAACACCATTATCATATAGAACTGCTGATAAATCTTTAAAAATAGTAATATGTGGTACTTTAAGTATATTTGCAATTATTAATGAAAAGAACCAATCTCTTCTCTCTCCACCTGAAATATAGTTTATATTTTTTAGGTCAAAGTTATCTTTAATATACTCACACATTGATATAATTAAGCCTCTATAAATTTCATCTGTTTCATAGTTCTTATATGCAAGCTCAAGAATTATCTTTGAGCAATTCATTTTGTTTTCTTTGCAAACATCAATAACCTTAAGCAAACTATTTGCTTTTTCTTCATTACCATAGAGAAAATGGGTATTAATATAGTACGGTCCAATTTTTGACGATGTATACCAAAATGGCTTATTCTCTGGACATACTCTTACTGCATTTGTTTTAAAAAGCCAGGATATCAGTTTATTTTTCTCCATTATGACCCTCCATAAGTTTATTTCTCTTTCTCTGCTCCTCCATAAAGCTTTGCCACCATTCTTGACTCTGAATTGTACTTAATTCAAAACCAAGATGCTCTGAATCGCCTTCCATTAAAACCTTAAACTCATCTTTCTCATCATCATAATCAACAACTGTAACTGAAGTGTTATCGTGCCACCCGATATCCTGCATTTGATCGAGGGAACAATTGTAAAATCTACAAAGCATTGTACGAATAGCTCCGCCATGGGTTACAATGCAAATATTTTTACCAGAATTTTGGGATATAATACTTTTAACTTCTTTAGTAAGCCTTTCATAGAACTCAATAGTATTTTCTCCATTCGGCATTTGGTGAAGATGTGGTTGGTTTTCCCAAGTATAGTTTTCCTTTGGATATAATTTGGGGAGCTCATCAAAGGGCATATTTTCCCAGTCTCCCCCGTTAATTTCCTTCATTTTATCTGTTCGGATTATTGGGAGTTGTTTTATATCAGCTATATATTGAGCAGTCTGCAAAGTACGAGTCAAGCTACTTGAATAAATTATATCAATTTCAATATCAGCTAGTCGCTCAGCCACTTTCTTCGCTTGCTTGTGGCCCTTCTCTGTTATCTTGCTATCGTACCATCCATGAAATATTCTGTTTATATTGCCTTCAGCTTCTGCATGACGTACAAATATCAGCCTTGTTATCATGTCTCCTCCAATAAATTCACTATAATGTTTGGTTTAATTATAACAGAATTCTATGCTGATGTAATTGATTAATTAATTCATCTCAAGCTTATTAATAATATCGTTTATACTATTATAATTGTATTTTTTGAGATAATCCTTAATTCCATCTAATATATCAATAGGAACTGTCGGGTTAACAAAATTTGCAGTACCCACCATAACAGCTGCAGCGCCTGCAAGCAAAAACTCTATTGCATCCTCTCCACTGGAAATCCCACCCATACCTATAACAGGTATTTTAACAGCATGAGCCGCCTCGTATACCATTCTAAGTGCTACTGGTTTCACAGCTGGGCCAGATAACCCTCCAAAGTTATTTGCTAAAATTGGTTTTTTTCTGTGAATATCAATTGCCATACCCAATAAGGTATTTATTAAGGAAACACAATCTGCTCCTGATGCCTCTGCTGCCTGCGCCATTGCCTTTATATCAGTTACATTTGGTGAAAGCTTAACAATTAATGGCTGCTTACAATACTTTCTTACAGCAGAAGTTATTTCTTCTATCAGCTTTGGACTAGTACCAAAGGCAAGACCTCCGGCCTTAACATTTGGACAAGAGACATTCATCTCAATTGCATCAATTTCTGAATTTCCGAGTATTTCAGCCATTTGGCAGTATTCCTCTATAGTATTACCTGATATGTTAGCAATTATTTTAGTATTGAACTGCTTTAAGAAAGGTAAATCATGCTCAATAAATACATCAACCCCTGGATTCTGCAAACCAACACTATTTAAAATGCCAGCTGGTGTTTCAGCAATTCTTGGCGGAGGGTTTCCTTTTCGTTCCTTTAGTGTAAGTCCTTTAACAGAAATACCTCCAAGAGCATTCAGATCAATATATTGACTATATTCCTTTCCGAAACCGTAAGTACCAGACGCCATTATTACTGGATTACTAAATTGGATTCCTGCGATATTTACACCCAAATCTATTTTATCTTGCATAAAATTTATACCTCCATTATTCCCAACAAACATCTGTGCTCCAGTATACTGGTCCATCCTTGCAAACATGACTAAATCCCCAGTCATCGCCCTGCTTGGTTTTGCAGGCACACACCAGACAAGCACCAATACCGCAGCCCATCCTCTGTTCCATTGACACCTGACATGCAATACCATTTTTTTCAGCAATAGCTGCTACTCTTTTCATCATTGGTGTCGGGCCGCAAGTATAAACTATATCAGGCTTTTGCTCCAAAATGTGCTGTTCCAACAGTTCCGTTACAAAAGCCTTTTTCCCATAAGAACCGTCATCAGTAGCTATTTCCACTTTGGTTGCTGCGGCCCGGAATTGGTTTTCCAGCACAACAGCAGCTTTATTTCTAAAGCCTAACAAAGCTGTCTTACTATCACATTTACTACTCTTTAGCAGATATAGAAGTGGAAAGGTTCCTATTCCACCGCCAACAACACATATGTTTTTATACTTGTCATCAATTGTAAATGGCTTCCCCAAAGGTGCCATTATATCAGCGTCCCCAGAACACATACTGCATAATTTTTCTGTACCTCTGCCCTTTATTTGAAAAACGATATCAAATGTATTGTTGTCTTTATTAACATCACAAATGCTAATGGGTCGTCTAAGCAAAGCATCTAAGCCACCACATTTTATATTTACAAACTGACCTGGCATTGCATTTGAAGCCACATACTCTGACTTAATTGTCATTTTAAAAACGTCTTCGCATAGCATTTCCATATTCACAATTTGTTCCTTTAAAACTCTAGACACAATGACCTCCATAATTATATATTATTATTTATTATTGTTTGATTAGGAGGTTAATGTTTTACCCTCCTTAAGCAGAAATTAGCAAAATAAATACTGTGATAAAAGTATTTCCATTCGCAGGGCTGGTATATGTATCCCCTGTGAGTGCTTAGCGAAATTATTTAAAATTTGTATTATCTCATCACAGCATTTTTGCCGTCGCACAACATTCGCCATCCAGGCTCAACTTGATGCTAAACCCGACATCGTGTCGGGTTTACAGCAAAAATGCTGTTCTATCGCTAACAAATTTAACAAATAATTTCCATTCGCATCCCATTGGATACATATACCAGCCTGCTAAGATTACTAAATTCCATCTGCAAAATTGATTAAATGACACTTTCTAATCAAATATGCTCAAATTTAACACTTCCAGCTCACCCTCGGTTTTACCCAGTTTTAGGCACTTGATTACGGCATTAGCTGTATCTAGAGAGGTTAAGCAAGGTATAGAAATTTCAGCGGCCTTTCTTCTTATCTTAAAGCCATCTCTATCTGGTTTTCTACCTTTGGTAGGCGTGTTTATTATCATGCCTATTTTACCTGATTGTATTAAATCTAGAATATTTGGTGAACCTTCATCTAGCTTTTTAACAGCGTTTGTTGCAATACCATGCTGATTTAGTGTCTTTGCAGTTTTTCCTGTGGCATAAAGGGTAAAACCTAGCTTTTCAAATTCCTCAGCTATGTTCACCAATTCCAGCTTATCAGAATCCCTTACTGTCATAAGTATGCCATCACCCTTTTGAGGCAGTTTTATTCCTGATGCAATAATCCCCTTAAATAGTGACTCTGGGAAGTTATCTGCTATTCCTAGAACCTCTCCTGTAGACTTCATTTCTGGACCTAAGGTAGTATCTACATCATGCAGCTTTTCAAAGGAGAATACAGGAACCTTTACCGAAACATAGTTCGGCTCTTTATACAAGCCAGTTCCAAATTTAAAGTCACTTAGCTTTTTGCCCATCATTATCTTTGTGGCCAGATTTACCATAGGTATACCTGTAACCTTACTTATATAAGGTACTGTACGACTTGATCTAGGGTTAACCTCTATAACATAGAGTTCGTTGTTATATAAAACATATTGGATATTTACTAGCCCTATAACATTAAGAGCCTTTGCTAATCGTTGGGTATAATCCACAATAACATCTTTAGTTTTATCGCTGATTGATTGAGAAGGATATACTGAAATACTATCACCAGAGTGTACACCAGCCCTTTCAAGATGCTCCATTATTCCAGGAATCAGTATATTCTCACCGTCACATATAGCGTCAACCTCTATTTCCTTACCCATCATGTACTTATCAACAAGGATAGGATGCTCCTGGACTGTTCTATTTATAATCTCCATAAACTCCTTTATATCCTTGTCGCTAAAGGCAATTTCCATACCTTGTCCACCAAGTACATAGGAGGGTCTTACCAAAACCGGGTAACCTAGTTCGTTTGCAGCCTCAAGCGCCTCTTCGAGAGTATATATTGTTCTTCCCTGTGGCCTTGGAATACCTGTTTGCTCCAATATTTCGTCAAATTTCTCTCTATCCTCAGCAGCATCTATATTTTTTGCCTCTGTACCGAATAACTTAACTCCTATACTATCCAGTGTCTTTGTCAGCTTGATAGCAGTTTGTCCTCCGAACTGCACAATTGCACCCTTTGGATTTTCAGCCTCAACAATATTAACTACATCCTCAGGAGTAAGCGGTTCAAAATATAGCTTATCAGCTGTATCAAAGTCAGTACTAACTGTTTCCGGGTTATTATTTGCTATTATAGTCTCATACCCAAGCTCTTTGAGTGCCCAAACTGAATGAACTGAGCAGTAATCAAATTCTATACCCTGTCCGATTCTTATAGGGCCAGAACCTAGTACTAATACCTTTTCTTTATCTGAAGGTTTTACCTCTGAGTAATTGTCATAGGTTGAATAATAATACGGAGTTTCTGCTTCAAACTCAGCAGCACAAGTGTCAACCATTTTATAGGTAGCAATAATACCATATTTTTTTCTTAAGGCAGTGATTTCATCCTTTGAGGAGTTGTTCAGCTTAGCTATTACACTATCGGTAAAGCCCATTTTCTTTGCTTTCCTTAAGGCATCCTTTGTAAGCTGTTCAGTCTCTATGCTCTTAAGACTTTCCTCCATCAAAACTAGTTCTTTTATCTTGCAAAGGAAAAAGTAATCAATTTTTGTTATCTCATGTATTTCTTCAAGCTCAACTGAGCGGCGAATAGCCTCTGCTATAACAAAAATTCTTTCATCATTTATATCACTAAGCTTTTTTACTATCTCGCTGCCATCAAGCTTTTTGTAAATATCCTGTTCAAGTGTAAATATTCCAAGCTCAAGGGAGCGAATAGCCTTCATTAGCGCAGCTTCAAAGGAGCTGCTGATAGCCATTACTTCACCTGTTGCCTTCATTTGTGTGCCAAGAGTTCTCTTTGCCTTAACAAATTTATCAAAGGGCCATTTTGGTATCTTAACTACTACATAGTCCAGTGTAGGCTCAAAGCATGCATAAGTTTTACCTGTAACAGCATTCTTTATTTCATCTAGCCCATATCCAATAGCAATCTTTGAGGCAACCTTTGCAATTGGGTAGCCTGTTGCCTTAGATGCTAATGCAGAAGACCTACTTACTCTTGGATTTACCTCAATAACTGCATATTCGTAGCTAGTTGGGTGTAGAGCATACTGAACATTACAGCCTCCCTGTATTCCAAGGGCAGAAATTATTTTCAGTGCGGAGGTTCTTAGCATTTGATATTCTTTGTCTGCCAAGGTCTGTGATGGTGCCACTACTATACTATCACCTGTATGTACACCGACAGGATCTATATTTTCCATGTTACATACTGTAATAACATTTCCCTTACCATCCCTCATTACCTCATACTCAATTTCTTTCCAACCTGATATGCACTTTTCAATAAGTACCTGATGAACACGACTCAGTCTTAGCCCATTTTCACCAATCTCTCTAAGCTCACTCTCATTTGCAACAATACCTCCACCAGTACCTCCTAGAGTATAAGCTGGTCTAACAATAACCGGATATTCTATCTCATTGGCAAATGCTATAGCATCTTCAATAGTAGTAACAACCTTGCTGGCTATACACGGCTCACCAATGCGCTCCATAGTGTCCTTAAAATCCTGCCTGTCCTCAGCCATTTTAATTGCCTCAACCGCAGTACCTAAAAGCTTTACTCCCTGCTCTTCCAAGAAACCTGATTCAGCCAATTCCATTGCTAGGTTCAAGCCAGTTTGGCCTCCAAGTGTTGGTAATATGCTATCAGGCTTCTCAAGTCTGATAATATTTTTAACAACTTCAGCCTTTAAGGGCTCTATATATACTTTATCTGCAATATTTGTATCAGTCATTATTGTGGCAGGATTGCTATTAACTAATACAACCTCAATTCCCTCTTCTCTCAGAGCTTGACATGCCTGTGTTCCAGCATAGTCAAATTCAGCAGCTTGTCCTATTATAATCGGGCCTGACCCGATAACTAAAACCTTATGTATATCCTTGCGTCTCGGCATTTATTATTCCTCCACTTAAATATTTTTGTGCAAAATTTTTTATAAACTTCTTTTATTTCTTGGACTGAGTAATCATCTCTATGAACTCATCAAAGAGATATGCTGTATCACCCGGTCCTGGTGATGCTTCTGGGTGAAACTGCACAGTAAATAGTGGAGCATTCTTATACTTAATGCCCTCAATAGTTCCATCATTCATATTAATATGGCTTACGCTCATTATTTCTTTATTAAGAGAGTCTTCAATAATTGTATATCCATGATTTTGTGAAGTTATATATGTCATATCCTTTTCTATATCCTTAACAGGATGATTACAGCCTCTGTGTCCATATTTCAGCTTTTTTGCATCCGCACCATTAGCAAGTGCAGTCAGCTGATGCCCAAGGCAGATACCGAAAATTGGTTTCTTCCCTATCAGCTCCTTAATGGTATCAATCTGGAATTGGCAATCCTTTGGGTCACCAGGTCCATTTGACAGCATAATGCCATCTGGTTCTATGCTGAGTACTTCCTGCGCAGTAGCTGTAGCAGGGAAAATACATACTTCACAATTTCTGTTTAAGAGCGACCTTACAATATTTTTCTTTAGGCCATAGTCCAGAAGGGCAATCTTGTAACCTTCACCTTTGATATGCTCAATCTCAGGTGTAGTTACTTGAAGAACAGGATTATCAATAGTATGGTTTTTTAATTCAGCAAGCCTTTCCTCAACATCACTAAGGGTCTCACCAGTAACTATTGTACCCTTCATAGTACCCTTGTCTCTTAAAACTATGGTTAGCTCTCTTGTATCAATGCCCTCTAAACCAATTATTTCATTTCTTTTTAAATACTCATTTAGGGTCTCAATTGACCTCCAATTACTTGGTGTCTTGCAAAGTTCCCTAACAATAAAACCTTTTACTTGAGGTTTTACTGATTCGATATCATCGAAATTCACACCATAATTACCTATTAAAGGATAGGTCATACAAACTATCTGTCCACAATAGGATGGGTCTGTTAAAATCTCTTGATATCCTGTCATTCCAGTATTAAAAACAACCTCTCCAACTATATTGCCTTCCATTCCAAAGCTATTTCCTTCAAAAACAGTTCCATCTTCCAGTAACAAAAAAGCCTTCATATTCCACCTCTATAAACTTTAATTATTAGCTATCCACTTGAAAGTATTTACAATCAACAAAGAGCTATTGCCAAAGAAATATCATATAAAAATATCGATAAAACTAGTACTTTCGTACGAAACTTATATCAATGGCTTGCTTCCAAAGTAATCGCATGAAATAGTTTGGTTCACCACAAGCATTTTAGCCGTCGCAGAACACTCGACATCCTGTCTCGGGTTGCTGCTCAAAGTGACGTCCTGTCACTTTGCCGACTAAAACACTTATGCTTCACCTACAATTTCAGCAATTACTTTTAATCAAGCTTCCCATTGACATAAGTTTGTACTCGCGTACTAAAAACAACTACTTATATTTTTATTTGTTTTATTTCGCGCCAAACCCGTGACTCTAATACTTTTCAACTGGGTATGCTAATTAAATACTAACAAACTAAATATCTGGATATTTCATGCCCAACAAACTGCTTATTTCTGACCCAATGCCCCATTTAGGTCGTCCTTCATTCTGATAACTTCAGCTCTTGAAGCCTCGGCAAATCTCTCTTCGCTATAATCATTTTTCCAAATATCTGACTTGTAGGCACACATAATACTTCTAGATGCATTTACAATGGCACCTAAATTATCCTTTTTAAAGGAATTGACACAATCTCTAGCTGTACCACCCTGGGCACCATAGCCCGGTACTAATATATAAGCTTTTTTCATAATTGAACGCAGTAGTTTAGCTTGATTAGGATAAGTAGCTCCTACTACAGCACCGACACTGCTATAACCATATTTTCCTATAACAGACTTGCCCCACTCATTTACATACTCAGCCATTACCTCGTAAATACTTTTTCCATGCTGTGTGACAAGATCTTGAAGCTGTCCTGATGACTTATTAGAAGTCTTTACAAGTACAAATATCCCTTTTTTATAGTTAACACAATCATTTATAAATGGTTTGATACCATCTTCACCTAAATATGGGCTAACTGTCAGTGCATCAACATCAAAAGCCTTTTGCTTGATTTCCATGTCTATAGTTGTCGAGCCTAAAAAACCATTAGAATAAGCTTCAGCTGTTGTACCAATATCATTTCGTTTACCATCTGCAATTACAATTAAACCTTTACTTTTTGCATATTTGCAGGTTTCGTCAAAGGCGTAAATGCCATCAATTCCATACATTTCATAATATGCAAGCTGTGGTTTTACTGCAGGCACCTGATCATAAATTGAGTCAATTATCATTTTATTAAACTGAATAATTGCCTCAGAAGCGCCCTTCAGATTTACACCAAATTCCTTGAATGCTTTTTCCTTGATAAACGCTGGTACATATTCAATTTTGGGATCTAAGCCAACCACTGTTGGATTATTTTTTTCTTGAATGCTTTCAATTAGTCTGTCAATAAACATAAATTTTCTCCATTTCTATGGTATAGACTATTAAAGTAGAACCTTTTCCTAGGTCTGGATTTATAATATTAAGCCAGACCTTACTATTGGATTTCCACCTACAATTGTGTATTGTGGCTGTCCATAGAGCTTGAATCCATCAAATGGTGAATTCTTGCTCTTTGATTCAAAAGCCATAATTTCAACAGTATATTGCTCATTTATGTCAAATATCATTAGGTCTGCACATCTTCCCACTTCAATAATTCCTTTATTTAAACCCAGCATTCTTGATGGATTTAAGCACATTTTTTTAACAAGTTCATTTATAGTAAGATGTCCAGCCTTTACCAAGTATGTTATGGCTAATGGAAAAGCAGTTTCAAATCCAACCATTCCATTAGCAGCATGTTTAAATTCAACATTTTTTTCATCTATATGATGAGGTGCGTGATCAGTTGATATTATATCTATTGTTCCATCCTTCAGGCCCTCAATAATAGCATCAACATCTTTTTGTGTTCTAAGTGGAGGATTTACTTTAGCATTTGTATTAAAGCCCTCACATGCCTGATCTGTTAGTGAAAAGTAATGTGGACAGGTTTCAGCAGTTACATTAACTCCTCTTCTCTTGGCATTTCTAATCAAGTCCACACCAAGTTCAGTGGATACATGTGCTATATGAATAGTTGCTTTTGTATATTCCGCAAGTATTAAATCTCTTGCTATCATTACCTCTTCAGCAGGTGCAGGATTACCCTTAAGTCCTAGTATGGAGGAGTAGAAGCCTTCATTCATAAGTCCCTCATCTACTAGCTCCAAATCCTCACAGTGAGAAATTATAGTAATATCAAACATTGAGGCATATTGCATGGCCTTTTTCATTAAAGAAGAGTTATTAACAGGTCTTCCATCGTCTGAAAGAGCAACTGCTCCAGCAAACTTAAGCTCACCAATCTCACTTAGCTCTTCACCCTTTAAGCCCTTTGATACTGCCCCAATAGGATATACATTCACTATTGCGTCTGATTTAGCTTTATTTAAAACATACATTATCATTGCTTCATTATCTAGAACAGGACTTGTATTTGGCATACATGCAATTGAAGTAAAACCACCCTTTGCTGCACTTCTAGTTCCAGACTCAATATCCTCCTTGTACTCAAAGCCCGGTTCCCTTAAATGGCAATGTGCATCAACCAAACCAGGTATTACATACATACCCTCGGCCTCTACTATCTCACATCCTGCTGAATCAATACCATTTTCTATTTGAACTACAATTCCATCTTCTATTAATATATCTGAAACTTTGTCAAGCCCAGTTTTAGCATCTATTATATGTCCGTTTTTAATCAATAATTTCATTACTTGAGCCCCTCCTAGTCAAAAGATATAGTAAAGCCATTCTAACTGCAACTCCGTTTGTTACCTGCTCATTTACTAGACTCTGTTCTCCATCAACTACATTGGATGAAAGCTCCACCCCTCTATTTATTGGGCCGGGATGTAAAATAATAGCATCCTCCTTAGCTAGCTTTAGTCTTTTGTCATCAAGTCCAAAGAATCTGGCATATTCTCTTGTTGTGGGGAATAATCCTTTTTTCTGGCGTTCTAATTGAATTCTAAGTCCCATAACTACATCTGCATCCATAATTGCTTCTTGAACTGTGCTATAAACCTTTACTCCAAGCCTTTCAATTCCTGGTGGGATGAGGGTTGCTGGCCCAGAAATACTAATCTCCGCTCCCAACTTGGTCATACCCCATATATTACTTCTAGCAACTCTACTATGAAGAATATCACCAATTATGGCAACCTTAAGACCTTTTAATGTTCCCTTTTTTTCAATTATTGTAAACATATCGAGTAAAGCTTGTGTAGGATGTTCATTCATACCATCACCGGCATTGATTACAGATGATTTCACATTTTGAGCAAGTAGATGAGGAGCTCCTGACATGGGGTGTCTGATAATAATTACGTCTGTTCCCATACTATCAATGGTTTTTCCAGTATCAATTAGAGTTTCACCCTTTTGAACGCTGCTGCTAGAAGCAGAAATATTTGCAGCGTTTGCGCCCATATATTTCGAAGCTAGCTCAAATGATAGTCTTGTTCTGGTACTGTTTTCGTAAAACAGAGTTATAATTGATTTTCCTTGCAAGTGAGCAGTTTTTTTGTTGTTCGAAGATAAGATGTATTTCATGGTCTTTGCAGTGCTCAAAATATATTCTATTTCTTCTGGTGAAATATCCCTAAGCCCAAGTAGATCCTTAGATTTTAAATTCATATATCTATTACTCCTGTTCTTTATTTGTAATAACAACGCTATTAACTCCATCAAAATCCATCACATTTACCTGTACTATCTCATTTCTTGAGGTTGGGACATTTTTACCAATATAATCTGCTCTTATAGGTAATTCTCTATGACCCCTATCTATTAAAACAGCAAGCTGTATCATTTGTGGTCTGTTAATATCCATAATAGCGTCAATAGCGGCTCTTACTGTTCTGCCAGTATATATTACGTCATCGACTAAAACCACTTTCTTGTTAGCAATATCAAAGTTTATTTCAGTTCCATTAATAACAGGATGCTCATTTAGCAGGCTTAAGTCATCACGATATAGCGTGATATCTAAAATACCAACTGGAATCTCCCTTTTTTCTACATCCTTAATTTTTTCAGCAATTCTCCTTGCAATTGGGACTCCTCTTCTTTGGATTCCCATTAACACTAAATTTTCAACACCCTTATTCTTTTCAATAATTTCATGGGAAATTCTTGTTATAGCTCTTGCAATTGCACTGTCATCCATTATTTCTGTCTTTTGCATAATCATAATCCCCTCTCATCTTGTCCGATTTCCAACATCGTTACTATATAGTATTACTTAATAAAAAAGCAATCAAAAAAGCTTCTCGCCAAAGGCAAGAAGCTCAAACATATCAAAATATAATCATACAGATATAAAATGATTATAAAAAAATCGTGTCAGCTTAACATCTCACCTTATAGCCTCTCTGG
>JAEZOA010000076.1 GCA_023441625.1 Bacillota bacterium
TGATCTTGTGGCTTTTACCATGCCTGAATATACAACAAGAAATTCAAGTACCAACTCCGGACCATGGAATCATAAAATAAAAATCGACTTAGAAAGTACGCTGTTACATGAAAGCATCTATGCAGGGTATATTGATGCAGCAGTTCCAATGTATGTTGGTGAGTCTGATATAAAGCTTGTAGATGTACACAAAAGTGGAAACAGATATTTGCTTCCGTCACAGTATTATTATTCGAAAGAACAGAGCATGATAAAAGGCGGTATCAACAATGGAATAATAGAAAAACTTTCATCCTATGCTGATGGCACAATAACCAAGTTTTCTTTATCCTTTAATCGACCAATAAGTGCTTTGGAAATGGATACACTTGTAAAAACATTGGGTCTATCGCCTTCAGGCATTAATAACTGTTGGGTGGCAGTGGATACAGGTGTTGATATGACAAAGGGAGAAAACATGAATAAGTTCTACAGAAATCCCATAAGTAGTGATTTGTGGGGATTCCCCCTGACGTTTTTTAGTAGTAAACCCGTTTCTGAGAAGAGGCAGACAGGAAGTTATTCATGGACAAGTGGAGCTATAGAAGATGATAAAAGATGCAGGCAGTCTTCTGAGAATTTTATAAAGGAAATGAAGCTTTTCGAAGAATACTCAGTATATCTTGATGATATTACACTGACTGAAGAGATTAAAAGGATAAATGAATATCTGTCAAATAATGAAATTACCTTTTATGGTGCTGTTTTGGTTGCACCCACTAAAAACATTTTTAATATTAAAGATGTTGATTTTATAGGTGATGTACAAATTATAGATGTGGATTTTGACTACTAAGACTAAGTTTTAAAGGAGATATAATATGGTAAAGAGGACTGGCTATGGATCGCTTTCTATTTTGTTTTTCATTCTTGCAATACTATCGTCAATTAAAGTAGCAAGAACATTCTGCCTTGGTGATGAAATATTAAAGGCTTTTGGAATCCCAGTGTGGACTAATGGAGACCATTCGGGCTTTCACAATTCAGTTTTCATAACAATAGGTTTTCTGATAGCAGGATTGGTAATAGGAAAAGTTTTCAATAAGGATTGGGGTGCAAGGAACACCTGGAAGCTATGTGCATTTCTATTAATAGTATTTGGGTTAGCTTTTATATTGTTTATCCCAATTATAAAGAGTATACCATAGATATCCTTAAATTTCTAAATTTAACAATAGTCATCTAAAACTTACAAAAAATATTGACAAATAAATAAAAATTAAGTATTGTTTATAGGAAAAAAAGAAAAAATGGAGGATATTTAGACATGCAATTTTTTGGATATCTTATAATCAATACATTATTTACAGTGATTACAGCCATAATGATTTATTATTTCTTGAAAATTAATTTTAAACTGGAAGTTAAGAGAAATAGTATTATACTATTCGTTCTGAGTTTTGGATTCGTTAATGGAATAGTTGCATCATTATGGACAAACCTGTTTAAGCTTTCAAATGATATGCTGATTTTCAAGCAAATTTTACTTTTAGTTTTAAGTGTATTAATAATTAAATTTTCACTTAGGGTAAACTGGATAAAAGCTCCTTTGGCATTTGTTGTTTTAGCGCTTAGTACAGGAGTGGGTAGCGCATTAATTCCTACAATATTTCATATCACTTTAGAAGAGGCCCTTTCTAACTTATCTACATACTTGATTGTAAATATAGTAATTTATGTTATTACTATACTGGTTTTAGTAATTGTCCAATTGTTAATAAAGCTGGTTTTGATAGTAATTAAGAAAATCAATAATAAACATACTCCAGGGTGCTAAGCTGCATTGAAAATAGTTTACATCTATTTAAAGAAATCCCAACAAACTATTAAATCTATGGTTCGTTGGGATTTGTTTTAAGTAGATAAACTTATCCATAGTTCTTTTAAAATATCACAACATAATATGTAATACGAGATTGTGGTATGCTTCGAAATAGTATAGTATTACCTAGTACGATTTTGAAACTAAAACTAATGAAAAGGGAATATTGAGAGTAGTTATGGATAAACAAAGATTCATTAAAGCCTGTGAAAAAATAATGAATATCGACAGAGAAAGATGTGGAATAGGAACTCTTGGTGAGAAGACAATGCATGCTGTTCTAAAACTATATTTTGAGCCTAATATCACTAACCACGAAGTTAAAATGGGTTCATTTGTTGCTGATATAGTTGGTGAAAACGGTATAATTGAAATTCAGACTGGCAACTTTAATAAGCTACGAAAAAAACTAGAAAGTTTTTTAGAAATAACAACCGTTACAGTTGTTTACCCGATTCCAAGCACCAAATGGCTTGTTTGGCTTGATGTGTCAAATGGAGAAGTCACAAATAAACGCAAAAGTCCCAAAAAAGGTTTACCATATCAAGTTTTTCTTGAACTATATAAAATCAAGACATTCCTTACACATGAAAATTTCAGATTACGTATTGTTATGCTTGATACCATAGAATACCGTAATCTTAATGGTTGGAGTAAGGATAAAAAGAGAGGTTCATCACGATATGAACGTATTCCTGTTGACATAATTGATGAAATTTGTATTGATAATATTTGGGATTATATAAAGCTGATACCAAGTGATTTGCCTGAAAAATTCACATCAAAAGACTTTAAAAATTTATCGGGATTAAGCCTAAAAAATGCACAGATAGCAATTAACGTATTGAATTATATCGGTGTAATTAAATGCATTGGAAAAGAGGGCAGACAAAATTTATATGAAGTGTAGATATGGACTTTGGGCATACTAGTCCCCAAATAATTATACCATAGTAACACTTTACATAATAACTAAATAAACTGGTAATATACTGACCAAAAAAGATTTTAAATTGGAGGTTTTAGCATGTTATCAGGTGCAGAATTTGTAAGACAATCACTTGAAATTCACCTTTTTTTTGCAAGGATAATGAAGGAACATTCTTTTTTCCTTGAAGTTGGTTTTACTCCAAAGGATAGTAATTATACTAATCAAGCCGATGCATTTAGACGTGAATTTGATAATCTTTTAAAAGAAGTAATATCTCTATCCAATGGAGTTGTTAGTCCAAGTGTTCTTCAATCTGGAGAAGTGATTACACAATATACATTGAGTGCTGAAATGGCATCAGCATATTTCACAGGAGTTGATATTCAGACAAAACTCACACAAGCAGAAGCAGGATTAATGGGCGGAGGCTTGATGCCAGGTAATTTAGTGCTTGAGCAAAAAGTTAATATACTAAATCAAAAGGCTATAAAACTAATTACTGCCATAATACAGTTTAAAACGTTAATACTGTCAAATGTATTATCCTGTAAAATGTTTACAGTTAATTATCCGTTGCTAATTGATCATATTCTACGCGAAGCAAAATTCTATTTACAGATTGTACAAAGACTTCAAAATAAGGAAGAAATAAATGCTCAAATGGAAATGTATGAACAAGAAGTTTTTTGGAATAGAATTATGGCAGAGCACTCGAAATTCATTAGAGGTTTGCTTGATCCAACAGAAAATGAATTGATTATAGCAGCTAATAATTTTGGAAATGAGTTTGACCAATTAACAAACGAGGCAAAACAAGCAATGGATAAGTCCTTGCCAATTAAGAAGGTTACTGAGGATAGTTTAATGGCTACCCAGGAAATCCGTGATTTTAAAGCACAGGGTACACAGGGTATTTTAGAATGTAAGGTTAGGTCAATAATTATACCGTTATTAGGAGACCATACCTTGCGTGAAGCAAATCACTATTTACGATTGCTCAAGATGTTTAATAGGTAATATTGGAGTTTGATATATTTTAGATGATTAAGAACACTTTTTTGCAAGTTTATTACAACATGTAGCGTAAAAGAAGAACCTTTACGAGGAATAAAGCGAAAGGGTTCTTCTTTTATGCATAAAGTCATAAAGTATATTGATTATTAGTTAAATCAAGGCTAAAATGGATAATAAAGAAAATGAGTTGTATTTTTAGCCTGTATTCTTCAAAACTATTACATACCTTTATAAGTAAATTCAAAGGAGGAAACTTTATATGCTGAGTGAACCATTCTGGGAGAAATCATATAAAGATGACAATATATCTACATTTGGAACTGAACCCAATCCAGAAGTAAATGAATTTCTTGAATTTTTCCGAAAAGACTGGAATGTGTTAGAGGCTGGATGTGGAGAAGCTAAGAATGCTATATTTTTAGCTAAGAATGGGTTTTTAAAAGTAAATGCATTTGATATTTCGGAAAATGCTATTGCTAAGGTAAAAAAGATTATTTCTAAAAGTGAATTAAATTTAAATGCTTTTGTACAAGATTTATGTACTTATCCATGGAATGAAAAATATGATTTAATTATTTCATATGGAACACTTCATTTTGTACAAAAAGAAGGATGGTATAAATTTCTTAAAGAAGCTAAAGAGCATACCAATGTTGGAGGGATACATATTATTCAGATTTTTACTAATGAGGTACCAGCATCTCCTGATATAGAAGAATTTGCTGTTGGCTTGGCCAATGAGGGTGAACTAAAAGAATTTTATCAAGATTGGAAGATATTAAGTTTCAAAACATTTGTTCTTGAAGATGAGCATCCAGGTGCTCCAAGGCATTATCATGCAATTAATAAAATTGTTGCACTGAAGTTATAAGAATTTATATGCTGTTACGATAGAGTTTGTTAATAAGAAAGAGGAATTGATTTCTATTGTTATCAGATAAAATTTTAATTGTCAGTATACACATAATACGGAGTTGAGTTGTTTCATATTTTTATGTAAAATGTAAAAGTAGTGAAAAGAAAATTAATTTTTTTTGAGGTGGAAGATGCCTTCTTTAATGATACATTTATTGACAGCATATAAATATAATCCAAATGCTTCTGTGGAATTTTGGATTGGAAATATTGCTCCTGATTCTGTTTGCAGTAGAGAGGAAAAGGATAAAACCCATTTCCGAGATAGGGGGCAGAGGCTTGATGTCTTAAGAGATTTAGCGTTAAATATGGATTTAAATGATGATTTTAATAAGGGAATTTTACTGCATCTTTATTTAGACTATTACTGGGATTCTTATCCTATGCATAATTTTATTGAGAATTACAAGGAAGGTAATTGGTTTCCAGCCTATAGGCATGAAATAGCTTTAGCTGGAATATGGCTTTTTAAGCATACCAACTGGAGCAAAACAGTATGGAACCAAATGGTAGAATGTCCTATAAAAGTATACGACAATGTTTATGGGATTGTAAAAGGAGATATCTCAGATTTTATAATTAGAAACAGGGACTGGCATATTGAGAATGACTTTGGGCCATCTGCTGTTTTTACCCCTGACTTTGTAGAAGAATTTACTAGTCAAGTAGCTATTAATTTTAAAAAATGGTTAGAGATAGAGTAAAATATTTCCTATGAACATGCAAGGATTAGACCAATTTTTAATTTGCTGTTAGAATGTAAATATTGTAAAAGTCAGGAAGTGCAAATACTATATTAATAGTTATATAATATTTACAAGTGCCAAGAAGCAGGCAGAATGGTGGTTTATATGAAAAGAAGAGGATTTGTTGTATTTCTATCACTATTTATATTAATAATTTTAGCAGGTTTATTTTTGATAAGTTCCAATGAAAAGTTGGAAAAACCAGACCCAGAAATTTATAAAGGTTTGGATGATTTTAAAACAAAGAAGACTGCTCAATTATATAAAAGCGTGCTTTTAAGTGCTAATAAAAAAGCCTCGCTAGAAATAAATGAACAAGAGCTAAATGATCTAATAGCGATAGCAATACAGAATTATGAAAAAAGTGCTGATGCTATTGAAATAAGTGGATATAGTACTAAGATAAATAAGGAAAACATAGTAATAAAGCTTGACAGCAAACTTATCAATCTAATACCGACCCAATATGCTTTGGAAATTAAACCATCAATAGTAGACAACAGAATTAATTTTGTTGTTACAGGATTTAAGGTCGGAAAGTTACCAATAGGCTCCAGGGTTATTTTGAAACAGCTTCAAACTTCCGATAAAATTGACTATTACGTTGATATACAGCAGCAAAGCATAGTAATTGAGAACAGATACCCAAAGCAAATGATTTTTAATGATATAAAGTTAGAACAAGGCAAGCTGAGTATGGAAATTACTATGTCAGTTAAAAACTTGAAAGACGTGATGGAAATAATAGGTACGGTGTTGCCGTAAACATACCAAAAACAAACAGAACAAGCGTTCTGAATATATTGCCTGATTATAAATAAAAAGGTTAAGAGAGGCTTAGGGGACAAAATGTTAAGACTAAGACCATATAAATCAAGTGATGCTAAATACATTATAAAATGGATTAAAGATGAAAAGTCGTTTGCAATGTGGTGTGCTGGTAATTTTCAATACCCACTAACAGAAGAGCAGCTTATCCTTTACAAAGAAAATTATGATAATGATGAAAATGGCTGGATTATGACTGCAATCGATGAAAAAGGAACTCCTGTAGGACATTTTTTAATGAGATTGGCTGACTATGAGAAGGAAAGTATACGTTTTGGGTTTATTATAGTTGATTCAGAAATTCGTGGTAAAGGCTATGGAAAAGAGATGCTGACTTTAGCAATAAAGTATGCTTTTGAGATTTTGAAAGTATCTCGAATCACATTAGGAGTTTATGACAATAATCCGTCAGCCCATTACTGTTATAAGAACGTTGGTTTTATTGATGAAAGATATAAGGAAAATGATTTTTCATATAAAGACGAACAATGGGGTATTTACGATATGGCTATTGAAAAACATGGAAAAAAATATTGTTTTTAGCATATTGACAGAAACCCGTCCTTAATGCTATATTCATTACAAGTAGAGATGAGAAGAGACGAGATTAGGTGAGATTAGATTAAAGCAAGAACTTCGGTTTGTTGCTTGTTGTAGTTCAAGTTTTCTAGCTTGAATTATTAATTAAATAATATAAAACTTTAAACCTCTACTTATATTTTATTTGTGGAGGTTTTTATATGGAAAAAAGAGTTGTGTTAAAGGAAAAGAAAGCAGGTCTTTCAATTTCAGATGTAATTTTAGTAGGTGTTTTGTTGGCTGTCGGCGCAGTACTTAAGTTTGTTGTAGGAATTATGTTTACAGGGATGAAACCGAATTTCATTATAGCAATGTATTGCTTAGCTATTCTTTTGATAAAGCCAAAATTCATTGAAGCAATTATTATTGGTGTTTTAGCAGGGGCTTTATGTCAGGTTTTCCCTGGAACGCCATATATAAATCTTATCAGCGAACCTATCGGCGCAATTGTTATGGCAATAATAATCTATCTTCCGTTGCAAATAAAAAAATTCTCATTGAAGCCTATAATTGGTACTTTTCTTAGTACGTTGGCAAGCGGATTTGCTTTTATAGCTATACTCTATGCTGCTTTTTATGCAGGAGCGAGTGTCACAACTATTCCAATAGGTGTGTTTTTGGGCATTATCTTAGTTACAGCAGTTTTAAATTCTATTATTGTTCAAATATTATATGTTCCATTAAAATTGGCATTAGGACGTGACAAAAATGATTGAATTCAAGAATTTTTCTTTTAAGTACAAAAAAGGACATAAAAATGCATTAAGCAATATAAATCTCACAATTAAAAAAGGTGATTTTGTGGGTATTATTGGTAATAGCGGAGCTGGTAAATCTACCTTCACCTATGCTATAAATGGTGTAATACCTCATCATTTTGAAGGGGATTTTTATGGAGAAGTAAATATCAATGAACTAGATACTGTTGAATCCTCACCTTCAGAACTGGCATTAACTGTGGGGAGTGTTTTTCAAGATATTGATGGACAAATGGTTTCCTCGGTAGTTGAGGATGAAATACTATTCGGAATTGAGAATTTTGGCGTTCCACACGACGAAATTGAAAAAAGAGTTACGGATATTCTTAAGATGGTAGGCATCGAAGATTTACGCTATAGAAATATAAGTACTTTAAGCGGTGGGCAGAAACAAAAGGTTGCAATTTCAGCAGTAGTAGCGTTAATGCCAGATGTTCTGGTGCTTGATGAGCCAACTGCAGAACTGGACCCACAGAGTAGTTTACAGATATTTAATATGCTTAAGATGCTTAATGAAAAAATGGGTATAACCATTATTGTTGTTGAGCAAAAAATACGGCTTCTAAGCGAGTTTTCAAAGCGTTTGCTAATAATAAATGATGGAAGTATTTATTTAGATGGAACTCCACAGGAGGTTTTAAAGGATACTTCAGCACTAGAGCAAATTGGCGTAAATTGTCCTAGAGTAGCATCCTTAGCAAACAATTTGATTGAGAAAAAATTATACAATGGTGCTGTGCCTATTAATGTTAATGAGGCTGTAAATATGGTTAAAAGTGTTATTTTAGTTGACTGTACCAGTGGTGGCTAGTTTGTTAAAAAATTTTTATACATAGGGCTCAATGGAGGTTTATTAGTGATTGAATTTAGAAATGTATGTTTTGCATATGATAAAAAAAATATTCTTGATAATATAAGTTTTTCAATAGAAAAGGGGGAGTTTGTTGCAATCGTTGGACGAAATGGTGCTGGCAAAACTACTCTCATGAAATTGTTTAATGGACTTTTAAAGCCAACCTCTGGAAATGTAATTGCTACAAATTTAGATACAAAGCTATCAAAAACCAGCCAGCTTGCAAAACACGTTGGATTTCTGTTTCAAAATCCAGACAGACAAATTTGCCAAAATACTGTGAAGGAAGAAATTGCTTTTGGCTTAAAATGTATTTTTACAGACAAAGCTGAAATTGAGAAGAGATGTAACAATACAATTGAGAGCTTTGGACTTTTAGGAGACAAGGATCCCTTCTCGTTAAGCAGGGGAGAAAGACAGAAGGTTGCACTTGCATCTATAATTGCACTTTCACCTGAAATACTGGTGCTTGATGAGCCGACAACAGGTTTGGATTATAAAGAATGTATGCAAATAATGGGTGTTATAGCTGAACTAAATAAAAATGGTACTACAGTAATAATGGTATGCCATGATATGGAGCTAGTAACTGATTTTGCAAAGAGAGTTATTGTTCTTGGGGAAGGAAACATTTTAGCAGATGATACCTGCAAAAATGTTATGCTAGATGTACAAGTATTAGAGAGCGCATCACTAGCTCCTCCACAAATTGCTGAGCTAGCAATAAGACTAGGGGAAGATTTTCAAGGTATTATAACATTGGATGAAATGACTGACAAAATAGAGAGTAGGTGTTTGTCATGAAAGGTATTTTAGATTATTCACAGGGTGAGTCTATCATACACAAGCTAAATCCATTGACAAAAATGTTAATTGCGTTATTACTTTGTATAAGCAGCTTTGTTAGTGGCAAAATATTAATGGCAGTTGCAATAATTGCTTTAAATATAGTAATTGGATGTCTTGCTGGTATCGGAAAAAAGACTGTATCACTATTATCAACATTATTAAAAATCGGTATTTTATTATTTCTGATTCAAATACTCTTAATCAGAACTGGTGATAAAATTATAAATTTGCCATTAAATCTTTATATTACAGATACAGGGCTTGAGTTTTCTATTTTACTTGTTCTTCGGCTTGTTGGAGCAACTATGCCTTTAATTCTGATGCTTACTGTTACTAAAATGACCGATTTGACAAATGTACTTGTACAAAAGCTTCATATCCCATACAAGTATACCTTTGCATTTATTACAGCACTTCGTTTTATACCTATATTTGAAAATGAATTGAAAGGTATTATTGAAGCTCAGACAGCGAGAGGTGTTGAGTTTGATACAAGAAATCCGATTAAAAAGCTGAGGCTTGTATTGCCATTATGTGTGCCGCTTCTTATTTCATCTGTTAAACGTATTGAAGGTGGGGCAATATCAGCTGAATTAAGAGGTTTTAATGTAAGGAAGAAAAATAGCGGTTACAAAAGATATCATTTTAACGTGTTGGATTATTCTGCTATGCTAGTGTCGGCGCTAATGTTTGTGTTAAGTACATTTGTAGTATAGTAGTATGGGTTGCGCGATGCCTATGTTCGCAACCAAATTTTTAATTAACATAAGCAATGTTGGCTTGCCAAATTGCGTTGTTGTTAAATGTAGCAATGGCCTACCAGTCCTTTTCAGGATTAAAGCCATATATCTGCACAACTTCTAAGAGCTTGCTTTTAGCTATATTCTCAGGTGTAACAAATATACCGCTATTACTGTCTAAATCCAAACCAAAATGAATAAAAGCCTGATAAATTATTTGAGAACAATTTACTGTTTTGGGTTCCAATTTGTGTTTTTTTGATGCAAAGATGCTATAATCTATATCGATTAGATTTTTGGCTGCGTATTGGGCTATTTCATCAAGTTTTTTTTGCTCAACATTCTTTAATCTCATAACCTTCAAGGTGGAATAAGCTTCCCATTTAGAAATGTCTTGTAGCATACTAATTGTACCTGGTTCTAAGGATTCTAGAGTGATGCCCTTCTTGGCGTCTATTACAATTCCACAATGACCATGTCTCCAATATAACGTGTGAGTAGATTTTGTAAACAGAATGTCTCCATTTTTTAAAGGTGCTATTTTAGAGTCTTTATTAGTATTTGCACTGCTAACCATCAAATTCTCCTGAGAGGTAAAAAAATTTAGCTTTTCAATATAAATCCTCTGCTTTGTATAATAATTAGTTTGAAAATCTAATATTTGTTTTAACCCATTTTCTTGAGATAGCAACTCATCAATTGCTATTTTAGATAAGCCGGTTTGCGAGTATAGAAGTGAATAGTCTTCTTGGCTAAGTTCTGGATTTCTCAATATCGAGGCTATGTCAGTTTTAGGCATTGTGGGTATATAATGTGAATTATACATGTTGGAAAAAATAAAAAGGCAATACAAATTTATGATTAAAGTAATAATACTTATAATTACCTTGAATTTTTTTTTATTCACATAACCACTCCTTACAATTTCCTATTATTGCTAATAGACATAGTATCTGCAAAAATGAACACATAATACATATTATTTCAGACAAAATTAAATTAACATATGTATAATAAATGTGGTAATTATTAATGGAGTTATAACTGACTCAGAGAGGAATTAAGTATGAAAAAAGGCAGCTCTTTAGTAGGTTTATTTCTAATTATAATTGGTATAATTATTTTTGTGTTAAAAGCAGTATTTAATGTTAGAATATTAGAGTTTGAAGCATATGATTTCTGGGTGTTTATAGTACTTGTTGTTGGAATAAGCTTTGAACTCGGATTTTTTCTTTCAGGCTCAAAACCGGGGTTATTGATACCTGGCGGTATAATAACTACAATAGGACTTTTATTTATGTTTGAAGTAGTGACTGATTGGAACTTTGCGGAGTATACTTGGCCTGTTTACATTATAGCTGTAGCAGTAGGACTCTTTCAGATGTACATATTCTCAAAAAGGGAAAAAGGACTACTTATCTCAAGCTTAATAGTTGGCGGAGTTGGAGCGTTTTTTATGTTCTGCTGTTTATTGAGCCAGATAACAGACATTATAAACCCTAATGTGTTTATCCCGATTGCATTAATTGCTGGAGGTATTGCATTATTCCTAAGTGGTAGAGGTAGTAAAAAATCTCAATACTAATTTTAAAAAAATCTAAGATTAAAGTAAAATAGTTTACTTTAATCTTAGATTTTTGCTATAAAAAGATTATTTTTACATACTTTCATGTAGTTTTATGATATATTATAACGAGGAAATAGTTGTCCCCGGCCTTATAGATAGCAGGTATCTATATTGAATATAACTATACTGGAGGTGTGCTATGGAGTGGAGAAAGCTAAGAGAACAGCAAGAGAATTCTTTAAGTCCTTTTGCAGCAAAAAGCATGAATTCTTTTGGTAGATTAATAGATGAAAGAAAATGTCCAATAAGAACTGATTATGAGCGAGACGGAAATAGGATTTTATATTCTATGGATTTTAGAAGGTTAAGGCATAAAACTCAGGTCTTTTTTAATGCTAAAAATGATCATATCTGCACTCGAATGGAACATGTATTAAATGTCGGTTCAATAGCTAATACTATAGCCAGAACCTTAAATTTGAATCAGGACCTAACTTATGCAATAGCACTAGGGCATGATTTAGGGCATGCTCCGTTTGGACATAGCGGCGAGCGCGTGCTAAATAAGTGTATGAAAAAAATTGACAGTTCAAAGAGTTTTCAGCACGAATTGCATAGTCTAAGGGTAGTCGAAAAATTAGCGACAAGAATTTCAAAAGAAAAAATACACGAAAGCTGCGGACTAAATCTAACATTTGAGGTCAAGGACGGTATAGTATCTCATTGTGGAGAAATGTACAATGAATATGTTCTGCACAGGGATTTAACTAAAACACCTGATTATCTGAATAATATTAGCAATCCCATTGGTCTGCCATATACAGTTGAGGGGTGTATTGTAAGACTAGTTGATAAAATCGCTTATGTAGGCAGGGACATTGAAGATGCTCTTAGAGTAAACCTTATGGATATGAAAGACATTCCAAAGGAGATAAGAAATGAATTGGGAAATTCCAATGGAGAAATTATTAATACGCTAGTGTGCGATTTAATAGAAAACAGCTACGGTAAAGATTCTATTGCTCTTAGTCCATCAAAAGGCGATGCCCTTGAAAAGCTTATTAATGAAAATGTAAGACTTATATACAAAGCCGATAAAATAACTCGCTATGAAAAAATTGCTGAGAATACCCTTGAAGGCCTATTTGATTGCTTGCTTGACAGTGTCACTGATATACCTAAGCTTCAATTTAGTGAAAATAAAGTATATAGAATGTTCTATAATTTTATTATTGACAAGGGTTATGATGAGACCGAAGGCAATGCTCAAAAGGTTATAGATTTTATAGCAGGTATGACAGACTCTTTTGCTCAAAGTTGCTTTGAAGAGATTTATTGGATGTAGGGGGATAATATGAGTAAAGACAACTTTCATTTTTTTGCCTTTCTATCTAGGATGAAATACATTAATAGATGGGGGCTGATGAGAAACACTTATACTGAAAACATACAAGAACACAGTCTTCAGGTAGCTATTATTGCACATGGTTTGGCTGTAATACGAAACACCTATTTTAATGGTGAAATAAATCCTGAGAGAGTTGCTATTTTGGCAATGTTTCATGATTGTAATGAAATAATAACTGGTGATATGCCTACACCAATTAAATATTATAATCCTCAAATCAGCAAAATTTATAAGGATATTGAGGATATATCTAAGGAAAAAATCATATCAATGCTTCCAGAAGAAATGGCTGATGAATATTACTCGTTATTTTTCAAAAATCCAGAGGATATAGACTGCTGGAAGCTTGTTAAGGCTGCTGACAGGATTTCTGCCTACATTAAATGTATTGAAGAAGTTAAGGCTGGAAATAATGAGTTTAAAAAGGCTAGTGAATCTATATTGGAAACGATACAGGATATCGGGTTAGAGGAAGTCTCGTATTTTATGGATAAGTTTCTTCCTAGCTTTAATTTATCCTTAGATGAAATTGACTAAATTATGTTTCGTTTATATTATTGACAATAAAGACATATGTAATTAAAATTGTATTGAATAAAATTTATACCAAATAATCTCAAATACATGTTAATATTTAACTATTTACAAACTGTTTAAAAGGGGTATAACAATGACATATGAAGAAAATATAGGTAGTATATGTATAATTAATGGAGAAACTTTATCCAAAGAAAATTTGGATATGTACACAAGTGATAAATATTTAGCCTTTTATGAAGTTATTAGAATTATAAACGGAGTTCCACTTTTTTATGAAGATCACTATTCAAGGCTAAAAGGCTCAATTAGTAAATCAGGATATGAAATTAAATTACCAAAAAAAGACCTTAAAGATCAAATACAGAAGGTTTGTAAGCAAAATTCACTAATTAATTGCAATATAAAAGTAATAGTTCTTCAATGCGGCGCTGAGCAAAATACTTTAGTCTTTATAAATAAGTTCTATTATCCTACAAAGCAGGAATATGATAATGGTATACGCTGTTGCACTGTTAATTTAAAGAGATACAATCCAAACATAAAGATCATTCATTCAAACTATAAAGAAGAGATTAAAAGAATATCAGAAGAAAAAAGTGTTTTTGAGGTTCTCTTAGTTAATGATGATGGCAAAATAACTGAGGGTGGAAAGTCAAACGTATTTTTTGTTAAGGGGAATAAGATATATACATCTCCTGATGACTATATACTAAAAGGTATAACGAGGCAGTATGTTTTGGATGTATGTAGAAATTTAGGCTATGAAGTAATTGAAACTCTTATTGGGATAGATTTACTGCCTGATTTTGATGCAGCCTTTATAACTGGGACACCAATAAGTATTCTGCCAATAAAAACAATTGATGATTTGGATATTAATTCTGCGAAGAATTCCACAACTCAGCATGTAATGGCAAGTTATAATAGTCTTGTTAATTCATATATAAATAATAACTTATAACGTTATTATTAAAAATTATTTAGGAGGTAATTTTATGAAGTATCTAGAAAATGCATTTAGATTTACGTTTAAAAACTTCTTAATTTCCTTGCCACTTTTGATATCGATGGTAATTCCAGCAATTGTAATGAGTATTGGAAGTGTCAGTTTATTCACGAACATGAGCAATATGGAGAGTGTAATTCAGGATTTTATTAATGGTAATAGTTCTATACCTGATTTAATCCTTGGTATGTATGGAAGAACATTTATAATAAGTATGCTTGTAGGAGGATTAATATCAATATTTATTAGTATTATAGTTTATCCAGCTACATATGGAATGATTAATAAGAAATATGAGACTGGAAAGGCAACCCTTGGAGACTTTACTCAATGTATGTCTAAATACATAGGTAGATATGTACAATTTATTTTGCTAAATTTTGCTATAGGAATAGGCGTGTATTTAGTACTTGTTATTCTTATAGGAATCGCAGCAGTTATAATTTCACTAGTTAATGCAGTTGTAGGAATACTATTGATGGTGCTCTTTATTTTAGCATTTTGTGTAGGTAGTTTTGCACTTATGATATATATGTCTTTATGGTTTCCTGCAGTTTGTATTGAAAACACTGGGATTATTCAGGGTTTAAAGAACTCCTTTAAACAAGTAAAAGGAAGCTTTTGGCCTATATTAGGTATTACACTGTTAATTTCCTTATGTGCAGGTGTTGGCGGTGGAATTTTAAGTTTATTCCCTATAGTAGGAACTGTAATGTCTTCTATTGTTTCGACTTTAGCAGGATATATTACAATTGTATACTACTTTGAAATATATCGAGCAAAGACTGGCAGATTTGCAACTCCAGAAAATATGGAGCAGCTAGATGGTGGAGTACAATAGATTAGTATAAATTAATTTGAATTGAGAAAATATATTACAAAAAGAACCTTGCTCCACTTCAAGGGTGGAGCAAGGTTATTTTGTGAAAAAATGGCTAGAGGTATAAACAATTTCCTATGGGAAAATTGCAATAAATATCTGAAAAGTACTTGACAAAAAAAAATGCTGATGTTATTTTTAGTATATAAATTAGCACTCAACGAAATAGAGTGCTAACAACGTGAAGAATACATTTGCTACATACATTATTCTATTCACGTTTAAAAGCTACGAGTGTCTTATTTTGGTATTATATAGCGTGCTAAGCACGCGGAGGAGGTTAAAGTGCTACTTGACGATAGAAAACTAAGAATACTACAAGCGATAATTGATGACTATATTCACTCGGCAGAGCCTGTTGGGTCTAGAACTATTGCCAAAAAGCACGAGCTTGGATTAAGTTCAGCTACTATTAGAAATGAAATGGCAGATTTAGAGGAAATGGGCTTTTTAGAACAACCACATACCTCTGCTGGAAGAGTTCCATCTGATAAGGGCTATAGACTATATGTTGATAAGTTAATGCAAATTGATGAGCTTTCCGAGCCTGACATTGAAAAGATTAAGAATGCTATGGATATTCGAATAAACGAGCTTAGCCAATTAATCAGAAATGCCTCGATAGTAATGTCAAAATTTACAAAATATACATCCATGGCTGTTACTCCACATACTAACAAATGCACCTTAAAAGCAGTGCAGGTTGTTCCAATTGAGCAAGACAAAGCACTTGTTATAATAGTTACAGATAAGAATATTGTTAGAAATTGTTTAGTTAGGATTTCTGATAAAATCACGCCAGATTTTCTAATACAAGTATCTAACATGTTAAATGAAAAACTCAAGGGTTTTACACTTGAGATGCTAAAATCTAATATTATTGGTAGCGAAATGGAGCAATTGACATCTTTGCCTTATGGATTGATTAAACCAATACTTGACGGCATTGAAGACTTAATAAAGACAATTGATCAACCTGAGATATATTTGGAAGGTACTACAAATATTTTGAATTTCCCTGAATTTAAAGAGGTTGAGAAGGCAAAAGAGTTTTTAAACATTCTTGATGAAAAGAGATTAGTTTCAGACCTTCTAGTAAATAACTTGTATAACAATAATGATATAATAATTCAAATAGGAAATGAGAATATTATTGATGGTATAAAGGGTTGCAGCTTAGTGACAGCATCTTATAGTGTTGGAGATCATATGATAGGTACGATAGGCATTATAGGACCAACTAGGATGGAATATGCAAAGGTGGTTTCATCATTGAATTTTATTAGGAACAAAATTAATCAGGAGATTTTAAAGCTTCTGGGTGATGGATAATTCGAAGTTTACTTTTGTACTTTGGTAATCTTCGTATAAAAAAGCCTTATAGGCTTGCAGATGTTGCAGTATGAGTGTTGTTGTATGAAAATATAAGGAGGTAATTACTGAGTAATGAAAAAAGATAAGAATTCAAAAGATGAAAAGGAAAAGTTAAAAACAGACCAAATAGATGAAAATGGCAAAACGACTGAGTGTAGTTGTGCTTCAGATTCATCCTGTAATTGTAGTGGAGAAGGTGAAGTGGTTTCAGGTGATTTAGTTGATTCTGAAATCGAGGAGCTAAAGAAAAGGCTTGAGGAAAAAACACAGCAATGCGAGGATTATTTAAATACTATTCAACGTACTGCTGCTGAATTTGATAATTATAAAAAACGCACAATAAAGGAAAAAGAAGCTCTCAGTCTTGATTCTGCCATAGAAACTGTAAGTGAACTATTACCAGTAGTTGACAATCTTGAGAGAGCATTAAAAGCTGCTGAGGATATGGAAAACAACCCTCTCAGAGATGGTGTTGAAATGGTAATGAGACAACTAATGGAGTGTTTAGGGAAAATTGGCGTCGAACCAATTATTGCAGTAGACAATCCTTTTAATCCTGAAATTCATAATGCTGTAATGCATGTTGAGGATGAAGAAAAAGGTGATAATATAGTTATAGAGGAATTCCAGAAAGGCTATATTATGAAGGGTAAGGTAGTAAGACACAGTATGGTAAAAGTGGCAAATTAATAATTTTAAATAATTTAAATTAATAGACTTATTTTAAGGAGGATGTTTGATTATGGCAAAAGTAATTGGTATAGATTTAGGTACCACAAATTCATGTGTGGCAGTAATGGAGTGTGGCGAACCTGTTGTTATCGCTAATCCAGAAGGTAATAGAACTACTCCATCAGTTCTGGCTTTTTCAAAAACTGGTGAGCGTATGGTAGGACAGGTTGCTAAAAGACAAGCAGTAACAAATCCTGAAAGAACAATCAGTTCAATCAAAAGAGATATGGGAACAGACCGTAAGGTTGAAATAGATGGAAAGAAGTACTCACCTCAAGAAATTTCTTCAATGATACTTCAAAAGTTAAAAGCAGATGCAGAAGCATATTTGGGAGAAACAGTTACACAAGCTGTTATTACTGTTCCAGCATACTTTAGTGATGCACAGAGACAGGCAACTAAAGATTCAGGTAAAATTGCAGGATTAGAAGTGCTTAGAATAATAAATGAACCTACAGCTGCAGCACTTGCATACGGTCTTGATAAAGAACATGACCAAAAAATAATGGTTTACGATTTAGGTGGAGGTACCTTTGATGTATCTATACTTGAAATTGGAGATGGTGTATTTGAAGTTTTAGCAACAAATGGAAATAATAAACTTGGTGGAGATGACTTTGACCAAAGAGTTATAGACTTCTTAGCTGATTCTTTTAAGAAAGAAAATGGAATTGATTTAAGAAACGACAAAATGGCAATGCAAAGATTAAAGGAAGCAGCTGAAAAGGCTAAAATTGAGCTCTCAGGTGTAACATCCTCAAACATTAATCTACCATTTATTACTGCTGATGCATCAGGACCAAAGCATTTAGATGTAACACTTACTAGAGCTAAGTTTGATGAGATAACAGCAGATTTGGTAGAAAATACAATGGGTCCTACAAGGCAGGCTATGCAGGATGCAGGACTTACTCCTGATAAGATTGACAAAATATTATTAGTTGGTGGTTCTTCAAGAATTCCTGCTGTTCAGGATGCAGTTAAGAAATATCTTGGCAAGGATCCATTTAAGGGAATAAACCCTGATGAATGTGTTGCTGTTGGTGCAGCTATTCAGGCAGGTGTATTAACTGGTGATGTTACTGGACTACTACTTTTAGATGTTACTCCATTGTCCTTGGGTCTTGAAACTCTTGGTGGCGTATGTACTAGGTTAATAGAGAGAAATACTACAATCCCAACAAAGAAGAGCCAAGTATTCTCAACAGCTGCTGATGGTCAGACTAGTGTTGAAATACATGTTCTTCAAGGTGAAAGAGAAATGGCTCAGTATAACAAGAGCTTAGGTAGATTCCAACTTACAGGTATTCCATCTGCGCCTAGAGGTGTTCCGCAAATCGAAGTAACCTTTGATATAGATGCTAATGGTATAGTTCACGTTTCAGCAAAAGACTTAGGCACAGGAAATGAACAGAAAATAACTATTACTGCATCAACTAATCTATCAGATGCTGATATTGATAAGGCAGTTAAAGACGCTGAAAAGTTTGCTGCTGAAGATAAACAACGTAAGGAAGAAATCGATGCTAGAAACAATGCAGATTCTTTAATATATCAGTCTGAGAAATCTCTAAAAGACCTTGGGGACAAAGTTACCGCTGATGATAAGGCAAAGATAGATGCTGGTGTAAACAAGGTAAAAGATACTTTGAAAGGAACTGATATAGAGGCTATTAAAAAGGCTACTGAAGAATTACAACAGGCTTTCTATGATATTTCTTCAAAAATTTATCAACAAGCTGGTGGTGCTCCTGGGGCTGACCCAAATGCTGCAGGTTTTGATGGACATCAGGCTCAGCCAGGTAATGGACCAGATGACAATGTTGTTGATGCAGATTACAAAGTAGTTGACGACGACAAATAAATATATAATAATGTATAGGGGCTTTATTAGCCCCTATAGTATTAACAGATAGAATCAGAGCAAAAATGTTTGTGCCAAAGCTAACTTTTATTAGATCATAATTAGCTCTGGCATATTTTGAGTTGTTTTGGTAAAAAGATGGGAGTTGATTTGAAATGGCTGAGAAGAGAGATTATTACGAAGTGTTGGGTGTCCCAAAAGGCGCTTCAGATGCAGAGTTAAAAAAAGCATATAGGGTTATGGCAAAAAAATATCACCCAGATGTTAACCAAGGTGATGCAAGTGCAGAAGCACGATTTAAAGAGGTTAACGAGGCGTATGAAGTTCTGAGTGATGAACAAAAAAGAAGCAGATATGATCAATTTGGTCATGCTGGAGTTGATCCTAGTGGATTTGGTGGAGGAGCTGGCGGCTTCTCATCTGATTTTGATTTTGGTGGTATTGGTGATATCTTTGAAACCTTCTTTGGAGGTTCAGGTTTTGGTGGTAGATCTAGAGCAAGAAAGGGCCCTCAAAAGGGTGCAGATTTAAAATATGCTGTTGAAATAGCCTTTGAGGAGGCTGCATTTGGTGTTGAAAGAGAAATTTCAATCAGCAGAATGGAAGTGTGCTCAAAATGTACTGGGTCAGGTGCAAAGCCTGGTACACAAGCTAACACCTGTAAGCATTGTAATGGAAGCGGTCAGGTGCAAGTGAAACAAAATACACCATTTGGTCAATTTATAAATTCAAAAACATGTGATGTATGTAGAGGAGAAGGTAAAATAATTACAGATCCTTGTCCAGCATGTAACGGAAAAGGTAAACTTAGAAATAATGTAAAAATTAAAATAAATATACCAGCCGGAATAGATGATGGTCAAACTATTTCATTAAGAGGCGAGGGAGATCCTGGGGCTAAAGGTGGTCCAAGTGGCGATTTGTTAATAAATGTAAGAGTTAAGTCGCATCCACTGTTCAAAAGACAAGGTAACGATGTTGTATGTGATGTGCCAATTACCTTCACCCAAGCGGCGTTAGGTGCAGAGATAGAAGTACCTACATTAGATGGAAGAGTTAAATATACTGTTCCAGAGGGGACTCAAACTGCTTCAGTATTTAGACTAAAAGGAAAAGGAATTCCATCCTTGCGAGGTAACGGACGTGGAGACCAGTATGTTAAAGTTAATATTGAGGTTCCCAAAAAATTGACTGAAAAACAAAAGTCTTTACTTAGAGAGTTCGCAGAGATTAGTGGGGATGATACACATGAACAACGAAAAGGGTTTTTTGATAAAATGAAGGATGCCTTCAAGTAAAGATTTGGGAGGACTAGCGTGATAAATAGAAGATGCAAAACAAAAATAAACCGCAACCTCCATGTAATTTTTTCATTACTATTTGAGCCCAAATGTGGGCATGGAGGTTTTTATGAAATGGTATGAAATACGGGTAAACACAACTGATGAGGCAAGTGATGCTGTCTCTGAGATGCTTACTTCAATGGGAGCTGGTGGTGTTGCAATAATGGATCCCTTTGATATACGAAAGGAAATATTAAAGCCAAATACATTGGATTATGCTGACGATGAGTTTCTTGCATCACTTGGAGATGAGGTTGTTATTAAGGCATACTTTCAGGATGGTTTAGAGATTTCTGATATTATAAATAAAGTAAATGCCGGGTTAGAAAATATTTCCCAGTTTCTAAATGTTGGTACAGGTTTTGATGGCTTTAGTGAAGTGGACGATGAAGATTGGTCAACTTCCTGGAAAAAGTACTATAAGCCCTTTAAGCTTACTGATAGAATTATTATTAAGCCAACATGGGAGGAGTATGAAGTACAACCGAGTGATATAGTTGTTGAAATGGACCCTGGTATGGCATTTGGAACTGGAACTCATGAGACTACACAAATGTGTTCTATACTTTTAGACAAACATATGAGAGATGAAACTCATGTTTTAGATATTGGTTGTGGTACAGGCATATTATCTATAATTGCAGCTAAACTTGGAGCTAAAAAGGTTGAAGCTGTTGATATTGATGATGTAGCAGTTCAGGTTGCAAGGGAAAATATTTTGATTAATAATGAAAATTCTAAAATCAGTGCTTTTCGTGGGGTTTTAACTGATTTGAAGCAGGATGAGAATAAATATGATATTATTGTTGCAAACATAATTGCTAATGTAATTATTGACTTGTCATCATTTATACCATATTATTTAAAAAAAGGCTCAATTTTTATTTCATCTGGTATAATTAAAGAAAGAAAACAAGACGTATTAGATGCATGCAAGAATAATGGACTGTCATGTATAGAGACTCTGGAAATGGGTGAATGGGTAGCGATGGTGTTCAAATGTCAAGATACTTTGTAAGCAGTACGCAGATAACTGAGAATAGGATTATAATTATTGGTGAAGATTTTCAGCATCTCAAGAGAGTTTTAAGATCCGCAAAAGGTGATATTATTACGGTTTGCTGTGACGGTTTTGATTATACTGCGGAAATAAACGAAGTTAGTAGCGATTGCATTAGTTCTATCATTATTGATAAACAAAAAAATAATACTGAAACTGCTTTAAAGGTGACTCTATTCCAAGGACTTCCAAAGATGGATAAAATGGAGTTTATTGTTCAGAAGTGCGTTGAACTTGGTGTTAATGAGGTAGTCCCGGTTTTAACTGATAGATGTATTTCCAAAATTAATACTAGCAAGGACGCGCAAAATAAGGTTTCAAGGTGGCAAAAAATTGCTGTTGAGGCCGCAAAACAATGTAACAGGGGAATAATCCCTAAAATATCTATGCCAATAAAGTTTAATGAGGCTATTTGTTTAGCTTCAAAGATGGATTTATCAGTAATGCCTTATGAAAAAGAGAGTACTTTGGGGTTTAAAGAATTAGTAAAAAGATGCTCTGATGTTGCTAACGCTTCAATTTTCATTGGCCCGGAGGGTGGTTTTACCGTGCAGGAAGTACAACTAGCTGAGTCTCAAGGTATAAAGAAAATTACTCTCGGCCCCAGAATTCTTCGCACAGAAACTGCGGGAATGGTTGCTTTATCACTAATGATGTATGAATTAGGAGACATATCTAATGGGAGAAATTAAATTTGTAATTGTTGATGATGCAGTATTTATGAGAACTTTATTAAAGAGAATGATTGAAGAAAATCCAAATTATTCAGTTGTAGGGGAAGGCTCAAATGGATATGAAGCAATAGAGCAAGTAAAGATACATCAACCTGATATAATTACGCTTGATATAACAATGCCTGAAATGGACGGGATATTAGCTATATCAGAAATACAAGAGGCCTGTCCTAATACAAAAATTATCATGGTTTCTGCCATGGGGCAGCAGTCCATGGTTATTGATGCAATCAAAATGGGCGCAAAGGATTTTGTTGTTAAGCCCTTTGATAAATCTAGGGTGCAACAAGCAATTGATAATGTCTTAAAAATGTTATAATTTTATATTTTTGACTATAATTTGATGGAGGAGATTTATTCCTCCATTTTGTATTTACAGGGCTATAATTTGATGTTTCATAATCCTTAGTAATTTGGAGCATATTGATAAAAAAGGTATTGATAAAAAATAAGGAAAAGTAGTAAATAATTCTTTAAATAATATAAAATTGTGTTATAATCCCGAGTTTGACAGTTGTAGAAGGCAAATATCCTGTAAGCCATTGGAAACAGTGGCATACAGGATTTCTCTTAATTGATAAAAAGTGCGTAATGTTTTTTAGTTTTTCGTTTGCTTAAAAATTTTTTTCATGTTTTGTGTAGAAACAATTTCGTAGTCAGTTCGGAATCCAAAAGCATCATGAAGAGCATCGGTAAAATGAGTTCTCGTATAGGTAGGAACATAGCCCTCACCTTTAACTTCAAAGAGGTTCATATCCCTAAGCCCGGATACAATCTCATGACAGGTAAATTCCTCGTTAAGACGCTTTTCGAGTAGCCTGTAAATGATTAATGATATAAAACATGTGATGAAATGAGCTTCAATGCGGTCATCATTCTTCAAAAAAACAGGTCTTGCCTTGAATTCACTTTTCATAATCCTGAAACATTCTTCAATCTCCCATCGATTATGATTTATCTTAATTATCTCAGATACATTATCCTCTAGGCTTGTACATACCCCATAAAAGCCATCGAAAGCTTCTTCTTTAAGGACTGCTTCATTATCAATACTGTATATTTTCTTATCAGCAACTTCGCCATCAGAAGTACAAGCTGTTTTGTGAATTAATCTTTTGTAATCGTTTTGTCTGCATATTTCGATGCTTTTAGGGCTATCATCAATTAGCTTTTGAGCACGTTCTATCTGAGAATTTCTGATTCTTCGTTGATAATCCCTGTATTTGATAGAATACGTCACAATGAATCGCTGCTCAAAATCATTTTCCTTTATCCAGCGTTCTTTGTAAAAGACTTTTGAAATAATTTGGGCTTTTTCTTCTTTAGTTGCTTTATCAATCATTTCGTCAAGAGTTGAAATATCATAGGTTTTATCACTGCCAGGAAGCTTCCAGCCATTAGTATCAAGAGCCCAGACTTTAAGGTGTTTCTTTAACTTTTTGATAGACTGAGTTGTGATAAAAGAACGACCTGCTATGTTGTTGAATTTTCGATTATCTTCGGAAG
>JAEZOA010000165.1 GCA_023441625.1 Bacillota bacterium
TCCCTAACACGGTATAATTATACAACTATTTTCATCAAAATAAAATGCACAAGCCTCTTTAAATGGAGTTTTCTTGTGCATTTACTTTTATATTTTTCTGCTAGAATTTACTTTTTCATTTAACCAAAATGTCTTGTGTCGTCTTGCGTTTATAAGTACTTAACTAACATAGCAAAGTATATAGGGACTTTGTATAGCTGTTACTATAAAAGAAAATATGATACAATAATTTCTATGTTAAAAATATAGGTTTAATACAAGTCGTGGAGGTTTTGCCTTGAGAGAGATAGCGTTAGGCGATTTACAAAAACAATCTATAAGGTATGTCAAGGGAGTAGGAGAAACAAGATTATCTCTGTTTAAAAGGCTTGAAATATATACTATTCTTGAGTTGTTCACACATTATCCAAAAGATTATGAGGACAGAAGCATAATTAAAAATATAGCAGATTTAGAAGATGGTGAAGTGTGTTCCTTTGAGGGTACCATAGTTTCAAATGTAAATGAAGCAAGACCCAGGAGAGGAATGACACTATCAAAGGTTTCTATTCAAGACAGTACTGGCAAGATAACTGGTATATGGTTTAATCAGCATTATATAAAGAACTCATTTTCAATAGGAGCTAATTATATATTTTATGGAAAAGTGGAAAGAAAGCTTAGTAAAATACAAATAATCAATCCTGTATTTGAAAAAGTTGACAATAATCAATTAAAGAAGAGCCTAAGAATTGTTCCAATTTATTCTACAACAAAAAATTTAGGGCAGAATATATTAAGAGCAATAATGCAAGAAGCTTTGAGAAGCTTAGAAAACGTTCAAGTTGAGGATTTGCTTCCTTCTTTTATAAAAGAAAGGTATAGTTTGGCCGATATAATGTTTAGTTTCAAACAAATACATTTTCCTGAATCTGTATTGAATAAAGAAAAAGCTAGATATAGATTAGTATTTGAAGAATTATTTATGCTGCAATTAGGTCTTTTATTATATAAGAGCCTTGCTACAGATTCAAAGCAAGGTATAAAATATACTAAAATAAAAGAGCAGGACCAGTTTATTGAGTCTCTTCCGTTCCGCCTAACAAAAGCTCAGATGAAAGTATATAAAGAAGTTGAGAAGGATATGGAAAGTGAAAATGTAATGAATAGATTGGTTCAGGGAGATGTGGGCTCGGGTAAAACTATTATTGCTGTATTGGCTTTATTTAAGGCAGTAAAGTGTGGCTACCAGGGTGCATTAATGGTACCAACGGAGATTTTAGCTGAGCAGCACTATAAATCTGTTAAAGATCTATTTGAAAAATATAGCATTACAGTTGAGTTGCTATCAAGTAGTCAACCCAAAAAGAAAAAGATGGCTATTTTTGATGGGCTGAGAAATGGTAGTATAGATGTTATTATCGGGACACATGCTCTAATTGAGAATACAGTTGAATTCTTAAAGCTAGGACTAGTAGTGACTGATGAGCAGCATAGATTTGGTGTTAGACAGAGATCCATTCTTGCTCAAAAAGGTCAAAACCCAGATGTAATGGTAATGACAGCAACACCAATACCTAGAACACTTGCTCTTATATTATATGGTGACTTAGATATATCGATAATTGATGAGCTTCCCCCAGGCAGAAAACCAATAAAAACATATTCGGTAAACGAAGCCATGAGGGATCGAATAAATAATTTTATTAGGAAAATGGTAAATGAGGGACGGCAAGTATATATAGTATGTCCCTTAGTTGAGGAATCAGAGGAAATTAATGCGGCTTCAGCTGTGGTTACTGCCGAAGATATTAGTAATAATGTATTTAAAGATTTAAAGGTTGGAATAATTCATGGTAAAATGAAATCATCTGAAAAAGAGTCTATAATGAAATCCTTTGTTTCAGGTGAAATAAGTATTCTTGTTTCAACTACAATTATTGAGGTGGGTGTAAATGTCCCAAATGCAACTATTATGGTAATTGAGAATGCTGAAAGATTTGGATTGGCTCAGCTGCATCAGTTGAGGGGGAGAGTAGGGAGAGGCGACACTCAGTCCTATTGTTTGCTATTTAATCAATCAAATTCTAAGGTATCAAGGGAGAGAATGAAGATAATGTCACAATCAAACGATGGTTTTGTCATATCTGAAAAAGACTTAGAATTAAGAGGTCCAGGAGATTTTTTTGGAACAAAGCAACATGGCATACCTGAACTTAAAATTGCCAATCTGTATAAGGATATAGAAATTTTAAAGCTAGCACAAAATTGTGCAAAGGAAATGATTATCGACGACCCAGGTCTAAAGAAGAATATTAAATTGAAGAAACATTTAGCAGAGTATTTTGGTGAAAAGGTCACGTTATCATAGAGGCGTAAAGTCAGGAGGGATTATTATTCTACGTGTTATTTCTGGTAGCTCAAAGGGTATAAAATTATACACTCTAGAAGGAATGGGAACTAGACCCACTACGGATAGGGTAAAAGAGAATTTGTTTAATATTATAGCTCCATATATAGCCGATTCTAATGTATTGGATTTGTTTGCAGGTACAGGTAGTTTAGGAATTGAAGCATTAAGTAGAGGGGCAAAGAGTGCAACGTTCTCGGACCAGAGTGAGAAAAGTATTGAAATAATCAAAAAAAACCTTGTGCATACTAAATTATTAGATAAATCCGAAGTTTTTTTAGGCGAAGCACAATTAATATTAAAAAAACTCTCCCATCAAGGTAAAAAATTTGATATAATTTTTTTAGACCCACCCTATAAATGTGAAATTGTGCCTAAAATATTGCATGAACTTGAAGTAAACGGTGTTTTAGACGAAAGAGTTTTAATTGTAGCAGAAACAGATATAGAGGATGAACTACCGAATGAAATTGGAACGCTCATAGTTTCGAAAATACAGATTTACGGGAAAACAAAGCTCACTTTTTTTAAAAGAGCTCTTTGATATTAGAAATCGTTGTCGGAAGCGTGTCGCTGCTCGTGTAATTAGTGGCGAATGACTCGTGGATGGTTAGTTGATAAAAAATTAATTGAGGAATGAATTAAATGAGAACATTTATATATCCAGGAAGTTTTGATCCAGTTACAAATGGACATTTAGATATTATTGAGCGAGCATCAAAAATATGTGATAAACTTATAGTTGCAGTATTAGTTAGCCATAATAAAACACCCTTATTCTCAATGGAAGAGCGTGTAGATTTACTTAGAAGGTTAGTTAAGGATTGTCCAAATATTCAAGTTGAATCTTTTTCAGGCTTGCTAGTTGATTTTGTTAAAAAAAAGCAGGCTGATGTTATAATTAAAGGACTTAGAGCAGTAACTGATTTTGAGTATGAGCTTCAGATGGCATTACTAAATAAGAATCAATGTCCAGATATTGAAACACTTTTTATGATGTCTAATGTTAATTATTCTTATTTAAGCTCTAGTATGGTAAAAGAGTTGGCTAGATATGGAGGGAACATTAAAGGTCTCGTACCGGAGTGTATAGAAGAGGTAATAAAAAGTAAATTTAAAGTAAAAGAACCCAGGGAGGATTAATAATATGGAAATATTAACGGTACTGGAAACTCTAGAGGATTTAGTCGAAAGAAGTTCTGGCGTGCCTTTTTCAAGCAAATGCTTAATTGACAGAGAAGAGGTCCTAGAAGTAATTAAGGAGATGAGACTTAAGCTTCCAGATGATATTAAACAAGCAAAATGGGTTAAAGAGGAACGTCAAAAAATATTGCTCGAAGCTCAGAAGGAAGCAAATAATATTTTAAAGGATGCCGAAAATAAGATAGCATCATTAGTTGATGAACATGAGATTACTAAAAAAGCTTATGAGCAGGCTAATGAGATAGTTGGTAGTGCTCAGAAGAATGCACGTGAGATACGATTAGGAGCTCGTGAGTATGCAGATAGTGTACTTAATAAGGTTGAAGAAATTTTGACAGATGCAACCGATGTTATTAGAACTAATAGATCTGAGCTAAAGTAGTTTAAGCTTTAGTGAAATCAAGTGAAATTATTAGTACATTAAGGCTTTCGCCGTTGACATTTCTCTGTAGCAAGCGTAGTTTTTTTGGGATTAATACTTACAAAACATATATAGCAGATTGAAATACATATTATTACTATAGATACTATTACAATATTTTGCAGAGAAAGCCTTAAAATATTACTCCAATCATTTATATACTTAGTAGAACTGTTTAAAAAAACAGTAGATTCTAACATAAGTGATTTGTTGAATATTGAATACCCAAGGAAGGTATAGACCGCAGAAATTATTCCATGCATTGCTTTTCCTATAATATAAGGTTTTACTCTTATGTCTGAATTACTTACAATACTCATTACTTGAGTATGTACCGATAAACCAGCCCATCCTATGATTAAACTTACACAACAGAGCTTAATTTTTAGATCTCCTGCTGCTAGATTTATTAGATTAGCTCCTGAAGTAATTTCAAATATTCCACAAAGCAAGCCTTCTACAGTTTTTCCTTCAAATCCTAATTTACATAGAAATCCTACTAAATCACCTGCCCATGCGATTATTCCACTTGAAAGCATTATATTTATTAAAACAGAAAAAAATATTATAAATCCTCCTATAGTTAGTATTGTAAATATTGAGTTTTTGATACAATCTCCAAATAGAGTCCAAGGATTCATATCTGTATTTCTCATTTTTTTAAGTTCGATTTTTACTTTTGGTATCATTTTTATTGTTGATCCTATTTTTTTACTTTCATGCCTTTTATAATATTTAAAAACTAATCCTACAGTTATGCATGCGGCAATATGACTTAAATATAGTAGATAACCTGCTTTTGGGAGCTTTAACATTCCTACAGCAACGGCACCCATAATAAATAGAGGACCAGAGTTGTTTGTGAAGGTTAACAGTCTTTCTGCCTCAACTCTTGTTATTAACTCTTGTTTTCTTAAGTCAGATGTTATTACTGCACCGACAGGATAACCGCTTACAATGCCCATTGCAAGTGCAAATGATGCACAGCCGGGGACATTAAAAAGTGGGCGCATTATTGGTTCTAATAATATACCGAATATACTAATGAATCCTGATTTGCTCAGTAATTGAGAAGCAACAAAAAAAGGAAATAATGATGGGAACACTACATTAAGCCAGAGTTCAATGCCTTTTAAGGCCGATGCTACAGCTACCCTGGGGAATACTATTAGAGCTATTATAAATAATATTCCAAATAAAGGTATTATGCTTTTTTTTATGTAAGTGATAATATTTTTTTTGTTACTAATATATAGACTTGATACTACTATTATAAAGGAAGATAACAAAAAAATATTCAATTCTACCTCCGTTAGCTTATGTTAAGTAACTCAAGCAAGATTTATACAAAATACCCATTTTTAATATATACGTTTGTGATATGTATTATAACTATACAGAATTAATATGCTTTAAAAGATTTAAAAAACAGAAGATATAAATACATAAAAAAAGAGTATAAACTAAAGTAAACATAAATATATATAATTAAGAAAGTTTTTAAGGTAATTAAGGTAATTAGGTAATTAGGTAATTAACATAAAATTAACAAGGACTTAATTGACACGTTTATAAAGTTCATATTAAAATAGTGGTACTAAAAAGATTATTCTTTGATAAATTACTTTAATATAAAGATATAATGAACACTAAAAAGAATTCTTAATATAGAGGGAGTAACGATCTGTAGTAATTATAGAGGAATAACCGTCAATACGGCTTGAGTGCCCGGTTATATCCACAATTCGTGAGACTCTGAGACTGAAACAGTATATGTTTCAGTCTCAGAGTCTTTTTTATAAGCAATGTTGGCTTGCCAACTTGCGTTGTTATAGATAGCAATAAAGGTAGTTAACACAAATATAATGGAGGAGCTAATTTATGTCAACAAAGAAAGCGTTAAAATGGGTAGCATTTTGGATAGGTCTAGCCTTAGTCTTTAATGTGGGAGTTCTTTTCTTTATTGGAGAGGAGAAGGCGCTGGAGTTCTTGGGAGGATATGTTATTGAGAAGAGCTTAAGTGTAGATAACCTGTTTTTATTCGTTATGGTATTTTCAAGTTTTGGAATTCAGAAAGAATTTCAAAGAAGAGTTTTAAATTATGGAATATTTGGAGCACTTATTTTAAGGTTTATATTTGTTTTATTAGGGGTAACTATTGTAAATAAATTTCACTGGATTCTTTATGTTTTTGGAGTAATTCTTATTATTAGTGGTATTAAAATGGTATTTAAGCAAGAGGAAAATAAAGATTTAAAAAATAGTAAAATAATAAAGGTTCTTAGCAGGTTAATACCTGTTACTGACCAACTTGAAGGTAATAAATTCTTTGTGAGAAAGAATAAAATATTATATGCAACCCCATTGTTTGCAGTTCTGATATTGATAGAATTCACTGATATAATATTTGCTGTAGACTCAATTCCTGCAATTTTTTCCATTACAACAGATCCATTTATAGTTTATACTTCAAATTTATTTGCAATTATGGGACTAAGAAGCATGTATTTTCTTCTTGGTAATTTGAATGAAAACTTCAAGTATGTAAAATACGGTGTTGCAATGATATTAACCTATACAGGTATAAAGCTATTTATAACAGTCTTCGATTTAAAGATTCCTATTGGAATATCATTAGCAGTAATTTTTACTATTCTGATTGGAAGTGTTGTGGCATCTGTAGTGGCTAACAAAAATAAAAAAGCGTTAATAAGTGAAAAATAAAATAAACAACGCAAGTTGGCAAGCCAACATTGCTTATGTTAATAAAAAGGCCTCAATTTTTTACGGAGCTGGGTACTAAAATGAAAAATTTAGTGCCCAGCTCCGTTTAATCTCAGAAAAATGAGACTTTTTTTATAAAGGTTGTAATTAATATAATGGTTATACTTTTTGAGTCCAACCGAAAGTGTCTTCTATATCTCCACATTGAATGCCTGTAATGGTATCGTAAACCTTTTGAGCAGACTCTCCGATTTTACCGTTATTTACCTTAATAACTTTACCATCCCAGCTAAATTCTCCAATTGGTGATATTACTGCTGCAGTACCAGTACCAAATGCCTCATCTAGCTTGCCCGCTGCATGTGCATCATAAATTTCTTGAATTGTTACTCTGCGCTCAGTTACAGGAATACCGGCTTTCTTCAAAAGCTCAATTGTTGACATTCGAGTTATTCCAGGAAGAATTGTACCAGTTAGGGCAGGAGTAACAACCTCTCCATCTATCTTAAAGAATACATTCATTGTTCCAACTTCTTCAATGTATTTCTTCTCAACACCATCTAGCCACAATACTTGAGTATAGCCTTGTTCTTTAGCTTCAACCTGTGCCTTTAAGCTGGCAGCATAGTTAGCAACTGTTTTTGCTTCTCCAAGACCACCTCTGACGGCACGCACATAATTACTTTCTACATATATCTTTACAGGATTGATGCCTTCCTTGTAATATGCTCCCACAGGTGAGAGTATGATTACAAACTTATATGTGTATGACGGTCTTACACCAAGAGCTGGATCAGTAGCAAATATGAATGGACGAATATAAAGTGAGGTGCCTGGTGCACTTGGTATCCAATCAGCATCAACTCTAACAAGTTCCTTAATAGCTTGTACACCATCATCAACATCAATTTGAGGAATAACCAAAAGTTTATTTGAGTTATTTACTCTTTGCATATTTTTTTCTGGTCTAAAAAGTAACACTTCGCCATTATTGGTTCTGTAGGCCTTTAATCCCTCAAAAATTGCTTGACCATAATGTAAAGCCATTGCTGAAGGATCTAGTTCAATAGGAGCATAAGGCACTATTCTGGCATCATGCCAACCTTTTCCTTCTGTATAATCCATAATAAACATATGGTCAGAGAAATATTGCCCGAAACCTAAATCATTCTGGTCAGGTTTCTGTTTCGGATTTGTAGTTTTGGTAATAGAAATATTCATTAATATTACTCCCTTCACTATTTATTTATTAACAACTAATTTAATGTATAGATAGTTGCAATTATTGAATTTTAGAAATATAGATTAATTATGCTACTTTTGAAAATAAAAGTCTATAGTTTAATGCCATTTTAATAAATAGCATATAAAATGGCATGTAAAATATGTTAAAAATAGTATATTATAAGCAATTTTAATGTTACTTTAAGGAGTATTGTGGTATATTAAATGTTGTTATTTTTTTAGAGATAATTTGTAGTTGTATCGCAAAAAGAGTAATATGGGAGTACAATATTTATTAACTAAGTTTATGGAGGTTGGAATGAAGAGCGATAATATTAGAGTTTTATCTAGAACAGCTTTATTACTAGCAGTAGTAGTTGTAATTCAAATGGTTGGAAGAAGCCTTCCAAACAACAGTTTTATTGTGGGTCCATTAGTGAATATGTGTCTGCTAGTTGCTGCAATAACAGCAGGAATTGGTGGTGGTATAGCTATATCTGTTTTGACACCATTTACATCACTAATCGGTAATAATGCACCGATTGCAGCAGCGCTGCTTCCTTTTGCACCAGTTATTGCGGTGTCAAATGTAATTTTAGTATTGGTATTTTACTTCTTTTATAAAAAAAACAAGTATATTGGAGTGGTTTGCGCAGCAGGTCTGAAGTTTGTTTTCTTGTTCTTTTCAATTAGGTTATTCATAAATATTTTTGATTTTTCTAAATTTGCTGAGAAACTAGTTACTTTATTTAGTTGGCCACAGCTGATAACGGCATTAATTGGTGGTTTTGTGGCATTACCTATAATAATTGGTGTGAAAAAGGCAAGCAAAAGTAATAATATTTGATATATCAATATCAAGTAACGTGAATAATATTAAACAATGTTTAATAAAAATAAGATTATTAAAATAATACTAACTGTCTAAAAACGCAAGTTGGCAAGCCAGCATTGCTTATGTTAATGCAAAATAATAAGGCTTTCTGGGAGTAATGTTTAAAAACACTACTCTTAGACTGTCTTTTTTTCTTTATCAAGGATCGTAGTGCCGATTATCACACACTTTAAGAAGTGGTATATTATCGGCGGTAAACATGAAAATAATTGGATGGTCCAATAAATTATTAATTGGGTGTTTTCATTATAAAATTAATGAAGTACAATATAATTGGATGGTACCAATTACTGAACAATGTTTATGGAGTAGTGATAGTATTAGCTATTATCGGTGATAGACATGGTACGAATGGAGGCTGATAGCATGGATATATTAATTAATCGAGAATCTAAAACTCCAATATATCTACAGATAAAAAAACAGATAGAGAATATGATAACTTTAGGCAAGCTCCCAGCTAACTTTATATTACCAGCTGAAAGGACATTAAGTGAAAAACTTCATGTAAATAGAAGTACAGTTATTAAAGCTTATATGGAGTTGAAAGCAGAAGGCCTAGTAGAATCAAGGGTCGGTAGTGGGACAGTAGTTCTTGCACCTTTATCAAAGGATAGCAAACAAGAAAAAATGTATATACCACCACTTAGATGGAGCCAGCTTGAAAGCAAGAGAGTTAATAAATCAAATGAGCTTACAATAAACAGTATTTTATCTGTATTCGAAAAGGGAAAAGTGATATCCTTTGCATCAGGAGTGTCCTCAGAGGACACCTATGAACTGGAACTGGTGAAAAAGCTTCAGAACCAGCTTATTGATAAGTATAAAGAAAAAGTATTCATGCCAACACCAGTAGATGGCTGCCTTGAGCTAAAAGGAACTATTAAGTCTTACCTACAGGAAAATGGTATTAATGCGAGTACAAAGCAAATAATGGTCACATCAGGTTCACAGCAAGCAATCGAGTTTTTTGCTAAGCTACTCATAGAAGCTGGAGATGTTGTCTTAGTTGAAGAACCAACATATATTGGAGCAATACAAGCATTTGAAAGCTATGACGCTAGATTAATAGGAATACCAATGGATGAGGATGGTATACGGCTAGATATATTGGAAAGCTGTTTAATAAAGTACAGACCAAAGTTTATATACACTCAGCCGGATTTCCACAACCCAACAGGCATGACGATGAGCCTGAAAAGAAGAAAAGAACTGTTAAAACTTGCTTACTACTATAACATCCCAATTTTAGAGGATAATCCTTATGGTGAACTATACTTTAGTGGACATCCATTACCTTCTTTGAAAAGCTTAGATAGTAATGATTATGTAGTATACTTGAGTTCGTTTTCTAAAACAATATCCTTTAGTTTAAGAGTTGGTTATGTTGTAGCAAGTGAAAATATTATTAATCGCTTTATTAAGTTTAAGCAAATTACAGATATACAGACAAATACTCATTCACAATATTTCATTCATGAATTTGTTTCGCAAGGACACCTAAGTCCTCATCTAGATATGATTAGAAGTAAATACAAAAAAAAGAGAGATTTAATGATAAGTGAATTAAATAAATGTGATATAGAAGGTATAAAGATATTTATTCCAAATGGTGGCTATTTTGTTTGGCTTAGGCTTCCGAATAATATAAGAATGAATGAATTGATAAAGGATATAGGTGAACAAGGAGTGATAGTCATGCCGGGAGATGTTTTTTATCCTCAATTAAATATTCCTGATAATTATCTTAGATTAAATTACTCCTATCCGAAGGAGGGGGATATAAGAGAAGGTGTCTCAAAGCTGATTTCTGGCATAAAGAAATGCTCTAAAAATGTTAATAAAGTCAAATATTCAATGGAAACTGAAATAAATATAAACCCATTTTTATAAGAGAGGATTGATAAGTTATGAAAAATATGTTTGCAAGGAGAACAGAATCTGCTAAAGCTTCTGAAGTTAGAGAACTACTAAAGCTAACAGGCGAAAATGAAATAATATCTTTTGGTGGTGGACTACCAGCCGAAGAAACATTCCCCGTAGAAGAAATGAGAGAAATATGTGATGAAATTTTATCAAGTGATGGTGCTAAGGCAATGCAATATGCAATATCAGAGGGTCATATAGGACTTCGGGAAATTATTGTTAAACTTATGGCAGAGAAGGGAATTTCGACAGTGGTTGATGACACATTAATTACATCTGGTTCTCAGCAAGGCCTTGATTTATCAGCAAAAGTATTTCTTGATGAAGGGGATGTGGTTCTGTGCGAAAGTCCAACATATCTTTCCGCTATAAATGCATTTAAACCATTTTATCCAAAGTTTGTGGAAATTGATATGGACGAAGATGGGCTAATTCCAGAGGTATTAAAGAAAAAGCTAGAGGAAAACGACAATATCAAGTTTTTGTATACCATACCAGATTACCAAAACCCTACAGGGAGGCAAATGAGCTTGGAGAGAAGGAAAGCTATAGTAGAGCTTGCTAATCAATATAAAATACACGGCAAATTCATGAAGCAAAATAATGTAAAATAAAAGTTTTTAAGGGAATAAAAACAGCTAAAAAAAAGTTCGAGAAAATAGCTGGAATAGCCTAATATCAAGGGTTTATTCCAGTTTTTGTTTT